>NZ_CAXBOD010000010.1:0-102439 GCF_963977235.1 uncultured Albimonas sp.
GGCTTGTCCTTGACCCCTCCGGCCGAGTCGCTCAGGCATCAGAAGCGAGAGACGGATCCGGAGAACAGGCGCGGGTTTGTTCTCTGGTGAGTCGGGAGCGTCCCCGTCCTTCGGGATTCCTCCCCCCGGCCCGCCACAGGCCCCGTGGCAACCCGCGCCAGGCCGACCCCGCGCCGCGAGCCCGACTCCGCCACAGGCCCGCCGCCCGTCGCGGCGCTCCCCCGCCCGCAGACGCGAAACGGCCGCCGTCTCTTGCGGACGGCGGCCGTCGGCCTGCTCGACTGTCCCTCTCCTCGCCCTCAGGCGAAGATGCGCGCGTCCTGGCCCATGGCTATGCCTGGGAACACCTCTCGCTCGAGGCCCGCTCGCTCCATCCCGAACAGGGTCCGCAGGGTCCAGGCCGCGTGGCGGCGCAGGTCGTCGGTGGGCATCAGGTCGCGATCTTCGAACAGGTCCGAGGCGCGCATCCCCGGCCATTCCCCGAACACCTTGGCCTTCGACAACGAGCCGCCGGCGTACATCATCAGCCCGCCGGTGCCATGGTCGGTGCCCTCCGAGCCGTTCTCGCGCGCCGTGCGTCCGAACTCGGTGATGCACATCACCGCCGTTTTCTCCCACACCGGGCCGAGACCCTTCTTCAGCTCCAGGATCGCGTCGGCGAGCTGGTTCATCGGCTTGCGGATCGCGCCCGCCTGCCGGCGGTGGGTGTCCCAGCCGCCCAGCGAGAAGGCCGCGATCCGGCTCTCGCCGCGCAGCATCTCGGCCGACAGCGCCGCGAGGCTCTGCGCGTCGACCTTCTTCGCCGCCGCGCCGTCCATGCCCAGCGCCGTGTCGATCTGGGTCGCCTCCTTCGCCGCCGCGGCGAACAGCGGGTCGCGGGCCGAGATCGTCTCGAACAGTTGCAGCGCCTGGGGGCTGAGCTGGATGTCGGAATCGGGCGACCAGTTCAGCGCCGGGTTCCGCCCGTCGAGCAGCAGCATGTTGTCCCGCCCCACCGCCACCGCGGTGGTCGCCTGCGCGCCCGGCAGCAGCGACAGCGCCCGGTTCAGCCAGCCGTCGCGCGAGGGGGTCATGCCCCCGCTTTCGGCTTCGGTCCCGCTTTCGAGCGCATCCTGACCGTCGAAATGCGAGCGCTTGTCGCGGTAGGGCGTCGAGACGGCGTGCACGAAGCTCAGCTCGCCCGCCTGCCACAGCGGCATGAGCGCGCCCAGCTCCTGGTGCAGGGCGAAGCGGCCGTCGAGGTCGATCCCCTTGCGGTCCGGGGTCGTGGCCAGGTTGGGGCGCATCGCGAGATAGTCGCGGTCGGTGTAGGGTCCGACCGCGGCCAGCCCGTCGAGCGCGCCGCGCAGGACGATCACCACCAGCCGGTTGTCGCCGGGGGCCGAGGCGAAGGTGACCTTCGACATCAGCGGGAAGGCCGCCGCCGAGCAGCCCAGCGTCAGGCCGCCCTTGAGCAGGCCGCGGCGCGAAAGATCCATGGACATCGTCGCCTCCTCAGCGGCGGTTGAAGTCGGGGGACGCGAGCAGAAGCGCAAAGCCCTCGCGCTTCTCGGCGGCCGCGGCGATCGCCCAGGCCGTCTTGGGGTCGAGCGCGTCCCGCAGCGCCACCTCGGCGTATTCGCGCGGATCGACCTTGCGGGCGGCCAGCACCTCGCCCATGCGCGCGGCCCACTCGAGCCGGATGGCGAGCGCGCCGGGGTTGATCCACTCGGCCGCGGCCTCGGGCCAGCCGTCGGGGCCGGGGGCGCGGTTCACCTGCTGGCCCAGATCCTTGAGCGCCTTCAGCGTCAGGCCCTGGAAGGGATCGTTGCGGCGCGAGAGCGTCTCGCCGGTCACGCCCGCGGCGCGCAGGGCCGCGACCACGATCTCCTGGGGCTGGCGCACCTTGCCGCCCAGCGGGCCCCAGGCGGCGGGGTGGCTCAGCAGCGTGCGCGACAGGGCGGGCAGGTCGCCGCCGGTCTGGCGGAAGTTCGCCTCGAGCGCCGAGACCAGCTCGGCGGGCGGCTGGTCGGCCACGAAATGGGCGGCGAGCTTGGTTGCGACGTGGCGCGCGGTTGCGGGGTGGGTCGCGAGAGCTTCCAGCGCGCGCAGCGTCTCGGCCTGGTCGCCGCCGCGATAGGTCTCGCCCAGCAGCTCGAAGCGCCCGGGCTCGGCGAAGTTGTCGCGATAGACGAAGGTCCCGCGGCGCGCGCGCATGGTGAAGCCGGTCAGCAGCATCGCGAGCGAAATCACGTCCTGCTGGCTGTAGGGCGCGGAAACGCCCAGCGTGTGCAGCTCCAGGATCTCGCGGCCGAGGTTCTCGTTCAGCCCCAGCCCGTCGCGCTTGGCCGCGGCGCTCGAGGGTCCGGCCGAGCGGTGCTGATCCAGGAACACCAGCATCGCGGGGTGCATCGTCACGCCCTTGAGCATGTCGGCGAAACTGCCCGCCAGATGCGGGCGGATCGCCTGGTCCTCGAACCCCGCGACGCGCGAGGCATGGGCGGGGAACTTGATCGAGACCGAGAAATGGTTGGCCCAGAACCGCGCCATGCGCTCGGCGAAGGCGTGCTCGGCCTCGATCGAGCGGGCGAGCGAAGCGTTCCAGACGTGGTAGAGGCGCTGGCGGAACTCCTTGCGCTCCTCGTCCACGCTGCCCGCCATGGCCATGTCGTTGGCCTTCTTGCCGCCCTGCTTGCGGTCGGCCTTCTTGGCGTCGCGGAACTCCTTGAGCTCGGTCCACAGGCGGCGGTCCTCCTCCTCGTCCACGATCGGGCGGGCGGAGGCCAGGGCGGTCAGGCCGGCGACCATGGCCTCGGGGTCCCGCTCGACCCTCTGGTCGGGACGGAAGCCGAGGCCGAAGCGCAGGGCGGCGATGGTTTCTTTTTGCAGCGTCATCTCTCGTCGATCTCCGCAGCGGCGGCTCGCGGGGGGAGGGCGTGTCGAAGCGTTCAACGCCCCGCCCCACGGTTTCCGTCGCATCGATTTCGCGATCGGGCGCGGCGGGGCGGACATTCCATGGAGCGGGCCGGCGCTCCATGTCGGGACGGGCCCCGGCGCGAGGCGGCGGCGCGGGGCGTCGGGGCCTGATGGGGGGCAGGGCGCCTTGCGCGGAGGGAAAGATGCTGAGAGCCTGCGGCGCGAATTCGGCGGCGCGCGGGCATCCCGGCGCCAGGGGCGCGGCGTGCGGTCGCCGGCGCCTCGCCGGGCGGGAAGTCGGGTGGGAGGACGAGGGATGGCCGACACGGCCGGGGGCACGATCCTGGTGGCGAACCTGAAGGGGGGCTGCGGCAAGACCGTGATCGCGACGACGCTGGCCGCGGCGCTCGCGCGGACCGGCGCGCGGGTGGCGCTGGCCGACGCGGACCGGCAGAAGTCGGCGCTGCGCTGGACGCGGCGGCGGCCGGTGGACGCGGCCCCGGTCGAGGCGCTGGACTGGTCGAAGTCCAAGGACGTGGGCGAGCGGCCCAAGAAGCTCGACTGGCTGGTGATCGACGCCCCCGGCGCTCTGCGCGGCGGCAAGGCCGAGGAGCTGGTCGCCGAGGCCCGCCTGCTGATCGCGCCGCTGTCGCCCTCGTTCTACGATCTCGACGCCACCCGGCGCTTCCTCAAGGAGATCGAGGAGCTCAAGCGCGTGCGCAAGGGCCGGGTGGAGGTGCGGCTGGTGGGCAACCGGATCCGCCCCCGCACCAGGGCCGCCGCAGGGCTGGACGCGGAGTTCGAGAAGCTGGGCCACACGCCGCTCGCCCGCCTGTCCGAACGCGCGGCCTACGCGGAACTCGCCGAACAGGGCCTGTCGATCTTCGATCGTCCCGCAAAGGCGCTCGAGCCGATGCGCGCGCAGTGGGCGCCGATCCTGGATGCGCTGAAGGAGTGAGCCGAGGGGGCGAGCCCCTCGCGTCGCGGGCCTGACCCGGGGCGTTCTGCGCCCCGCCCGGCCCGGGGGGCGCGCCTCTCAGGCCGGGCGGATCAGGTCGCCCGAGAGATGCGCGGCGCGGCCTGCGCACAGCGTCAGGCAGGCGGCCGGCGCCGCGCCCTCGGGCCAGTCGAGCAGGACGAGATCCGCGCGCAGGCCCGGCGCGATCCGTCCGCGGTCGCTCAGACCCAGGGCCCGGGCGGGGTTGGCCGAGACGCAGGCCCACAGGGTGGCGCGGTCGGCGCGACGCTCGGCGGCCAGGCGCCCGACGGCGGCGGGCAGGGCGGGATAGTGGTAGTCGCTGGCGAGGATGTCGCAGACCCCCGCCTCGACCATGTCCGCGGCGCTGAGCGAGCCGATGTGGCTGCCTCCGCGCAGGGCGTTGGGGGCGCCCAGGACCACGGATTCGCCCTGTGCGCGGGCCTCGCGCGCCACGGCTTGCGACATCGGGAACTCTGCGATGCGCGCGCCGTGGGCGCGGTGGAAGGCCCGCGTCTCGGGCTGGCTGTCGTCGTGGCTGAGCATGGGCGCGCCGGCGGCCCGGCCAAGCGCCGCCACCTGCGCGATGGCGCCGGGGATCTGCGGGCGACGGGCCCAGACCTGCGCCAGACGCTCGACGTATTCCTCCTCGCTCAGGCTCGCGCGGGCGGCGACGGCGCGGACCGACTTGCGCACGCCGGGGTCGTCGAAGGCGGCGGCGACATAGCCGGGGCCATGTTCGAAGGCGCGCTCGGTCACCGGGCCCGAGCGCTCGCGCATCATCATCGAGGTGTGGTCGTTGAAGGCGATGGCGGGCGTGGGGCCGGCCGCCAGCGTCCGCTCGATCAGGGGGATCGCCTCCAGCGCGAAGGTCTCCCAGCGGAGCTGGATGCGGTGGTCGACGCTCAGGCGCGGGGCGGCGGCGGCGAGCGCTTCGAGGAACGCCTCCCCCCGCTCGACCGAGCGCAGCCCCGGCTCCCAGCTCAGCGTCAGGGCGTGGTAGGCGGTGGCGATGCCGAGCCCGGCCAGCTGGCGGTCGACGTCGAGGGCCGCGACCTCGCCGGGCATGAACACGCCGGGGCGGGGCATCACCGCACGCTCGAACGCGTCGCCGTGGATATCGACGATGGCCGGCGCGAGCACCAGGCCGCGGCCGTCGATCCGCAGGGCGCCCGCGGCGGGGGGCGCGCCGATCTCGGCGATCAGGCCGTCCTCGACGCGCACGCTGGTCTCGACCGGGCCCTCGGGCAGCAGGACGGCGGCGCCGGCGATCAGGATCGGGATCATGGCGGGCTCAGGTCAGGATGTGGAAGGTCAGCGCGCCCCACAGCACCAGGAAGAAGTGGGTGAACTGGCTGTCCTTCCAGCCGGCCCAGTAGTGGAACCACTGGCCGCCGACCAGGAACCCGCCCCAGACCATCGTGAACACCAGCGCGCCCGCCGCCGCGAGGCCGCGGGCGAAGATCGGGCCGGCAAGGCCGAGGGCCGCCAGCGCCAGCAGCAGCGCGCCGAGGCCCAGCAGGACGGTCGCCAGCAGCTCGACCCCCACGATGGCGGCGTAGGCGAGCGCGTGGGCGCGCGGGCTCTCGATCCGGTTGCCCTTCACCTTCTCGTAGATCTCGGGGCGTTCCTCGCGCACGCGGTCCATGCGCATGACCATGGTCACCAGATCGCCGTTGACCGGCGGGAAGCGGATGTTCTCGATGACCCCGACGCCGATCCAGGCGGCGGGGATCGCGGTCAGCAGGGCCTGGCCCAGCAAGGTCAACGTTTCCACCCCAATGTCCCCTCTGCACGTCGCGCGGACCGGCCCTGGCCCGGCGGGCGGAGGTATCCGCCGGGCCGGGCGTCGGGGTCAAGCGCGGGCGGGCGATCGGGGGCGTCCGGGCGGGTCGGCGCCTGCGCTCTGGGCAGGGCGCCCAACAGGCGGGCAGGGGCGGCGCGCGCTCATCTTCGCTTCAGCATGATCGTCGCGGCGGGCCCCGGCGCGGGGCTTGCGCGGCGAACCTGAACGGGCCATCGTCCGGAAGAACCTTCCCTTTCCGCCCGTGCGCCCGCGCGGGCGAGCCAATGCTCGGACCTGCCGGATGCTCGACGCCTCACGCCCCGCGACCGCGCCTGCCGCCCGGGCGGGCGGCGTGGCGCGACAGCCGCGGGCGGAGGGCGAGGGGCGGGTCTCCTCCAAGCTTCGGGGCGGGCGCTCGCGGCTCGACGATCTCTACCAGCGGGGCTCGGCCAAGTGCCTGCTGCCGACGGTCTACGAGGGCGCGGCGCTCGAGGCGGTGCTGCTCAACACCGCCGGCGGGCTGACCGGGGGCGACCGCTTCGACTGGGCGGCGGAGGCGGGCGAGGGCTCGCACCTTGTCGTGGCGACGCAGACGGCCGAACGGATCTATCGCGCCCAGGCCGACGAGACCGCGCAGGTCCGCGCCCGCCTGCGCGCCGGCCCCGGCGCCCGGCTGGAGTGGCTGCCCCAGGAGACGATCCTGTTCGACGGCGGCGCGCTGGACCGGCGGCTCGAGATCGATCTGGCGCCGGACGCGGAGTTTCTGGGCGTCGAGCCGCTGATCCTTGGCCGCGCCGCGATGGGCGAGACCGTGCGCGACGCGCGCTTCCGCGACGCCTGGCGCCTGCGCATCGACGGACGGCTGGTCTGGGCCGACGGGCTGCGGCTGGAGGGCGACGCCTCGGCCATCGCCGCGCAGGCCGCGAGCTTTGGCGGGCGCCTGTGCGCCGCCACGGCGGTGCGCGCGGGGCCGGGGGCGGAGGCGGCCTGCGTCTCGGCCCGGAACTTGCTTGGGGAATTCCCTGCGGCCGGCGCGCCGGCGCTGGGCGCCGCAAGCCGGGTGAACGGGATCACGGTGGTCCGGATCCTGGCGCGCGACGGACGGGCGCTGAGGGCGATGCTGATGCCGCTGCTGGAACTCTGGCGCGGCGGCGCGCTGCCGCGGCCGTGGACGATGTAGGCGGCCCGCCGGCGGCGGCGGGACGGGAAGACAGAACGAGGGGACGATCCGCATGAACCTGACGCCCAGGGAGAAGGACAAGCTCCTGGTCTCGATGGCCGCGATGGTGGCGCGCGGACGCCTGGCGCGCGGCGTGAAGCTCAACCATCCCGAGGCGATCGCCCTGATCACCGACTTCGTGGTCGAGGGCGCGCGCGACGGGCGCTCGGTCGCCGACCTGATGGCCGCCGGCGCCACGGTGGTCGCCGCCCACCAGTGCATGGAGGGCATCCCCGAGATGATCCACGAGGTGCAGGTCGAGGCGACGTTCCCCGACGGCACCAAGCTGGTGACAGTCCACGATCCCATTCGCTGACCCGAACCCGCGACCCCGGACCCGCCCTCCGGCCCGGGCAAGGCCCGCGGGGCGCGACGCAATCAAGACCGACACGGAGACCCTGAGCATGACCCGAACCCTCGCCGCCCTGATCGCCCTGGCGCCGATTGCCGCCCTGTCCCCCGCCGCCGCGCTGGCGCATGCGGGCCCCGAGGGCCACCTGCACCCCCACGGCGTCGAGGCGCTGGTGTTCGCGGCGCTTGCGGTCGCGGCCGTGTGGACCGCGCGGAGGGCGCTGCGGTGATCCCGGGCGAGCTCTTCCCCGCGGCCGGGGACATCGAGCTCAACGCCGGGCGCGAGACGGTCGTGCTG
The DNA here is from genome assembly GCF_963977235.1 of uncultured Albimonas sp. Lineage (NCBI taxonomy): Bacteria > Pseudomonadati > Pseudomonadota > Alphaproteobacteria > Rhodobacterales > Paracoccaceae > Albimonas > uncultured Albimonas sp. The sequence continues at coordinate 7,526 of NZ_CAXBOD010000010.1, forward strand.
GCCGTCTCCAACACCGGCGACCGGCCTGTGCAGGTGGGCTCGCACTATCATTTCGCCGAGACCAACCCGGCGCTGGACTTCGACCGCGCCGCCGCGAAGGGCATGCGCCTGGACATCGCCGCCGGCACCGCCGTGCGGTTCGAGCCGGGGCAGTCGCGCGACGTGACGCTGGTGCCCTACGCCGGCAAGCGCGAGGTCTGGGGGTTCAACCAGAAGGTGATGGGGCCGCTGTGAGCCGGGTCTGCGTGGTCCAGTCCCACCACGGCTATCCGGTCGACGCGGACCGCCTGTGGGCGGTCGCCGCCGACTGGGACGCGCTGGCCGAGGCCAACCGGGGCATGGTCGCGCAATACGGCCTGCCGGGCGGGCGCTTCCGCTCGGGCCAGAAGCTGGCGATCGAGGTCTCGGGCTTCGGCGTGATGCCGCGCCAGCCCTACGAGATCGAGATCCTCGAGTGCGACGACGCGGCCCGCGTGATGGTCAGCCGCGAGCGCGGCGCCGGCATTCGCGCCTGGAACCATCGCATGTGGGTCGAGACGTGCCCGCAGGGCGAGGGCTCTCGTCTCCACGACCGCATCGAGATCGACGCCGGCCCGATGACGCCGGCCTTCGCGCTCTGGGCGCGGGTGCTCTATCGCCGCCGCCACCCGCGCCGGATGCGCATGCTTGGCGTGGCGGGCCGGGCATGACCCCGGCGATCGCGGTCGTGCTGATGCTGGTCGTCGGCTGGGTTCTGCCGCTGGGCGGGCGCAAGCTGCTGGGCGGGCGCAGGGGCGTGTGGATCGGGGGCGTCCTGGCGCTGATCGCGACCGTGGGCGTCGCCTGGGTGGTGGGCGAGGGCGTCGCGGCCCTGCGCGAGGGCGACCCGCGCGCGGAATTCGACAAGGCGTTCAACGCCTGGAAGCTGATGATCCTCTACATCCCCGCGGTCTGCCTGCACCTTGCCCGCCAGGTTCCGCGCGCCGGAGACGCCGAGCGATGACCCTCGCTCCGCATACGCGCGCCCCACATACGCGCGCCCCACATACGCGCGAGGCGCGGGGGCAGGGCCGCCGGGGCGCGGGCGCGCCCCGGCCGGCGGGCTCATTCGGGCAGCGGCAGCGGGGGCAGGGTGCGCAGGTAGGCCACGATCGCCTGCGCGTCCTCGTCGGTCATGTTGGCGTAGTAGGCGTAGCCCATCGGCGGCAGCATCGGCTTGCCGTCGCGGATCCCCATGCGGATCATCGTGATCAGCTCCTCGTCGCTGCGCCCGGCCAGACCGTCCGCATGCGGCGTCAGGTTCGAGGAGACCGAGGTTCCCCAGGGCCCGTGGAACTCATTCCCGCCCGAGCCGAGATGGGTCGAGATCATCGGCCCGGCCGGGCCGAGCCGGGTGTGGCACTCCATGCAATGGGCGACGGGGCCGGCGAGGTATTCGCCGTAGTCGGCGGTCGGCCCGCGCTCGGGCGCGGTCACGCTCTCGACCGGGGGGCCGTAGCTGGGGGGCAGCGGCAGGTTGTAGACGGACTCGGGCGTCTCGTTCTTCACCGGCGCGACGCTGCGCAGGAAGGCGACGATCGCCTCGAGATCCGCGTCGCCCAGATCCCGGTAGAACAGGAACGGCATCGGCGGCCCGATCACCGAGCCGTCGGGGCGGATCCCCTCGCGTATGGCGCGCTTGAGCTCGGCGTCCGACCAGGCGCCGACGCCGGTCTCGGGGTCGGGGGTGATGTTGGGGGCCCAGGCCTCGAACGCCTCGTTCTTCTCGACCAGGCGGCCGCCCAGCTCCCTGGTCATGTCCGGGCCCTGCGGTCCGAAGGGCGTGTGGCAGTTGCCGCAGGCGGCGACCACGCGCACCAGGTATTCGCCGCGCTCGAGCTGGGTTTCGGCCTGCGCCGCTCCGCCAATGGCCGCCGCGCCGGCGAGGAGCAGCGCCACGCGCGCCGTTGCCTTGCGAAGATCCAAGATGACGTCCTCTCTGCCTCTGCGACAGGCCCTGCGCCCGTCGGCGAGGCGAAGGTAACGCCGGCCAATTGTTCCGGTCCAGCGCGAACGCGCGCCGGCGGGCCGCGACCTGAACTTTCCCGGGTCCGCGCCCGGATCCCTCTTTGCAGACCGGAGGCCTGACCATGCCCGCCCGCATCTCCCGCGCCGCCTACGCCGGCATGTTCGGCCCCACCACCGGCGACCGGCTGCGCCTGGCCGACACCGAGCTGGTGATCGAGGTCGAGCGCGACCTGACCACCTATGGCGAGGAGGTGAAGTTCGGCGGCGGCAAGGTGATCCGCGACGGCATGGGCCAGAGCCAGGTCACCCGGGCGCAGGGCGCGGTCGACACGGTCATCACCAACGCGCTGATCGTGGACCACACCGGCATCTACAAGGCCGACGTGGGTCTGCGCGACGGGCGCATCTGCGCCATCGGCAAGGCCGGCAACCCCGACGTGCAGCCGGGCGTGGACATCATTGTCGGCCCCGGCACCGACGTGATCGCGGCCGAGGGCCGGATCCTGACCGCCGGCGGCTTCGACAGCCACATCCATTTCATCTGCCCCCAGCAGGTCGAGGACGCGCTGCACTCGGGCGTCACCACGCTGCTCGGCGGGGGCGCCGGCCCCTCGCACGGGACGCTGGCGACCACCTGCACGCCGGGGCCCTGGCATATCGGACGGATGCTGCAGGCGCTCGACGGGCTGCCGATCAATTTTGGATTGTCGGGGAAGGGGAATGCGTCCCGGCCGGCGGCGCTGGAAGAGATGGTCAAGGCCGGCGCCTGCGCGCTGAAGCTGCATGAGGACTGGGGGACGACGCCGGGCGCCATCGACTGCTGCCTGTCGGTCGCCGACGACATGGACGTGCAGGTGATGATCCACACCGACACGCTCAACGAAAGCGGCTTTGTGGAGAACACGCTCGCCGCCATCAAGGGCCGCACCATCCACGCCTTCCACACCGAGGGCGCCGGCGGGGGCCACGCCCCCGACATCATCAAGGTCTGCGGGGAGGCGCATGTGATCCCCTCCTCGACCAACCCCACGCGGCCGTTCACGAAGAACACCCTCGACGAGCATCTCGACATGCTGATGGTGTGCCACCACCTCGACAGCGACATCCCCGAGGACGTGGCCTTCGCCGAAAGCCGGATCCGGCGCGAGACCATCGCGGCCGAGGACATCCTGCACGACCTCGGCGCGTTCTCGATCATCGCCTCGGACAGCCAGGCGATGGGCCGGGTCGGCGAGGTGATCATCCGCACCTGGCAGACCGCCCACAAGATGAAGGTCCAGCGCGGGCGACTGGCCGACGAGACCGGCGCCAACGACAACCTTCGCGTGAAGCGCTACATCGCCAAGTACACGATCAACCCCGCGATCGCCCACGGCATCAGCCGCGAGATCGGCTCGATTGAGGTCGGCAAGCGCGCCGACCTGGTGCTGTGGTCGCCCGCCTTCTTCGGCGTGAAGCCCGACACGGTGCTGGTGGGCGGGACCATCGCCATGGCGCAGATGGGCGATCCCAACGCCTCGATCCCCACGCCGCAGCCGGTCTATTCGCGGCCGATGTTCGGGGCGTTCGGGCGCGCGCAGGAGATGGGTTCGGTCACCTTCGTCTCCCAGGCCGCGCTGGCCGAGGGGATCGGCGACAGCCTCGGCCTGCGCAAGGGGCTGGTGGCGGTCGAGAACACGCGCAACATCGGCAAGGCCGACATGGCGCTGAACGCCCATTGCCCGCAGATCGAGGTCCACCCCGAGACCTACGAAGTCCGCGCCGACGGCGAGCTGCTGACCTGCGAGCCGGCCAGCGAGCTGCCGATGGCGCAGCGCTACTTCATGTTCTGAGGTCGGCGGGCAGGCGCGCGCGCAGCCTGGCGCAGAGCTTGCGCCAGCCCGCCCGCGACTCGGTCGAGGACGAGGCCAGCAGGCCGGTGCGCAGGGTGTTCTCGACCAGGTTCACGAAGTCGGCCGGGGCCGCCATGCGGCGATCCTCGTCGTCGTAGGCGGAATGGAAGCGCACCTGCTCGATCTCGCCGAGGTCGCAGTCGTAGATATAGGTCAGAGTCATCGCCCGGACCCCGACGCGCCGCGGCGTGGGCGGGGAGTCGTCGAGATCGGGGATCGTCTCGAGCCGGGCGTCGATGTCGCCCACCAGACGCGTCGCGACCAGCACCCGCCCCGCGCTCTCGTCGAGGTAGGCGTCGTCGAGGGCCACCAGCACGTCGAGGCCGCGCAGGGCGCCGACGTTGGTCCAGGTCTCGACGCCCGACCCGCCGATGACCGGCAGGGTCGTCGCGATCACCGCGGCCGTTGCAGCGCGCAAGAGGATCGTCATGTCAGCCTGTCCTCGGAGCCAGTCGGTGTCGGTTGCAGTCGTTGGGCGCAGTCGTCAATCGTCGTTTTCTCAAGCCCCCCGAGGGAGGCTCCGGTTCCTGCGCGCGGCGCGCAGCGGCCGGTTTCGGCACGGGACGCGATCCGGGCCGGCAGGCCGATGCGGCCAGCCGGTCCAACCCGACGCCCGGGCGTCGTCGTGCACGGCAGGAGTAATTCCGCGATACGCCACAATGCTGGGGTCCGCAACCATTTCGCCAAGGTCTTGCCTTTTGTTGGCCTCGCTCCGTTTCTGCACGATATTCGGAGCGGCCCCGTCGCGGCCGCGCGACCGTTTCCAAAAGATATCATAAGGAACATCAAGGAGTTCCCGCGCGGCAGAGGCGGCGGGCGATGGCCCGCGGAGGTCGTCTGGAGCGCGCTCAATGTCACAATGCGGCCCGATTTGAGCCATTTTCAGGCCCCGACGGGGGTCGGCGGGCACCAGACATTCCGCTGGATGGGTTCGGACGCCGGTGCGCGACGTCCTGCCGGGGTTGCGCCGGGGGCGGGGATCGGGCCGGATGGCCCAGTCGACACGGGAAGGACCCCATGACCCAGCCCTCCGCTCCCCCGCCCCGGGCGCTGACGCTCGAACCGCTAGCCGGGCCCGCGGCCGACAGCCTGTCGCTGCCCTATGAGGGGCGCTGGCGCCGCCGGGGCCTGCTGACCACGGATGGCGGCGAGGAGATCCTGCTCGACCTCGCCGAGGCGACGGAGCTGGCCGAGGGCCTTGCCCTGACGCTGGGCGACGGCCGCCGTGTGGCCCTGCGCGCCGCGCCCGAGCCCCTGGCCGAGGCGCGGGCGAGGGACGCCCGCGGGCTCGCCCGGCTCGCCTGGCACATCGGCAACCGGCACACCCCCTGCGAGGTGCAGGAGGGCCGCCTGCTGATCCGCCGCGACCACGTGCTCGAACACATGCTCGAGCATCTGGGCGCCGCGGTCGCGCATGTGGAGGAGCCCTTCCGCCCCGAGGGCGGCGCCTACGGTCACGGCCGCACCCATGGCCACGCCCACGGCCACGACCCCCACCACGACCCGGACGCGCACTTGAGGGACCCCGCATGAGATTGTTCGAGCCGGGCGCGAAACACCGCTCCGAGGGCACGCGCCGCCTCTTCGCCGCTTACGAGATCCTCTATACCTGCGTCGATTTCGGCGCGGCGCTGGCGTTCGTCATCGGCTCGGTGATGTTCTTCTCCGAGGCGTGGCTGACCGCCGGCACCTGGCTGTTCCTGATCGGCTCGATCCTGTTTGCCGTGAAGCCCACGATCCGCCTGGTGCGCGAAGTCCACCTCTACCGCGAGGGACGCGCAGAGGATGTCGCCGCCCGACTGCGGGGCGAGACCAGCCCCGGCCGACCGCGAGGCGAGGAAAGCGCCCCCCCGCGGGACGGGGACAGCGCGCCCCTCCGGGGCGGGGACAGCCGCGCCCTGCGGGGCGAGACATGAGCCTCGATGCGCGCGGCGCCCTGCTGCTGGCGAGCTGGCTGTCGCCCGCCTATCCCGTCGGCGCCTTCGCCTATTCCCACGGGCTCGAGCAGGCGGCCGAGGCCGGCCTCCTGCCCGACGCCCCCGCCCTGAAGGCGTGGCTGACGGCGATCCTGCGCCAGGGCGCCGGCCGCTCGGACGCGGTGCTGCTGGCCGCGGCCTGGCGCGACCCCGACGACCCCGCCCCGGCCGAGCTCGCCGCGGCCCTCCAGCCCTCGGCCGAGCGGGCGCTCGAGGCGACGGCCCAGGGCGCGGCCTTCGCCATGACCACGAAGGCGGTGCGCGGACATTCGGGCGAGGCCGCGGCCCTGCCGGTGGCGCTCGGCCGCGCGGCCCGGCGCGAGGGCCTGCCGCTCGAAGAGACCGCCGCGGCCTTCCTGCACGCCTTCGTCTCGAACCTGGTCTCGGCCGCGATCCGGCTGTCGGTGCTGGGCCAGACCGAGGGCCAGGCGGTGATCGCGGCGCTGGCTCCGATCTGCGAGGCGGTCGCGGTCGAGGCGCTGGCCGCCGACCCCGACGACCTCGGCGGCGCCTGTCTCGCCGTCGACCTGTCCTGCATGTTCCACGAAACCCAGACGACGAGGCTGTTCCGCTCGTGACCCTCCAGACATCTCCCCATGGCCCGCTTCGCGTGGGCATCGGCGGCCCGGTGGGGGCGGGCAAGACCTCGCTGACCGCGGCGCTGTGCCGGGCGCTGGCCCACCGGCTGTCGATGGCGGTGATCACCAACGACATCTACACGCGCGAGGACGCCGACGCGCTGACCCGGATGCAGGTGCTGAGCGCGGACCGCATCCGCGGGGTCGAGACCGGCGGCTGCCCGCACACCGCGATCCGCGAGGACGCCTCTATCAACCTCGCCGCGGTGGCCGACCTGCGGGGGGCCTTCCCCGACCTCGACCTGGTGGTGATCGAGAGCGGGGGCGACAACCTGGCGGCCACCTTCAGCCCGGAGCTCGCCGACCTGACGATCTACGTGATCGACACCTGCGCGGGCGAGGAGATCCCGCGCAAGGGGGGGCCGGCCATCACCCGTTCTGACCTGCTGGTGATCAACAAGGTCGAGCTCGCGCCCTACGTGGGCGTGAACCTCGAGGTGATGCGCGCGGACGCCGAGCGGATGCGCCGCGGCCTGCCTTTCGTGATGGCCAATGTCGGCAAGGGCGACGGGGTGGACGAGATCGTGGCGTTCCTCACGCGCCAGGGCGGGCTGAGCCTCGCCGCGGCCTGAGGGGCCGGCTCAGTCCATCGACCGCCCCCAGGCGTGGCCGAACTGGATGTAGACGGTCGAGCCTTCCTCGCCGAACGCGAGATCGAGGCCCATGTCGAGCCCCAGCTTGCGCGCGATGCGGTAGCGCAGGCCCACGCCCCCCGCCGGCACGGTGGCCTCCGAGCCCGAGAGGATCGAGCCCGATCGCTGCGCATGACCGACGCCCGCAAAGCCCAGCACCGCCCAGCGATCGGACACCTGGCGGCGCAGCTCGACCTCGAGCGAGGCCACACGGTCGCCGGTGTAGCGGCCATAGGAGACGCCGCGCAGGTCCACCCCCGGCTCCATGAAGAAGGGCGCGTCGCCGAAGGTCGCGGCAAGCGAGATCAGCGCGCCGGCCGTCCACTCGCCCCGGCTTTCGAACCCCGCCGCGGTCATCGTCAGGGAGGAGAAGTCGCGGTCCGAGCCCAGCGCGGCGCTGTAGGTCAGCGCCTCGGCGATGGCGTTGACGCCCGAGGTGGGGGTCAGCGGGTTGTCGCGGTCGTCGTAGTGCAGCGACCCGCCGAGCGCGAGCAGGTCGGTGGTCCGCCCCAGCAGCGGATCGCGCCGCGGGAACAGGCCCGAAAGATCCGCGGCCACGTCGTTGGAGCGCCAGCTGACCGAGGGCCCCACCGAGACCGCCCCGCCGCCCAGCCGGTAATGCGCCCGACCGCCCACGTAGGTGATGGTGTTGTCATAGGCCAGCGAGTAGTCCCGCCCCCCCGGATAGAGGTTCAGGATCGCCAGCCCGTGCGCCGCCGCGGCGCTGTAGAGCAGGTCGCCCCCCAGGAAGCTGCCCGAGTGCAGCGCCCCGTAGCCGTTCGAGCCGTTGCCGGTGACCGCGGCGCCCAGGATGGTCCGCTCCGGCGGGCGGTCTGCCCCGCGCATCTGCACGAAATAGCCCACCAGCCCGAGGCCGCCGTCCACCGCCGGCTCGGTGATGAGCACCGGGGCGGGCACGAATCCTCCTCGCGCCAGCAGGCCCGAAAGATCCGGCGCCCCGTCCTGCGGATCGAAGAACAGGTCGCGCCAGCCGCGCTCGGTGGCGTCGGTCTCGGCGCCGGTCTCTGGCGCGGCCTGCTGGGCCTGCTGGGCCTGCTGGGCCTGCGCGGACAGGGCGGGGACTGCGGCGGCAAGCGCGAGGATCGCGAGGCGTCGGCGAAGGCGCATGGGGGCGGGGATCTCCACCGGGAGCCAGGGATCCGGGCAGAGTACGGGCGGCGGCGGATTCGCGCCACCCGCGCGCCACCCGTGGCCACCCGCGCGGCAGTCGCGCGGGCGGCCGCGCCGGGGAGGCGGAAACGCGAAAGGGCGGCCTCGAAAGGCCGCCCATTTCAGGTCTGACGTGTCAGGTCAGGCGGGGGGCCGGCTCACAGCCGGTCCGCCACCACCTCCTCGCCGCGGAGCAGTTCCTTGACGCGAACGTCGCCGGCGGCGAACGCCTCGCGCAGGACCTCGACGGCCTTCCACGGCTGCGCGTCGCCGCACATGAACACGTCGAAGGCGCCGTAGCCGATCTCCGGCCAGGTGTGGACCGAGATGTGGCTCTCGGCCAGCACCGCGACCCCGCTCACGCCCTGGGGCGAGAACTTGTGGGTGTGGATGTGCAGCAGCGTCGCGCCGCAGGTGTCTACGCAGTCGCGGAACGCCTGTTCGATGCGCGCCTGATCGTCCAGACCCTCGCCGTCGACCACCTCGATGATCAGGTGAGTGCCTGCGAAGATCTTGCCGTCGCGGCGAATGAAGTGATCGTCCCGCGACTCGTCGAAGATGTCCCGAACGGGGACTTCGGCGTAAATGTCGGCCTTACGGCCGCTCGTGTGAGCTTCCTCATGGGTGGCGCCTGTCTCCAGGTCGATCCCCAGTCGGAAGAGGCTGCCGTCGTGCATGACGTAGTCTCCCCTACCAGCAGGTCTAACCCAGCGGCCCCTTAGCGCCCCCCCTGTGACTCGGCCGCGGTCTGTAACCGGCGGCGGCCCTGGTCGAGGTTGGGATCGGCGACCCTGTGGAGGGGGGACATACTGATTCAGGCCCCCCCGATCAAGGATCGATTTACGAATTCCGACATCGCAGGGCGCTTCCAGACCGGACGCCCTTCTCATTGGCGCCGCTGCGCAATTTCCAGACAGCCCGAGAGGTTTGCGCGCAAGCTTCGGTCGCGGCCTTCGCAGGCGCCGCATTCGCCGCAGGGCGCGAACCCAGGGCGGCGGCGGCGCTCGGCCCTCGTCCGGGGCGTGCCGGAGCGCGAGTCAGCTCTCGTCGCGGGCGGCGGCCAGGGCCCGGCGTTCGCGCGCGACGGCGCGCTCGCGGTAGGCGATGTAGAGGGTCGAGGCGATGATCACCCCGCCCCCCACCAGGGTGGGCGTGTCGGGAACCTCGTCGAAGATCGCCCAGGCGGCCGCCGCGATCAGCACCAGGCGTCCGTAGGTGATCACCCCCATCACCGAGGCGTCGCCGTGCCGGTAGGCCTGCAGGTCGCCCACGTTGCGCGCGGCCGAGGTGGCGACCAGCAGGGCAAGAAGGCTCCATCCGCCGGCGCCGGTGGGCAGTTCCCACACCGGCAGGGCGATGGGCAGGGCGATCAGCAGCATCAGACCGTTGGCCGACACGAAGGCTGCCGACGGCCCGTCCGCCGCCGCGATCCCGCGCGAGAGCGCCAGGGCCAGCGCGAAGAGGACCGCGGCCAGCAGCGCCGAGAGCATCGCCCAGTCCAGCCCCGCAGGCGTGGGGCGCAGGATGATCAGCGCCCCCGCGAAGCCCGCCGCCACCGCCGCCCAGCGGCGCGGGCCGACCCGTTCGCCATTCAGGGGCACGGCCAGCAGGGTGGCGAAGATCGGGGCGGTGAACGACAGGACCGTGGCGGTCGAGAGGTTGAGGTTGGAGATCGCGTAGAACCCGAACTGGGTCGAGACCGCGATCAGCCCGCCGCGCACCAGGTGCAGCCTGGGGTTCGAGAACCGCAGGCTGCGCCGGAACCGGGGCGAGAGCAGCATCGCGCCCACGCAGGCCATGATCCCCAGCGAGCGCAGCAGCACCGTCATGCGGCTGTCGAGCCCCTCGGCCATGCCGCGCACGGCCAGCACCATCGCCGAGGCGGTGACCACCGACATCAGCATCCAGGCGCCGCCCAGCGCGTTGTCGGGCCGCGGCGGGGCGGCGGTCTCGGCCGGGGAGGCTTCGCCGACAGGGGGCGCCGGGGCGATTTCGCGGGGGTCGAAGGGAGCCTGGGGCAAGAGGCGGGGGATCCGGACTGACGTGGGGGCTGCGGAGGCGCTGCGAAGAGTGGCGTCGGCGGGGAACGGGGCGCTTTGGAGAGGTCGCGGACGATGCGCCCGTATCGCGAACCTGCCGGTCGACAGGATGCGGTTCAAGCCGGCGCGAGGTCGCGGCCGCGCGCCTTTTTCCCGCCTAGGTCCTCGGGCATCGTCGCCGCATGACGACGACGCGTTCCATTTTCGCCGCGGGCCCCGCCCGCGCCCTTTCTGCTGCGGGCCGCACGCGCCCCCGGTCCGGCGCGGGCCTCGCCCGTGCGGATCGCGTGGCGGACCCCTCCGGCGGTCCCCGGACGCCGTGGCCTCTGCGGGCGGCGGCGCTGGCGCTTGTCTGCGGGCTGGGGGCCCCGACGGCGGGGCTGGCGAACCCGTTCCTCGACAAGTGTCTGAAGGCCGAGGCCACCTCGTCCGAACTGGCCGGCGCCTGCCAGACGGCGCTCAACCAGGGCGGCGTGAGCGGGCGAACGGCGGCGGCGGCCTGGACGAACTACGGCGTGGCGCTCTCGGAGATGGGCCGCGACGGCGACGCCATCGGCGCCTATGACCGCGCCCAGCAGGAAGATTCCGCGCTGCCGGCGATCTACGTGAACCGGGCGCTCGCCTACTCGCGCCGTGGGCGCACGGCCGAGGCGCTGGCCGACTGGGGCCGGGCGATCCAGCTCGAGCCGAGCTCGGCCGAGCCGCTGGTCGGGCGGGCCACGCTGCAGCTGCAGCGGGGCGACGCCTCGGGGGCCCTGAGCGATCTCGACCGCGCGGTGCAGCTCGCCCCCTCGAACCCGGACGCGCATTACAACCGCGGCGTGGCGCTGGCGGCCCTGGGGCGGCTGTCGGAGGCCGCCTCGGCCTTCGGGCGGGTGCTGCATTTCGATCCCTCCGACGCCGCCGCCCACCTGCAGCGCGGCGTGGCGCTGGCCAAGGCGGGGGACACGGCGGGGGGGATCGCCGATCTCGACGCCGCGGTGCGCCTGTCGCCGAGCTGGGCCGCCGCCTGGGCGACCCGCGGCCAGCTGCGCGAGCGCGCGGGCCAGGGCGAGCAGGCCGCCCAGGACTACCGCCGCGCCTTCGAGCTCGGCTACCAGGCCCCCTGGCTGAACCAGAAGATCGAGGCGCTGGGGGGCTGAGCCCTCGGCCGCCGCTCGCCTCCCTGTCCCTGTCGACCGTCGCTGGATCGCCCCGCCGAGACTCTCCCGGCGGGCGGGCCGGGCGCGGCAGGCATGGTCGCGCAGCAAGGACGCAGGGCGAGGAGGGCGCAGGGCGCCCGCGCGCCGCGCCATTGACCGCGCCCCCGTCGGCGCCGCAGGCTCCGCCCTCCGGCCCGCATGCGCCTCCGCGGCGCGCTCCGCCTGTCCTCCGGCGGGCCGCAGGAGATCCGCCCATGAACGACATGTCGGCCTCGCCCGCACCCCTCGGCCGTCATCACGACCGCATCGCCGCCCTCCACGCCGAGGCCACCGCCTGGCGCCGCGACCTCCACGCGAATCCCGAGATCGGCTTTGAGGAGCATCGCACCTCGGCCCTGATCCAGGAGAAGCTGAAAGCGTTCGGCGTCGACGAGATCCTGACCGGCCTCGGCCGCACCGGGGTGGTGGGCATCGTGCACGGCCGCGCGAAGGGCAAGATGATCGGCCTGCGCACCGACATCGACGCCCTGCCGATGCAGGAGCGCACGGGCCTGCCCCACGCCTCGGTCAACGCCGGCAAGATGCACGCCTGCGGGCATGACGGGCACACGGCGATGCTGCTCGCGACGGCCAAGATCCTGGCCGAGACGCGGGACTTCGCAGGCTCGGTCGCGCTGATCTTCCAGCCGGCGGAGGAAGGCGGCGGCGGCGGACGCGAGATGGTCGAGGACGGCATGTTCGACCGCGCCCCCTGCGAGACGGTCTGGGGCCTGCACAACATGCCCGACCAGCCGCTGGGCACCTTCACCGCGCTGCCGGGCCCGACCATGGCCGGCATCGACTATTTCGACATCGCCTTCGAGGGGCAGGGCACCCATGCGGGCGTGCCCCATGCGGGCGTCGACACCGTGCTGACGGCGGCCCATTTCGTGACCACCGTGCAGTCGATCCCGGCCCGCAATCTCTCGCCGTTCGAGGCGGTGACGGTGGGCATCTCGATGATCAAGGGCTCGGACGCCTATGTGGTGATGGGGGACCGGGCGGTGGTCGGCGGCTCGGTCCGCTTCTTCTCGGAGGAGGCGCGCGAGAAGACCGAGGCGCGGCTGCGCCGTCTGGCGGGCTCGGTCGCGCAGGGCTTCGACTGCGAGGCGGTGGTGGACTACCGCCGCAACTACCCCCCCTGCATCAACCCCGCGCCCGAGGCCGAGATCGCGGCCCAGGTCGCCGAGACGGTCGTCGGCGAGGCCGCCGTCTCCCGCTCCGCCGAACCGTGCATGGCCGGCGAGGACTTCGCCTTCATGCTCAACGCCCGGCCGGGGCATTACATCTGGATGGGCACGGCGGCCGAGGACCACGTCTCGGGCCGGCTGCACTATCCCGACTACGACTTCAACGACGCCTCGATCCCGCTGGGCGTGGCCTACTGGCTGGCGCTGGTCGACCGGCTGCTGCCGGCGGAGGCGGCCGCATGATCGACTTCTACACCTGGACGACGCCCAACGGGCGCAAGGTCTCGATCCTGCTCGAGGAGCTGGAGGTCGCCTACGAGACCCACGCCGTGAACATCGGCAAGGACGAGCAGTTCGCGCCCGAGTTCCTCTCGGTCGCGCCCAACAACAAGATCCCCGCCATCGTCGACCGCCAGACCGGCCAGACGCTGATGGAGAGCGGGGCGATCCTGCTCTACCTCGCCAAGAAGCACGGGAAGTTCCTCACCGAGGGCGGCGAGGAATGGCGCGTGGTCGAGTGGCTGATGTGGCAGATGGCGGGCTTCGGCCCGGTGCTGGGCCAGGTGCACCACTTCCATTTCTACAACCCCGGCAAGTCCGACTATGCCGAGGCCCGCTTCGGCGCCGAGGCGCGCCGGCTTTATGGCGTGCTGGATGCGCGGCTGCGGGGGCGGGACTACGTGGCCGGGCAGGGGCCGGGCGCCTACTCGATCGCCGACATGGCGATCTGGCCCTGGGCCGCGCGGTTCGAACGCCAGGGCGTGGACCTGACCGAGTTCCCCGGCGTGCTCGCCTGGTACAAGCGCATCGCCGAACGTCCGGCGGTGATCCGGGGCTATGACGTTCCCGCCACGGGCGAGGCGATCCCGATGCCCTGAGGGGCGTTGTTCAGTCCGGGGCGGGCGAGGCGCGCCGCCCCGGCGTCTCGACGATGCGGACGTCGCGCTGGGGGAACGGGATCTCGATCCCGTTGGCCTGGAAGGCGTCCCACAGCGCCAGGAACACCGCGCCGCGCACGTTGGTCAGGCCCTTGGCCGGGTCGTGGATCCAGAAGCGCAGCACGAAATCGACCGAGCTGTCGCCGAAGGCCGTCACATGGCAGACCGGCGTGGGATCGTGGGAGACCCGCTCGACCGCCTCGGCCGCCTCGACCGCGATGCGCCGAACCGCGTGGGGATCGCTCGCGTAGGCGACCCCGAACGTCACGTCGAGGCGCACCAGCTCCGAGGAATAGGACCAGTTCACCACCTGCCCGGTGATCAGATCCTCGTTGGGGATCAGGTATTCGCGCCCGTCGCGGGTGACGACCGAGACGTAGCGGGCGTTGAGCCCCGAGATCCAGCCGAAGGTCTCGCCCAGCGAGATCACGTCGCCGGGCTTGATCGACTTGTCCACCAGCAGGATCACGCCCGAGACGAGGTTCGAGACCACCTTCTGCAGGCCGAACCCGATCCCCAGCCCGATCGCGCCCGAGAACACCGCCAGCGAGGTCAGGTCGAACCCCGCCACGTTCAGCGCCGCGGCGGCGGCGGCGAGGAAGATGGCGAAGCCCGCGACCTTCTCGGTCAGCACCCGCATCGAGGGCGAGATCTCCTCGACCCCCGCCAGCCTGCGCCGCAGCACCGCGAGCGCCCAGCGCGCCAGCCAGATCAGGCCGATCAGCGCCAGCAAGCCCCGCGCCGCGGTCAGGGCCGAGACCCGCCGCTCGGCCACCGTGAAGGCGATCCCGTCCAGCGTCTCGAGCAGCGCGCCCGCCTGTCCCAGCACCAGGGCGGTGGCGAAGATCAGCCCGCCCCATCGCGCCGCGCGGCGCAGCAGCGGGTTGCGGATCAGCCGCACGACGATGCCCACCGCGGCCCAGACGGCCGCGAGCTGGGCCGCCAGCCCCACGATATGCGAGCGCGAGGGCCAGGTGACCTCGGCCATCCCCACCGCCGCGGCCCAGGCGAGCGCGGCGAAGGCGATCAGCCCCAGCCGGTCGCGCACCAGCACCAGCGCCCGCGCCGCCGGCGGCGTCAGCGAGCGCGCCCGCATCCAGGCGTCCATCCGCGGATGCGCCCACCGCCCGATCCCCCAGGCCGCCAGCGCCAGCAGCGCGATCAGGGCCAGCTGGACCAGCCGCCACGGCTGGACCATCGCCACGATCTCGTTGCGCAACCAGGGCAGCAGCAGCTGCGCCCGCGTGAGAAGCTCCTCAAGGTCGGTCATTGCGGCCAGTCTCGCCGAGCCCGGCGAAAGAGGAAAGAGCGGCCGATCCGCGGCGCCTCGACCAAAGGCCCGCGGGCGGGGGGCGTGGCCTGCAACCCACCGCGATCCGGGGGACGGCGCCTTGCCGCGACATGCGCTCGGCGCGACAGCCCGCGAAGGGCGCCGCGATCTCCCGCGGCGCCCCGGCGTATGGGAACCCTCGGGGTCACCCCATCGGGTCGATGGGGGCGATGGGGCCGATGCCGCGCTCGATCACCGCGCCGGCGTTCAGCAGGGCGCGGTCGCCGTAGCGGGCCGCGATCAGCTGCACGCCCATCGGCTGGCCCGGAACCGTGTCCACCGGGATCGAGAAGCCCGGAAGGCCGATCGTGGGGGTGCCGGTCAGCGGCGCCATCGCCGCGAAGAAGGCGTCCGCGTCGAGGTCGTCGCGCTGGTCGTAATCCTCCTCGAAGGGCTTGGACCAGCAGGTGGCGGTCAGGATCAGCGGGTACTGGGCCAGGAACGCCTGCCACTCGCGCAGGATCGTCGAGCGTTTCGCGATCAGCTTCAGCATCCCCGCGCGGTCCGTGACGTCGGGGACGCCGCGCAGCGTGACCTCGAGCGCCTTCTTCATCTTGGCGTCGCCGATCTCCTCCATCAGGCCCGCGAGGCCCGCGCGCATCTCGTTGCCCAACACCAGCCGCCAGTACTCCACCGCCTCCTGGAACGAGGGGGTGGGGACCTCGACCACCTCATAGCCCGCGTCCGAAAGGATCGCGCCGGCCTTGCGGATGGCGGCCGAAACGGCCGGGTCGGTGGGGAAATCGGGGCTCTCGGCGGCCAGCGCCACCTTGCAGGGCGCATGCTCGAGCGGCGCGAACATCCCCATGGCGGGCGTCTGCCAGATGTCGCGCGGATCGGGCCGGGACAGCGCCAGCATCGCCAGGCGCACGTCCTCGACCGAGCGCGCGAGCGGCCCCTGGACCGAGCTCATCTGGCTGACGATCATCCGCTCGGCCAGCTGCGAGGGGCTGTAGGCGCCCGCGATCCCCGCGGTCGGCCGCAGCCCGTAGATCCCGCAGTGATAGGCCGGCCCGCGGACCGAGCCGCCGATGTCGTTGCCGTGCCCCATCGCCCCGATCCCCGCGGCGGTGGCCGAGCCCGCGCCCCCCGAGGACCCGCCCGGCGTGATCGCGGAATCGTGGGGGTTCACGGTCATCCCGTGCAGGTCGTTCGAGGTGAAGGCCCGCATCGAGAAGCAGGGCGTGTTGGTGCGCCCCACGATCACCCCGCCCGCGGCCTTGATCGCGCGCACGACCGAGCCGTCCTCGGGCGCGATCAGGTCCTTGAAGGCGACCACGCCGTTGGTGGTGGGCCGGCCCTCGTAGTCGACGTTGATCTTCACCGTCACCGGCACGCCGTGCAGGGGGCCTGCGGGGCCGTGGGCGCGCAGCGCGGCGTCGGCGGCCTTCGCAGCCTCGAGCGCCTGTTCGGGCAGGGGATCGACGACGGCGTTCAGGGCGGGGTTGACCGCCTCCATCCGCGCGAGCGCGCTTTGCGTCGCCTCGAGGGAGGTGATCTTGCCCGCGGCGATGGCCGAGGCCAGTTCGCTGGCCGTCCAGGACCAGAGCTCGGAAGTCATGGGGCGCACTCCTTGATGCAGGCCTGCGGGAGGGGAGGGCGGCGCGCGGTCCGGATCTCCTTGCGCAGGCCGCGACGTCGGGGGACGCGGGCTGCGAGGGGGCGGACCTCCGCGCCGGGCGCCGGTCCCGGCGGGCGAAAGGGGGCGCGCCGACCGGACCGGTCGGCGCTGGGGAGAGCCTAGCCGCTCCGGCCCCGGGCGCGAGCGCCAAGGGGGCGGAGCGACCGCAAGACGCATACGTGCGTATCGGTGGGCGATGGCGAGGCCCGCCAGCCGCCCTGGCCAGGAGGGGAGACCCGAGCGCTCTGGCCCGATCATGCGCTCCCCGAGCGTGTCCCGGCGCCTCGCCTCGCCCGCCGTCCGAGCGGGGGTGAGGCCTGCGGGCGGGCGGGGCTGTCGCGTCCTTCCCGGCGCGGCGGGGAGGGCAGCGGGCTCGCCGCCCCTCACCTTTGCGTGCGGGCCCTCGCCTCGGTCCGCGGGCCGCGTCAGGATCGCGCCAAACCAACGGAGCCAGGGCCATGACCGTGCAGCCGACCGACGCGCTCGCCGCCGCCGAGACGACCACCTCCGCCGACGCCATCGCGCGGCGCCTGCATGGGGCGGGCGTGCGCCACGCCTTCGGGGTTCCCGGCGGCGAGGTGCTGGCCCTGATCGCGGCGCTCGAGCGCAACGGCATCGCCTTCCGCCTCGCCCGCCACGAGAACGCCGCCGGCTTCATGGCCGAGGCCGCCTGGCACGCCACCGGCGCCCCCGCCGTGCTGATCGCCACCGTTGGCCCGGGCATCGCCAACGCCGTCAACGTGGTGGCCAACGCCCAGCAGGACCGCGTGCCGCTGATCGTGATCTCGGGCCGGGTGCCCGAGGCGCAGGCGCTGACCTATTCGCACCAGGTGATGGACCACCAGGCGGTGCTGCGCCCGCTGGTCAAGGCGAGCTTCGAGGCCCGCGCCGGCGCCTGCGCCCCGATGATCGACAAGGCCGTGCGGCTGGCGCTGGATCCGCGGCCGGGGCCGGTCCACATCGACCTGCCGATCCCCGTCGCCGCGGCGCCCGAGCCCGGCGCGACCGGCGCCCCCCTGCGCCCCGGCCTCGCGCCCTCGGCCCCCGCGCCCGGCCCCGAGCTCGACCGGGCGCGAAAGATGTTCGCGGACGCCGAGCGGCCGGTGATCCTCGCCGGCCTCGATCTGCTGACCGAGCCGGAGGGGGTGGCGGCCCTTCGCCGGCTCTCGGCCGCGCACGGCATCCCGGTGGCGACCACCTACAAGGCCAAGGGCGCGCTGCCCGAGGACGATCCGCTGAGTCTGGGCGGCCACGGCCTGTCGCCAAAGTCCGACGCCGTGATCCTGCCTCTGCTGCGCGCGGCCGATCTGGTGATCTGCGCGGGTTACGACCCGATCGAGATGCGGGCGGGCTGGCGCGACCCCTGGGACCCGGCCCGCGCGATCGAGATCGCCGCCGCCCCCGACCGCCAGTATCTCAACCACGCCGCGATCTCATGGACCTGCGGGATCGCGGCGGGGCTCGAGGCGCTGGCAGAGGGCCTCGCGCCGGCCGCCGCCTGGCCCGACGGCGAGCCCGCCCGCGCCCGCGCCGCGCTGCAGGACGCCTTCGCCCCCGGCGAGGCCTGGGGCCCGGCGCAGGTGATGCACGTCCTCAACCGCGCGAAGCCCGCCGGCGCCGTGACCACGGTCGACAGCGGCGCGCATCGCATCCTGCTCAGCCAGGTGTGGAGCTGCGACGCGCCGGGCGCGCTGCTGCAATCCTCGGGCCTGTGCACGATGGGCTGCGCGCTGCCGCTCGCCACGGGGACGAAGCTGGCGCGGCCGGACGCGCCGGTGATCTGCGTGATCGGCGACGGCTGCCTCGACATGACGCTGGGAGAGCTCGCAACCCTGCGCGACCTCGGGCTGCCGGTGGTGGTTGTGGTGCTGGTCGACGGCTCGCTGGAGCTGATCGCGCTCAAGCAGAGATCCGAGGGCCTGGGCCCCGCCGGCGTCGCCTTCGGGACCACCGACTACGCCGCGGTCGCCCGCGCCCTGGGCGGCCGCGGCGCCACCGTGCGCGACGCCCAGGCCCTGCGCGCGGCCTTCGCCGAGGCGCTCGCCGCCCCCGTCTTCACCGTCATCGCGGCCGAGATCCCGCCCGGCGGCTACGACGGGCGGATCTGAACGGGGGGCAGGGGCGCGCGGGGGTACACGGCGGCGGCCCTCAGCCGCCTTGACCCTGCCGCACCGCCGAGGCGTCCTTGGGGGCGGACGGTCCGACCGGACCCGAGCCCCAGGAGATCCCGCATGTTCATCGCCATGAATCGCTTCAGCGTGGCCCCCGGCCGCGGATCGGAGTTCGAGCAGGTCTGGCGCACCCGTGACAGCCGCCTGCGCGAGGTCCCGGGCTTCGTCTCGTTCCGCCTTCTGCGCGGCCCTGCGACGGAGGAGAGCATCCTCTATGTCTCTCACACCACTTGGACTTCTCGCGCCGCCTTCGATGCCTGGACCAGGTCCGAGCAGTTCCGCGCGGCCCATGCCGGGGCCGGCGAGACCCGCTCCCTCTACCTCGGTCCGCCGCAGTTCGAGGGCTTCGAGGCCGCCATCGAGACCTGAGCGCAGGCGGCCCTCTGCGTGCGACGCGCGCCCCAATTCCTGACGAATCACCTAGGAATTGACATGACCGTGCGAAACCGTCAGGCATTCCGACGCGTCCTCCCCCGGGCGCGCCGGTCCCTCGCGCCCCCGCGGCGGACCCGGCCAGACAGGTCGAACGCAGGAGAGCGATCCGACATGCCTCGAACTTTTCCCCGCGCAGCCCTGAGCGCCGCCCTCGCCGGCGCGCTCGCGCTTGGCGCCGCCGCCGCCTCCGCCCAGGAGGTGAACCTCTATTCCTCGCGCCACTACGACACCGACGAGCGTCTCTACACCGACTTCGAGAAAGCCACCGGCATCAAGGTGAACCGCATCGAGGCCGGCGCGGACGAGCTGATCGAGCGGATGAAGGCCGAGGGCCGCAACTCCCCCGCCGACGTGTTCCTGACCACCGACGCGGGCCGCATGTGGCGCGCCGAGGAGGCCGGCATCCTGGCCCCGGTCGAGAGCGAGATCCTCGAGGCCCGCATCCCCGCCCACCTGCGCCACCCCGACGACCTGTGGTTCGGCTTCTCGCAGCGCGCGCGGATCATCTTCTACGACAAGCAGGACGTGGCCGAGCCGCCGCAGACCTACGCCGAGCTCGCCGACCCCAGGTGGGAGGGCAAGGTGTGCACCCGCTCGGGCTCGAACATCTACATGCTCTCGCTGCTGGCCTCGCGCATCGCCCATGACGGCGAGGAGGCCGCGACGCAGTGGGCGCAGGGCCTGTGGGACAACCGCGCCCGCGATCCGCAGGGCGGCGACACCGACCAGCTTCGCGCCATCGTCTCGGGCGAGTGCGAGGTGGTCGTGGCCAACACCTACTACTTCGCGCGCGCCCTGCGCACCGAAGTGGACGGCGTCTCGGCCCATGTCGACCGCATCGGCTGGGTGTTCCCCGACCAGAACGGCAATGGCGCGCACATGAACGTCTCGGCCGGCGCGATGGCCGCCCACGCGCCCCATCCCGACGCCGCCAAGGCGTTCCTCGAGTATCTCGCCTCCGACTCGGCGCAGGCGTACTTCTCCAACGGCAACGACGAGTTTCCCGCCGTCGAGGGCGTGGCGCTGGCCCCGTCGGCCGAGCAGCTGGGCGAGTTCAAGGCCGACGAGCTGAACCTCGCCGAGCTGGGCCGCAACCAGGCCAGGGCGCAGATGATCTACGACAGCGTCGGCTACGAGTGATCGCGCGCCCGGTCTGAACGACCGGGAAGGGACCTCGGTCGGAACGGCCGGCGGGGGACCTCGGTCGGAACGACCGGCGGGGGGCCTCGGGTCGAAACCCCCGGCAGGATCTGCCACAAGGACGGGGCGCGGCGCAGGCCGCGCCCCGTTGCGCTTTCCGCCCGCCCCGCCGCATCCTCAAGGCCGGAGCCCGCCATGACCCCCCCGATCAGCCAGGCCGACTACATGCGCCGCTGGACCGCCGGCGACAGCCCCGGTCGAGAGGCCCTCGTCGCCCATCTCGAAAGCCGTCTCGGCCCCGAGCACCGCCGCATCGCCCTCCCGGCCGAGCGGCGGCTGCGCGCCGCCTGGGACCCGTCGGCCCCGCCCGAGACCCTCGAGGACGTGTCCCTGCGCGCCCGCCCCGCCTCGGATCTCGGGCCGGCGCACCTGCTGTATGCGGGCTTCGGCCTCTCGGATCTCGATTTCGATGCGGATCTGGCGGGAGAGACGGTCAGCGGCATGGGAATCGAGCCCGTGTTCCGTCTTGCCGCGGCGGATGCCAACGTGGCCGCCGCCCCCACCTGGCCGTGCGAGCTGCTCAACGTGATCGGCCGCCTGGCTCTGGAGACGCCCGAGGCGGTGGTCCCCGGCTTCCTCGCCATGCTGCCCGAGCCGCTGCTGCCCGAGGGCGAGATCGCGGCCCTGCTGCTGATTACCGACCCCGAGCTCGACGTGGCGCAGACCCCGCATGGCGCCGTGGACCTGCACCTGGCTGTCGGCGTCACACGCGCCGAGGCCGAGGCGATGGTCCAGAAGCGGGTCACCATCGCCGCGATGCTTGCGGCGCTCGAGCGGGCGGGGGCGGGCGTGGTCACCGACCCCGCCCGCCGCGGCTCGGTCCTCTGATCGCGGCGGCGGGCGGCCGGGCGAGGCGCCCCGCGCCGCCTGCTGCGGCCGCCCTCGCGGAGCGTCCTGTTCATCCTGCGTGCAGCTTCCTGCGGGCATCGTTCATCCTTGGGGCGGCCCGGGTCGAGGGCCGGACACGGAGGGGCATCGGATGACACTCTGGATTCGCGCGAGACTGGCGGCGGCCGGCGCACGCCGACGGTCGCGGGCGGCCCGCCGGTTGGCGGCTGCGGCGCTGGGCGCGGGACTGATTGCGGGGGTGGGCGCGGGCGCGGCCCACGCGACGCCCGTCTATACCTCCGAACTGGCGGTGCAGCGGGTCTCGCTGTGCACCGACGCCGGTCTGACCTGCTTCACGCCGCGGCTCGACGCGACGCTGCTGCAGGCGATGTACGATCCCACCGGCATCCTGCTGCTGCTGCCGGCGCCGATCCAGATTCTGAACTTCAGCTTCGTGTTCGAAGGCGCGGAGGCGCGCCTCGAGGACGCGCTGTCGGAGTTCGCCGACGCGATGCGGCCGCCGGCGGCCGCGCACACGGCCTACATGGGCGGCACGCCCGAGATCTTCGGCTCCGGCCTCGGCCTGGCTTATGTCGGCGCCCTCTACTACCCCTTCGGCGTGGTGCAGGCGACGGACCGCCTGTCGCTGGCGGCGAGCACCACGCTCTTCGCCCATGAGCTGGGCCATATCCTGGGCGCGCCGCATGACGGGGACGGAAACACCGCGCCCACCAGCGGCTTCATCATGGCGAGCGTGTCGACGCCCGCCTCGCCGGCGACCGAGTTCTCGGGCGTCAGCCTCCTCGCCTTGGAGGGGGCGCAGCTGCCCGGGGCGCCGGGCAGCCTGACCGGCGCGACGGCCGTGCCCCTGCCGGCGCCGGGCCTGCTGGCGCTGGGCGGTCTCGGGGCGCTCGCCCTGGTCCGGCGACGGGCGAAGGGCTGAGACGGCCGGCCGGGGCCTCAGCTCCCCGGCCGGCTCTTCCTGATCGCGCGGGCGAGCAGCAGCACCGGCGCCATGCCCACCGCGGCGATGGCGAGCGAGGGGGCCGCCGCCTCGGTCAGCCGCTCGTCGGACGCCAGCCGATAGGCCTGCACGGCAAGCGTATCGAAGTCGAAGGGGCGCAGCATCAGGGTCGCCGGCAGCTCCTTGGTCACGTCCACGAAGACGATCAGCGCCCCGGTCAGCAGCGAGCCGCGCAAGAGCGGCGCATGCACCCGCCCCACCACGCCCCAGACGTTGCAGCCAAGCACGCGGGCCGAACTGTCGAGGTTCGGCCCCAGCCCCTCGAACCCGGCCGAGACCGCGTTCAGCCCCGCGGCCATGAAGCGCGAGAGATAGGCCAGCAGGATCCCCCCGATGGTCCCGGTCAGGATCAGCCCAGTCGAGACCCCCAGCGCCTCGCGCGCCCAGGCGTCGATGGCGTTGTCGGTGAAAGCGAGCGGGCCCAGCAGCCCCACCGCGATCACCGAACCCGGCGCCGCGTAGCCGACCGAGGAGGCGAGCTGCGCCGCCTTCGCCCCCGGCCCGGGCGCGAGGCGAACCGCATAGCCGATCAGCAGCGCCGCCCCCATCACCAGCGCCGCCGCCGAGGCCGAGAGCATCAGCGTGTTCGCCGCAAACCCCCAGTAGCGCTCGATCCCCAGCCCCGACCACGAGGTCCAGGCCATCCACCCCAGCATCCCCAGCGGGATCGCGAAGCCGAAGCCCACCGGCACGGCGCAGGCGAGCGCGGCCGCCCGCCCCTGCCAGCCGGAAAGCTCGACCTCGGTCAGCCGCTCGTATCGCCGCCCGGCCTGGTGACGCTTGGCGCGCCCGCGCTGGGCGCGCTCGAGCGCCACCAGCGCCACGGCGAGCGTCAGCAGGCACAGCGACAGCTGGGCCGCGGCCACCCGGTCGCCCATCGAGAACCAGGCCCGGTAGACGCCGGTGGCGAAGGTCTGCACGCCGAAATGGCTGACGGCGCCGAAGTCGGCGATGGTCTCCATCATCGCGAGCGCGAGGCCGCCGACGATGGCGGGGCGGGCCATCGGCAGGGTGACCCGGAACAGCACCCCCCAGGGCCCCAGCCCCAGCGTGCGCGCCACCTGCGCCGCGGTCACCGACTGGTGGATCAGCGCCGCCCGCGTCAGCAGGTAGACGTAAGGGTACAGCACCAGCGACAGCATCAGCGCCGCCCCGCCCAGACTGCGGATCTCGGGGAACCAGTAGTCGCGCGGCCCCCAGTCCATCAGCGCGCGCAGCCCGCTCTGCACCGGCCCGGGGTGGTCCAGCATCCAGGTGTAGGCGTAGGCGAGCACATAGGCCGGGAAGGCCAGCGGCGCGATCAGCGCCACCTCGAAGATGCGCCGTCCGGGGAAGCGGCAGGCGGTGACCAGCACCGCGGATCCGACCCCCATCAGCAGCGACCCCGCCGCCACCAGCAGGGCCAGCTGCACGGTGGTCAGGGCATATCGCGGCAGCACGCTCGCCATCAGCAGCGACCACAGCGACCAGTCGCCCGTCACCGCGGTGACCGCCACCGAGATCGCGGGCAGCGCGCACAACGCCGCCAGCACCCAGGCCGGCCAGGTGAGCCCCCGCGCCGAGGCCGCCCTCGGCCCTCGCCCGCCAAAGCGCGGCCGTCGCGCGACGGGAGCCGAGGCGGCCTCGAGGCTGGACTGGCTCATTCGACCTCCGGTCGCGCGGGCGGAACAGCCTCGTTCCTAGCCCCCCCCGCCCGAAGGCTCAATGCCCCCGCCTTCCCCGCACCCTCGCCTCATCCCGGGCGCCCCGGCGCGACGCCCGAACACGCCGCGCCAAGCGCCTGTTCTCCGGAGCCGTCTCTCGCTGATGCCGATCAGAGCGACTCGGCCGGAGGGGTCAAGGATCGCGAAGCGACCGGCGCAGCCGGCTCGTCCTTGACCCCTCCGGCCGAGTCGCTCAGGCATCAATCAGCGAGAGACGGATCCGGAGACCAGGCGCGGCCCTGTTCTTTGGTGAGTCGGGAGCCCGCCGGAGGCTCCGTGCCCTGGCCGGCAGTCGCCCGCCTCGCCCCACGCGCACCGCAGCCAAGCCCGCCCGCAGGGCGCCTGCTCTCCGTTCCCCCGCCGTCTCGGGCGGTGGAAATGCTGGACGCACGTCCGCATCCGGGGCAGTCTCGCCCAAATTCAAACAAGCGCTTTATACAGGCGCTGGAAACCCAGGGAGGGCCGCCGATGCCCCGGAAGCTCGTCGACCTCTCGGTCGCGCTCGAGGCGGGGATCGCCTCCGACCCGCCGGGCAGCCTGCCGCAGATCGCCTATCACCCCCACGCCGAGACGGCCGGCCAGCTCGCCGCGCATTTTCCCGGCCTGACCCGCGAGGATCTTCCCGACGGCGACGGCTGGGCGGTGGAACGGCTGGCGATCTCGACCCACAACGGCACGCATCTCGATGCGCCCTACCACCACCACTCGACCATGAACCGCAAGCTCAACGGCGGCGAGGCCGCCTGGACCATCGACCAGGTCCCGCTGGAATGGTTCTGGAACAAGGCCGTGAAGCTCGACTTCCGGCACATGGAGGACGGCTACGTCGCGACGCCGGGCGACGTCGAGGCCGAGCTCAAGCGCATCGGCCACGAGATCGAGCCGCTGGACATCGTGGTGGTCAACACCGCCGCGGGCGGGCGCTACGGCGAGGACGACTACGTGCTGCGCGGCTGCGGGATGGGCCGGGCGGCGACGCTGTGGCTGCTCGAGCGGGGGGTGCGCGTCACCGGCACCGACGGCTGGTCCTGGGACGCGCCCTTCGCCCTGACCCGCAAGACCTGGGAGGCGACCCACGACCCCTCGATCATCTGGGAGGGGCACCGCGCCTCGATCGACATCGGCTACTGCCACATGGAGAAGCTGGCCAACCTTGACCAGCTCCCCGACCACGGGTTCGAGGTGATCTGTTTTCCCTACAAGATCAAGGCGGCCTCGGCGGGCTTCATCCGCGCGGTCGCCGTGCTGGAGGGCTGAGCCGTGCCCCATGTCGCGCCGCTGCCCGAGGAGGCGCTGGCCGCCTTCGCCGCCGACCTCGATCCGGTCCGCGAGCGGATGGGCTTCGTGCCCAACTCGATGAAGACCATGGCGCGCAAGCCCGAGCTGCTGCGCGCCTTCGCGGGACTGGGCCGGGCGGTGATGGGGCCGGGCTGCTCGCTGCCCGCGGAGCTGGTGCAGCTGATCGCCCACATCTGCTCGGCCGCGGCCGGCTGCCGCTATTGCCAGGCCCACACCGGTCACGTGGCCGAGCGGCGGGGCGCCTCGGCCGAGAAGATCGCGCAGGTCTGGAGCTGCGAGACCTCCGAGCTGTTCACGCCGGCCGAGCGCGCCCCCTGGCGCTGGCCCAGGCGGCGGCCGAGGTTCCCAACCGGGTCGAGGCCGGGCACTTCGAGGCCGCCCGCGCGCATTTCACGGAAGACCAGCTGGTCGAGATCGTGGCGGTCGTGTCGCTGTTCGGATGGCTCAACCGCTGGAACGACACGATGGCGACCGAGCTCGAGGACAGCCCGCTCGCTTTCGCGCAGGCCGCGCTGGGCGGCGTGGGCTGGGAGATCGGGAAGCACGCCGGATCGGCCGGCGACTGAGGGGAGGATGCGATGAGACTGATCACGTTCCGCTTTTCGAGCGCCGACGACGCGCGCGACCGGGTCGGCGTGTGGATGGACGACGACACGGTCGCCGACCTCTCGGCCACCGGCGAGGACGGGTTCGTGTCGATGCAGGCGTTGATCGAGGGCGGTCCGGCGGCGCTGGACAAGGCGCGCAGGGCCTCGGCCTCGGCCCAGCGTCGCCCGCTCGAGGCGGTGAGCCTGCGCGCCCCGGTGCCGGTCCCCGCGCAGATGCGCGACTTCATGCTGTTCGAGAAGCACGTGCGCCAGTGCGCACGCACCCGGCTGGTGGTCGAGGCGAAGAAGCGCGGCGCGAGCGAGGCCGAGATCGACGCCATCGAGCTGCCGCGCGCCCCCGACCAGTGGTACAAGCAGCCGATCTATTACAAGGGCAACCGCTTCGCCGTCTCGGGCCCCGGCGAGGACGTGCCGCGCCCGCCCTATTCGCGCAAGATGGACTACGAGTGCGAGATGGGCTGCTTCCTTTGGAAGGGCGGCGTGAACATCAAGGCCGAGCGGGCGCGCGAGCACATCTTCGGCTTCACGGTGTTCAACGATTTCTCGGCGCGCGACGCGCAGGGGCTCGAGATGCTGGGGCGGCTGGGACCGGCCAAGGGCAAGGACTTCGACAAGGCCAACGCCATGGGCCCGTGCATCGTGCCGCTGGAGGACCTGGGCGACTACAAGGGCCTGGAGATGATCGTGCGGATCAACGGGACCGAGATGTCGCGCAGCAACTCGGGCGACATGTACTGGAGCTTCGAGCAGGTGATCGAGTGGGTGTCTCACGGCGAGACGCTGCACCCGGGCGAGTTCTTCGGATCGGGCACGGTCGGGGACGGCTGTGGGCTGGAGTTCGACCGCTATCTCTCGGACGGGGACGTGGTGGAGCTGGAGATCGAGAAGATCGGCGTGCTGCGCAACCGGCTGGTTCCCTCGCTGAGCTGAGCGCCGGTCGGGAGGGAGGCGCCGCGTCGGGCGCGGCGCCCGGGATCGCGGTTCCGCCCGCGGCGCGTGGCGGGCGCGGCGCCCGGGAGCCCCGGGACGGGCGTGGCGCCGGGGACGAAGCGGGCGGCGCCCGGGGTGGACCGGGGAAGCGCCGCGACGGGCGTCGGACAGATTGCGGGCCTTGGGCTCGCGGCGCGGGGCGGGCGCGGCGCCTGGGCCGTGGCGTGGCGTGGCGGGCGTCGGGCGGGGCGGCCCTGTCGGGACGCCTGGTCGGCGCGGGACGTGGCGCGGGCGTCGCGCGCGGGCTCGACCTCCGCCGCGGGCCGTTGCATTGTCCGACACTCAAGAAACCTGACCCTGACGGAGGAGCCCCATGTCCGAACTCCTGATCGACGCGCCCATCCCGAGCTTTGAACCCGCTCTGCTGCCCACGCCCGAGATGCGGGTGCCGCCCGAGTGGATCGACTACAACGGCCACATGAACGTGGCCTATTACTCGATGGCCTTCGACAAGAGCTCGGATGTGATCTTCGACGACGTGCTGGGGGTGGGCGGCGCCTATGCCGAGCAGCTGAAGATGGGTCCGATGATCCTGCAGCAGCAGATCCATTTCGTGGGCGAGCTGCTGGAGGGCGAGCGCTTCCAGTGCCTGTGGCAGCTGCTGGACTGGGACAGCAAGCGCCTGCACTTCTTTGGCGAGATGAAGAATCTCGAGGACGGGACCACCGCCGCCTACACCGAGACGATGGGCATGAATGTGGACCTTGTGAAGCGCCGGTCCGCCCCCTATCCCGACTGGGCCCAGGCGCGCATCGAGGCGCTGGGCAAGGCCCAGGCGTCGTTGCCGCGGCCTGAGCTGGCCGGGTCGGTCATCGGCATCCGCCGGAAAGGCTGAACCCCGCAGCGAACCGTCCCCGCGCGGGGACGCAGGGAGCGACGAGCGCGTCATGGCGGGCAGCAACGCAGCGGATGGCGACGGAGCGGGCGGCGGTCCTCAGGGGCGCGCAGAGCCTGACCGGCCCGCCTCCGGTCGCGGCGACGGCCGGGGCGCCGACGGCGCGGCCGGACGCGAGGCGGCGCCCGCCACAGGGGGCGAGACCGGCCCCGCCTCCGGGCTCGAGGCCGATGCCGCAACCGGGTCCGCCCACGGGTCTGCGGCCAGCGCTGCAACCGGGCCGGCCGCCGGGCGAGGGGCGGCCGCTGCCGGGCGCGCGGCCGGCGGGGCAGGGCACTGGCGGGCGCAACTGGCCGGACGCGCCGCCGCTCATGGGCGCGGGCTGCGGGCCTGGACGGTGGCGCATGGGCCGACGGGGCTGCTGTTCTGGCTGCTGGCGCTCGCGATCGGGGTGGCCTCGGGCTACGCGGCCATCGGCTTTCGGCTCGCGATCGCGGCCATCCAGACCACCATCTACGGCGCCGACGACCACCGCCTGCACAGCACGCTCTCGGGGCTCGACCCGCTGGTGATCGTGGCGACGCCGGTGATCGGCGGGCTGGTGGTGGGGGTGATCCTGCATCTGTTCACGGCCGAGGGGCGGGCCGGCTCGGTCGCCTCGGTGATCGAGGCGGCGGCGCTGAGATCGGGGCGGCTGCCGCTGAAATCGGGGCTCGCCTCGGCGGCCGCCTCGATCGTGACGCTCTCGACCGGAGGCTCCACGGGGCGCGAGGGGCCGGTGGTCCACCTCGCCGCCACCATGGCCTCGTGGGTCTCCGAGCGCATCGGCGCCACCCCGATCACCGCCCGCGACCTGATGGGCTGCGCAGTGGCCGCGGCGGTCTCGGCCAGCTTCAACGCCCCCATCGCCGGGGCGCTGTTCGCGATGGAGGTGGTGCTGCGCCACTTCGCGCTGCATGCGTTCGCGCCCATCGTGATCGCCTCGATCGCCGGCGCCGTTGTCAGCCGCGTGCACCTGGGCAACATCACCGAGTTCGATCTTCCGCGCCACTCGCTGGCCTTCTACCAGGAGCTTCCGGCCTTCCTGCTGCTGGGCCTGGTGTGCGGGGTCGCCGCGGTGCTGGCGATGAAGGCGATCCTGGCGACCGAGGCCTGGGGCGACCGCTTCGAGCGCTGGAGCCGCTGCCCCCGATGGCTGCGCCCGGGCGTGGCGGGCCTGCTGCTGGGCCTGATCGCGCTGCAGTTCCCCCATGTGATCGGCGTGGGCTACGAGACGACCTCCCTGGCGCTGACCGGCGGCATCGGGCTGCACGAGGCGATCGTCTTCGCGCTGATCAAGGCCGCCGCGCTCGCGATCACGCTGGCGGGGCGGATGGGGGGCGGGGTGTTCTCGCCCTCGCTGATGCTGGGGGCGCTGACCGGGCTCGCGTTCGGGTATATCGCAGTGGGGGTGTTCCCCTCGGTCTCGGGGTCCGAGATCCTGTATGCGCTGGCGGGGATGGGGGCGGTGGCGGCCTCGTTCCTGGGCGCGCCCCTGTCGACCGGGCTGATCATCTTCGAGCTGACCGGCGACTGGCAGACGGGGGTGGCGGTGATGGCCTCGGTCTCGATGGCGACCGTGGTCAGCGCCCGGATGGTGGACAAGAGCTTCTTCCTCAGCCTGCTGGAGCGCCGCAACATCCACCTCGCCGAGGGGCCGCAGTCCTGGCTGCCGGGCACCATCGCGGTCACCCATGTGATGCGCCTGCGGGGGGCCGACGACGGCGCCCCCGACGGCATGTGCTGGAGCCTGGTCGAGCAGGGCGCCACGCTCGCCCCCACCGACACGCTCGAGCAGGCGCTGCCGCAGTTCGAGCGTCGCGGCGCCGGCCCCTTCATCCCCGTCGTCGACCGGGGCGAGGACGGGCGGCCGGAGCTGATGGGCGCCGTCTTCCACCTCGACGCGCTGAAGGCCTACAACCGCGCGCTCGTCGAGGCGCATCGCGAGGAACATTCCTGAGCCGCGGGCAGCCCGCGCGGGGGCTTCTTCCTGCCGCGCGCGGGGCGCGTTGCGCGCAATCCTGAGCCGCGCGGGGCGCGCCGCGCCGCCTTGCTCTCGCTGCCGTGATGGCGATCTCGCCACAATGCGCCCTGCAATCATCCCCGCGATGGCGCCAATGCGCCGCAACCGCCCTCCAGTTTCGACTCAGAGCCGAAACGGCGGCAGTGGCCGCCACGGCGACATGAGAGGAGTAGAACCGATGCTGGGTTGGGCCCTGACTTTCCTGATCGTCGCGATCATCGCGGGCGTTCTGGGCTTCGGCGGGCTTGCGGCCGCCTCGGCGGGTATCGCCAAGATCCTGTTCTTCGTGTTCATCGCGCTGTTCCTGATCGCGATGATTGCGCGCGCCGTGCGCGGCCGTCCGCCGGTCTGACGCGCGCGTGAACCGGCGCGCCGCCTTCGCTCCGTGCGGAGGCGGCGCGCGGCCGGGCCCCGCGGGCGCCCGCCGGTTTCCCTCGGGAAGCGCCGGCGGACGTCCGCGGGGCCCGGTGCGTTTCAGGCGCCGGGAATCGGACGGGTCAGGCCGCTCGCCCGGCCCGGATCACTCGCAGGGCCAGGCGGCCTCGTCGCCGAAGGCGGGGTGGCGCACCAGGGCGCCGGCGCCGATGCCGTAGCGCTCGGCCAGCCCGCCGTTGATCTCGAGCACCGCGCGGGTGTCGCCCTCGGAGGGGCGGGGATCCTCGGTGAACGGCTCGGCGTTGGCGATGACATTCAGCACTTCGCCGGTCTCGTCGATGAAGATCATGTCGAGCGGCAGCGGCGTGTTCTTCATCCAGAAGGACACCGGGCGCGGCGTGTCGAACAGGAACAGCATGCCGTGACCGGCCGCCATATCCTCCCGATGCATCAGGCCCTGCGCGCGCTCGAGCGCGGTGTCGGCGATCTCGACGGTGAAGCGGGCGGAGGCGTCGTCGGCCTTCAGCTCGACAACGTCTTCGCGGCAGGCGGCCAGGGCCGGGGCGGAGAGCGCCAGGGCCAGGGCGAGCCCGAGAATCGATGCGTGAGGGATGTCCATGGCGCGCATCTTCCCGCCTCGTCCCGGCAATGCAAGGCCCCCTGCCGCACACTTGCGGCACAGGCCGCGCGCGGCCCGCCGGCGGCGCCAGGCGAGGGAGGTCGGTGCGGGGCCGCCCGGTCCCTCAGCCGCCCGAAGCCGCGCCCAAGGGGTCAAGGGCGCCAAGGCCAATATTGGCGAACGTCAGACACGCTTTTTCAGCGCACCGGGCCTGAAGCTCGGGCGCCGAAACCGTCCGGGTCGCGTCGCGCGGGTCTCAGACCCGCACGACCTCTTCCCAACGGCAGATCTCGCCGGCCATGTGGCCGCGCGGACCGGCGACAAGACGCACGCACAGCGCCTCGCCGGGCTGGAGATCCTGGAAACCGTGATGGCGCAGGGTCTCCATGTGCACGAAGATGTCGGCAGGGTCCCCGAACACGTTGAGGAACCCGAACCCCTTCTGCTTGTTGAACCATTTCACCCGAGCCGGAAGGAACTCCCCCTCCGCCTCGGCCTCTGCGGCGATCTCTGTCGGCCGCGCTTCCTTCGGCTGCTCCGTGGCGGGCGCGGATGCTTCCGCCGAGACGCCGATGACTTCGGTCGCCTGCAGACCGCGGTCTCCCCTGACCACCGTCAGCGACACCGTCGCCCCTTCATCCAGCGAAGACATCCCCGCGGCGCGAACGCAGGCGGCATGCACCATCACGTCCGGACCGCCTTCGGACGGCACAACGAAGCCATAACCCTTCTCGGCATCGTACCACTTGACCTTGCCGGTCACGAAGCGGGACACCTTGACGACTTCCCCAGTCAACTACCTAACCCCAGACTCTGAACGTGCCTTACTCGTCTCGCCGATATACGTCATTCATGTGACGTGCCGCAACAAAATGCGAGTTTGGCCGCGACGGAACCCTGGCCGTCCCGCGGGCATCGGAAAAAACGTTGAAAATACAGTGCGTTAAAATTTTCGCTGGAATCGTCGCGCTGAGCGCGAGCGCCTGCGGCGCCGTTCATCCAACCGAACGGGAGGCGAATCCAGCCCGCTCTTCGTTCAGATTCGCAGCCTACGGGGCCGCCCCGCAGGCGCTGATCGCGCCAGATCGCGGCGCCGTCACGGAAGTCTCGGACCGAGCCGCGAGAATCGTCTCTCGCACGCCCTCGGACATGGGCCCCCGCCCGCCGCGCCCGGCCGAGGCCGCGGCGCTGCCGATCCTCTACGGCTCGCCCGAGGGCCGGCGGTTCCTGTCGCGGCCCGCAGGCGGGGCGCAGGGCTCGCGCGCCTTCGCGCTGGGAGAGCCCGCCGACATCTGCCCGGCGCGGGTCGAGACCGGCGGCCCCTCGCCCGACGCCGCGGCCTCGGCCGCGCTCGAGGCCTGTTTCGCCGCGCTCGAGGCCGCGGACGCTCCGCCCCCGGGCGCGCAGGGTTGCGGCTGCCGGCTCGCGGCGCTCGACGACGCTGCGCTGGCCGCGCCCGACGCCTTCGACTACGCGCCCGGCGTCTCGGCCCGCCTGGTCTCGCCCGATCTCGACATCGACGTGGACCTCGCGGCTTCCGAGGCGGCCGGGCCCGACGGCGACCGGGTGGTGGCGCTCTATCCCTCGCCGGGGGCGCCGGCGCTGATCCTGGTCTCGCCCGACGGCGCGGCGCGGATGCTGCTGCACGGGCGGGAGTGGACCGGCTCGCGCACCGTCGAGGGCCTGTCGCGGGGCCGCTACCGCGAGCGCATCGCGCTGGTGCGCGACGACGGCGCGCGCGCGATCCTCTCGATCGGCTGGGACCCGGTCGCCTACGCCGCCGAGCGCCGCCGCCTGACCCGCTGGACCGGAGCCTAGCGCGCCGCGCCGCCCTCCCACCCGCGGGCGGGCGCGCCGCGCCTCTTTCGCCGCCGCCGCTTTCGCCCTAGCCTCCGCGCGCCAAGCAAGGGGATCGTCCATGTTCCAGAGCTTCGAGACCCAGGGAAATCGCGCCGCGGGTCCCGCCCGACTGGCCGCGCTGCGCGCCCGGATGGCGGCCGAGGGGGTGCACGGCTTCCTGGCGCCTCGCGGCGACGCGCATATGGGCGAGACCGTCGCCGCGCGCGACCAGCGCCTGGCCTGGCTGACCGGGTTCACCGGCTCGGCCGGGATCTGCGTGGCGCTGGCCGAGCGCGCGGCCCTGTTCAGCGACGGCCGCTACACCCTGCAGGCCCGCGAGCAGGTCGACGCAGCGTTCGAGCGCGTGGGGATCGAGGCGACGCCCCCCTCGGCCTGGCTGAAATCCGCCCTCAAGCCGGGCCAGCGCCTGGCCTACGACCCCTGGCTGCACGGCCGCGAGCAGATCGAGACGCTCGAGCGCGCCTGCGCCGAGGTCGGGGCCGAACTGGTCCCCACCGCCAACCTGATCGACGCGGTGTGGGAGGATCAGCCCAGCCCGCCCATGGGCCCGCTCGCCGTCCACCCCGAGGCGCTGGCCGGCGAAAGTTCGGCCGCCAAGCGCGCCCGGCTGGGGCGGGAACTGGCGGAAGCCTCGCGCGACGCGGCCGTGCTGACGCTGCCCGACAGCCTGGCGTGGCTGCTCAACGTGCGCGGCTCGGACGTGGCGCGGATGCCCGCGCCCCACGCTTTCGGCCTGCTGCGCGCCGACGGGACCGCGACCCTGTTCGTCGCCGCCGCCAAGCTGAGCGATCCGGTGCGCGAGCACCTGGGCAACGCCGTCGAGATCGCGGACCCCGAGGCGCTGGGCCCCGCGCTCGACGCGCTGGCGGGCAGCGCGGTGCTGCTCGACCGCGCCAGCTGCCCGGTGTGGATCGCCCACCGGCTCGAGGCCGCCGGCGCGCGGATCGACTGGGGGCAGGACCCCTGCATCCTGCCCAAGGCCCGCAAGAACACGGCCGAGCTCGAGGGCGCGCGCGCGGCCCACCTGCGCGACGCCGTCCCCCTGGCGCGGTTCCTGCGCTGGGTGGACGAGACCGCGCCCACCGGGACCCTGACCGAGATCGCCGCGGTCGAGAAGCTCGAGAACCTGCGCGCGCAGACCGGGGCGCTGCGCGACATCTCCTTCGACACGATCTGCGGCGCGGGCCCCAACGGCGCCATCGTCCATTACCGCGTCACCCGCGAGACCGACCGCACCCTGGTCCCGGGCGAGCTGCTGCTGGTGGACAGCGGCGCGCAATATCCCGACGGCACCACCGACGTCACCCGCACCCTCGCCACCGGCCCCGCGCCCGAGGGCGCCGCGCGCGCCTTCACCCTGGTGCTCAAGGGCATGATCGCCATCGCCATGGCGCGCTGGCCCGCGGGGCTGGCGGGGCGGGACATCGATGCGCTCGCCCGGCAGGCGCTGTGGAAGGGCGGCCTCGACTACGATCACGGCACCGGCCATGGCGTGGGCGCCTATCTGGGCGTGCACGAGGGGCCGGCCTCGATCTCGCGCCGCGGCATGGTCCCGCTGGAGCCGGGCATGGTCCTCTCGGACGAGCCCGGCTGCTACCGCGAAGGGGAATGGGGCATCCGCCTCGAGATCCTGGTCGCGGTCTCGTCCCCCGCCGTGCCCGAGGGCGGCGAACGGGAGATGCTGGGTTTCGAGACCCTGACCCTGGCCCCCATCGACCGGCGCCTGGTGGTCCCTGCGCTGCTGGACCCGCCCGAGCGGGCCTGGCTCGACGCCTATCACGCCCGGGTGGCGGCGGAGGTGACGCCGCTGCTCGACGACCCCGCCGACCGAGACTGGCTGGCCGCGGCCTGCGCGCGGCTCGCCGATTGAGGGAGAGCCCGATGCCCCATGACGCCGCCCCGACGCCCGAGATCCAACCCGCCGCCGGCGTCCGCGTGGTCCGCGCCGCCGACGCGGTCATCGCCGAGAGCGCCCACGCCCTGGAATCGCGGCTGACGCCCGCGGACGCCCCGATGTTCTGGCTGCCCCGCGCCGAGGCCGGAGAGCCGTTCCTCGAGCGAACCGAGGCCACCGTCGAGCTGCCGGGCCTCGGCCGCGCCCGCCTGCTGGACGTGGTCGGCGTCA
Source organism: uncultured Albimonas sp. (assembly GCF_963977235.1). Lineage (NCBI taxonomy): Bacteria > Pseudomonadati > Pseudomonadota > Alphaproteobacteria > Rhodobacterales > Paracoccaceae > Albimonas > uncultured Albimonas sp. The sequence continues at coordinate 42,253 of NZ_CAXBOD010000010.1, forward strand.
GCGCGACCTTGCCTGCCGCCGCCTGGATCCTCGAGACGCCGGCCCCCGGCGCCGAGGCCCTCGCCGATCACATCGCCTTCGACCCCGAGCAGGTGACGCTCGAGCGGCTCTGACCGCCGCGCTTGCGGGCGGGGAAGGCGTTCCTGCGCCCTGCGGCGCAGCGCCGGGAAGAGGCCTTGCGCCCTGCGGCGCAGCGCAGGGAAGAGGCCTTGCGCCCTGCGGCGCAGCGCGGGGAAGAGGGCTTTCGCCCTGCGGCGCAGCGCTGGGAGGGGGGGCTCTTGCGGCGGCGCGCGGCGTGGCTTGCCCCTGCCGCGGCCGCGGGGTATCGGGGTGTCGTCGGGGCGTAGCGCAGCCTGGTAGCGCGCCGGTTTTGGGAACCGGAGGCCGCGAGTTCGAATCTCGCCGCCCCGACCAGCGCGCCCTCGCCCCCCGGGCGCGCCTTCGGGGCCGGGGCCCCGCAGCGCCGCGCGGCAGGTCGCGCGCGCCCGGCGAACGAGGCGCGCATGCACGACCGGCCCGACCTTCCCGCCTATCCCGAAGACCCCTGGCTCGAGCGGTTCGTGGGGGTTGCCGCGCTGCGGGCGGCGATCGAGCTGGGCCTGATCGACCGCCTGGCTTCGGCCCCTCGCGAGGCGAGGACGCTGGCCGCCGAGGGGCCGGCGATGGCCCAGCTCCTCGACATCCTCGAGGCCGAGCGCGTGATCGTGCGCCCGGCGGGGGACGGGCTGGCGGCCCTCGCGCCCGCTTTCGCCGCCGTCCATGCCGCGCGCGGCCGGGCGCTGCAAGCGCGGCTCGAGTTTCTGGTCCGCGCCGCGCGGGACCTGTTGGCGGACCCCGCGGCAGTCTTCGCCGACCTGCCGCGCCACATGGCCCGGTCCGAGACGTTTTCCCTTTACCGCTATGACCTTGCCGCCACCGACGACGCCGCCGGGCGCGAGGCCGCGCGCCCCTGGGTCGAGCATGTCTGCGCCCTGACCGAGGCCGAGGCTCCGCGCCTGGTCCCCGCCCTGCCGCTGCCCGAGCGCGGCCGCCTGCTCGAGATCGGCGGCAACGCCGGAGAGATGGCCCTGGCGATCCTCGCGGCGCATCCGGGCCTCTCGGTTGCGGTGCTCGACCTGCCGGCGGTCTGCGCCCTTGGGCGCGCGCGCTGCGCGGGGCGTCCGGGGGCCGAGCGGCTGGGATTTCTTGCCGGCGACGCGCGCCGCGATCCCTGGCCCGCGCCGGCCGACGCGGTGCTGTTCAAGTCGGTCCTGCACGACTGGCCGCCCGAGGAGGCCGAGGCGCTGCTCGCCCGCGCCGCCGCCTGCGCCGCTCCCGGCGCGCCGGTCATCGTGACCGAGCGCGCGCCGATCCGCGTCCCCGACCCCGCGCCGTTTCATCTCGCCGCCGAGCTGGTCTTCGCCCCGTTCTTCCGCCCCCCCGAAGCCTATGTGGCGATGATGACCCGCGTGGGCCTGAGCCCCGAGCCGCCGCGCCGGGCGCATCCCTCGCTGCCCTTCCACGTGGTGACCGGCCGGGCCGGCTGAGCGGCCCGCCCTCGCCTCCCTTGCATCCCGCCGGAGGGATTCGCCCGTCGATCCGACGGCCTCGAGTGATCCGGCGGCCTCCCGATCCGGCCGCTTCGGTTCAGATCCGGTTCACACCCAGCGGTTGTGCGCGGCCTTTTCCTCCGGTTTCCACGTCGTTTCCAACAAATTCCAAAATTCAAAGCTGCCAAAGGGAAAGGTGGCGGCATTGGGGCTTGCCCTTGCGGAAATGCGACACGAGTATGTCGCGTCCATGCCTCTCCGTCGCAGGGATGCGTGGGCTAAAGCGTTAATCGGCCATGAATTTAACATGAATTCGGGCCGGGGCGTACAGGGGAGGTCGGTCGCATGTCGTCGCCGTTCAAGCCGCAGGAGGCGGGCTCGCTTCCTCGTCTGCCGTTCAACCGGGGGGTGAGGGCCAGGCTTCGACACCGCGATCCGCGACGCCTTCGACGACTGGAGGCGGCGGCCCGCCGCCTGACGCTCGACCCGCTCGAGCCGCGCATCCTGCTCAACGCCGACGTGCTGGCGCTGGACGTGGGCGCGCTGTTCCCCGACCGACGCGACGCCGACCTCCTGGTCCGCATGCACGAGGAAACCCGGCGCGAAGGCGAAGCGACCGCCGTCGTGCAGCGGGTCGAGGTGCTCGACCGCGAGGGCGGCGCGCTGCTGGCCTTCGGCGACCTCTCCGAGATCACCGCGCTGTCGATCCTGGGCGGGGAGGGGGACGACTCCGTCTTCGTCGACGCGGCCTCGTTCGGGGACGCGGGCGTGCCGGCGCTGTCGTTCGACGGGGGCGCGGGCTCGGACCTGCTGGGTTTTGCGACCGCAGGCGACATGCTGTGGACCATCGACCAGCTCGACGGCGGCTCGGCCAGCGACGGGCGCGGCGCGGTCAGCTTCACCGGGGTCGAGCGGCTGGAGGGCGCGGCGGGCAACCAGGACGAGTTCGTCGTCGTCGAGGCCGCCAACATCTCGGGCGGGATCGAGGGCGGCGAGGGCGGCTTCGACACGCTGACCTTCGAGGGCGACGTCGGCGCCCTGCGCTACGACGTCGACGGGCCGCAGTCGGGCACGATCTGGCGCGACGCGACCGGACTCGCCTTGTCGGGCTTCGAGCCGATCGTGATCGTGGACACCGCCGCCGACCTCGACGTGGTGCTCAGCAACGGCGCGGATCCCGACGCGAGGCTCAGCTGGGACGGATCGCTGTTCACCCTCGACGGGTCGAGCTTCGAGCTGATCACCTTCAACGTCACCGACTCGATCCGCATCTCGGGCGGCGAGGGCGTCGACTTCCTCGAGATCGAGAGCTTCGATCCGAACTACACCGGCTCCCTGCTGGTGGAGGCGGAATCCATCCTGATCGCCGAGGCGGCGCACGTCGGCGCCAACGGCGCGATGAGCTTCGTGACGCTGGACGCGACCGCTTCGGACGCCGCGACCTCCGGTTCTGGCGCGGCCTCGGCCTCGGCGACCGCCTCGGTCGTGGTGCTGGGCGACATCACCGCCTCGGGCGCGGTGACGCTGAGCGCGGAGGCGACCGCGCACGCCACGCTCTCGGGCTCGGCCTCGCCGGCCCAGACGGCGGGCGCCAACGCTTCGGCCACGGTGCAGGTGGGGGCGAGCTCGACAATCCGGGCCGGCTCGCTGAGCCTCTTGGCCAACACCGCCAACATCATCGACGCAGAGGCTACCCTGGGGCTCGGCGGGATCGACGCGACGGTGGTCGCGATGACCCGGGCCGAGGTTCTGGGCGGCGCGACGCTCGAGGTTTCGGGCGCGGTCTCCGTCTCGGCGGCCAACGTGACCACGGTGGATGTGGACGTCGAGGCGGGGGTTCTGTCGGACGTCACCGGTTTTGACGTGCTGTTCGCCAACGTTGACATGACCCGTTCGAGCGTGGCGCGGATCGGCGACGGCTCGGCCGAGGTCCTGGTCGGCGGGCCCGGCGCGACGCTGGGCGGGGCGCTGAGCATCAGCGCGAGCAACGCCGGCGCCATCGGCGTGCGGGTCGCCTCGACCTTCGTGGGCGTCACCGGGCTCGACGTCTCCCAGGACAGCGCCGTCGCGCGGCTGGCGATGGCCGACGTGGACATGGGGTCCGTCTCGCTGATCGCGAGCAACGCGACCCTCTACGAGACCGAGTCCAAGGTCTCGGGCAACGACGTGACCGGCGCGACGCGGGCGAAGATCGTGAATTCCGACGTGGTCTCGGGGGCCGGCGTCTCGGCCACGGCGACCGATTCCGCGCGGGTCCGCGTCACCTCGGCCGGGCTCGAGGAAGATATCGACACGATCCTCGACACCGTGGTCGAGGTCGGCCTGGGCCTGCCCGACGTGACCTTCGAGGTCGCCGCCGCGGTCAACGAGGTCGCGCGCGACGTCGAGGCGTCGATCTCGGGCTCGGAGGTCGCGGCCCGCGACGGGGCGGTGGAGGTCGATGCGACCAACGAGATGACGCTGATCGCCACGACGCAGGTGATGGCGATCTCCAACAACTCCGACATCGACCTCACGGCGCCCAACATCGGGATCTCCTTCGGGGGGGTGCTGGCCTCCAACGAGATGCGGGGCGACGTGCTGGCCTTCATCGCCGCCTCGGGCGTGCGGGCGATGGGGACCGCGGGCGACGTGAAGGTCCGCGCCAGCAACGCGCAGCTGGTCACCGCGCGCACCGACGCGACCCAGAAGGTCATCGGCGGCTCCAACGTGGCGGGCGGCGTCGCGGTGGCGGTGAACGTGCTGGGCCGCGACGTGACCAACATCGCCGGCCAGGCGGTGGACGTCTTCTTCGGGACCGAGCTGGGCCTGTCGGGCGAGCCCGCGCTGACCCAAGCCTATATCGAGTCCTCGGACGTGAACGCCGATCGCGACGTCGAGGTGGCCGCCGCGTCCGACATGCTGATCGACGCCGTCACCTCCAACGCGGCCGAGTCCAGCGCCGGCGGGACCGACGGCGATTACCTCTATGGCGCGCAGGGCATGGGCGCGAGCGCGGTGATCGCGTTCAACGTGCTCGAGGGCGCGACGCTCGCCTATATCGACGACGCGGCGACCGCCGACGTCGATCTGGGCGCCGACGGGGTTACGCAGACGCAGGCCGGGCGGGACGTGAGCGTCTCGGCCGTCGACGTCTCGGCGATCCTCTCGGAGGTGACGCTGGTGGCCAGTTCGGCCACCTCCTCGGACGGCGGGCTGACCCAGATCAACGAGACGCTGGGCCTGTTCCTCGACAGCGACTTCGTGGTTTCGGGGGCGGGCGATCCGGACACGTTCGGCACGGGGGGCACGGCCGACGTGACCTCGGTCGATCTCGGCTTCGGCGACCGGGTGCGGCTGACCCGCGGCTACGAGGCGGCGGGCGACGGCGCCGGCGCCCAGGGGCTGATCTACCGGTTCATGGGCGACGCCGCGAGCGGCGTGAACCTCGACGAGACCGACTTCACCAACCTCGACCTCTGGCAGGAGGTTCCCGAAACCTCCACGATTCCGACCGGTTACAATCTCACATCCTCGGATTCCATGGCGCTGGGCGCGACCCTCTCGCGCAACCAGATCGACGTCGAGACCGAGGCCCGGATCCTGCGCGGCGACGTGGTCGCCGAGCGCGACGTCAGCGTCTCGGCGACACAGGACGCCGACATCGAGGCGGTGCTCGACACCAGCGTCGAGTCCTCGGGCGGCAGCGTCTGGGGCACGGGCGAGTCCGTGGCGGGCAACGGCGTCCTCGCCTTCAACTCGGTGCAGAACGAGGCCACGGCGCGGGTCGAGGACGGCTCCGCCACCGCGGGGCGCCACGTCTCGGTGACCGCGGCGAACGACGGGCGGCTGGCGGCGGAGATCCACAACGCCACCACCTCGGGGGCGGACGCGGTCGGGATCGTGGTCGCGTTCAACACCGTGGGCTACCGGCCGGGCGACATCGTCACCCAGGCGCTCGACACCTACTACAAGACCGACATCGCCAGCGAGGACCCCTCGGACGTCACGGCGCGGGTCTCGGGCTTCGCGATCCACGCCGACGGCTCGGTCGCGGTCACCGCGCAGAACGCCGCGACCCTCGACGCGACCATCGACACCCGGGCCAAGGCCGACGCGGCCGCCTTCTTCGGCGCCAGCGGCTTCGCGGCGACGGGGGTGATGGCCTCGAATCGGATCTCCGCCTCGGCCGTCGCCGAGATCGTCGAGCTCGAGGGCGCCGCGATGGGCGTCGTCGGCAGCCGGACCGAGGACACGCCCGACGCGAATTTCCTCGACGACGTCACGGTTTCGGCGACAGACGCGGTGCTGCTGAAGACGCGCACCGACCTCGACACCACGGTCAAGAAGACCAACGACCTCGGCGCCGGGCTGATCAACGACTTCGCGCAGAGCCTGCTCGACAATTACGAGTACACCGACGAATCCGGCCTGCAGACGCTGGAATTCGGCGACCGGGTCTGGGTCGGCAGCGACGTGCCGGGCGAGGAGAACACCGGCCAGCTCTATCGCTGGATGGGACCCGACGGGACCGCGCTCGATCTCGGCGCGCTGCCCGCGGATCGGGCCTATGACGACCCCGACTGGTGGAAGGCCGTGGACGCGACCAACGTCGTGCCGGGCGTCGTCGCCTCGTCGCTGATGAAGGCGCTGGACCTGTCGGCGGGCGATTCCGAAGCGCTGACGGGTCTGGTCACCCGCAACGAGGCCACGGGCGGCGCGCTCGCGCGGGTCGAGAACATCGACATCGTGGCCACCGGCGACGTGACCGTCACGGCGACCGAGCGGGCGACCCTGTCGGCGATCGAGACCTCCTCGATCGCCGCGGTGAAGGCCACGGGCGGCATCCTCGCGATGAACGAGCTGAATTCCTCGGCCGAGGCGAAGGTGGTCGACAGTTCCCTCGACACCACGGCGGGGACCGAGGGCGACATCACGATCTCGGCGCTGAACCTGGCGGCGCTCGACGCGAAGGTGCTGACCTCGATGACCGCCACGACCGAGGGGGCGGCGGCCACCATCGCGCTGAACGCGGTGGGGTTCGATTCCTCGATCCTGTATTTCCAGGTCTTCGACGCGCTGCTCGGCTCGGACTACCTGCTCGAGAAAACGCCGGCCTCGGCCACCGCCACGGCGCTGAACGCCGACCTGCTGGCCAGCGGCGACGTCTTGGTCACCGCCGACAGCCGCGAGACGCTGTTCGAGTTCGACAGCGCCGAGGTCGAGGCGACGGCCCAGGCGCTGGATGACGCTGGGACCGCCGAGGGCGATTCCGACGACGAGGATGGCGACGCCGCGATCCTTGGCGCGCTCGCCGACCGGTTCGCCGCCGAAGGGATCGAATTCGACGCGCAGGGTCTGAGGGTCGAGACGGTCGAGACGGGCGCCTTCTGGTTCGTCACCGACGCCGAGGGCCGGGCCTGGCAGGTCAAGCGCGACTTCGGCGCGCTGGCGGGCGACGCCTCGGACGACGTTCTGACGGTGGCGCTGGTCAACATCGTCAACGCCCGCGTGGGCAATGAGGTCGCCCAGGAGGTGACCAACAGCAAGGTCCTTGTCGACCGCATGCTGGCCCAGCAGAAGCTCGACAAGTCCAAGGACACCGACAAGAAGCTCAAGTACGGGTCCAACGGCCAGGCCTCGGGCGGGGCGCTGGCGACGAACCGGATCAACTCCTCGACCTCGGCGGTGATCACCTCGGTCGGCCACGACTTCGAGTCCTCTCAGACCGTGGACGCGCTGCGCACGGGCGACCGGGTCCTGCACGGCGGCCAGGTCTACGAGTATGTGGGCGAGGACCAGGCTCCGGTCGAAAGCTTCGACTACACCAGCCGCACTCGCCTGCTGGCGGTCGACGGGCCGATCACCGTGCGCCTTCACGAGGATGCGGGCGGCTTCGCGCAGGGCGACATCCTGCGCTACGACGGCCCCGGCATCGCCGCCGAGCCCACGATCGCCAGCGACGCGAGCCCGGCAAGCCTCGCGACCGGCGCCCTCGTCGAAGTGGCCGCCGACACCGGCGATTTCGCCGCTGGCGCGCTGCTGCGCTACACCGGCGACCCGGTTGCGGCGCCCGACATCGCGGCGCTGCTGGTCTCGGCCCCCGGGGACTTCGAGGTCTATGACGGCGAGGATCTGAGCGCGCTGATCGCCGATCACGCCGCCGACTGGACGCAGATCAACGCGCCGATCGCGGTCAACCTCGCCAACGGGGCGCAGAGCTACGCCACGAACGACGACTGGCGCGCGGCCTCGGTCTTCGGCGGCGGCACACTCGAGGCGGGCGGCGCGGTCACTGTCGACGCGGTCGACAGCGCCAACGTGGTGGCCAACATCTCGCTCGATGTCTCGTCCTCGGTCTCCAACAACGTCGACGGGCTGGTCGGAGTGGCGGTCGAGCTGCTGAGCGCCGACTACGACTACACCACCAATTCCGGCGCGCAGACCGTCACCGAGGGCCAGCGCGTGCGCGTCGCGACCGAGCATGGGGGCGAGGCCGCCCTCAAGACCCGGGTGTTCGAGTGGCAGGGCCCCGCGCCGCTGGCCGTGACCGACTGGGACGCGGTCGACTTCGGGGCCGGCTGGGTCGACGTCACCACGCTCGACGACGTGCTGGCCGACGCCTTCCCCAATGTTGGGAACCTCGCCGACAGCAACTCGCGCGCCGTGGGCGGGCTGATCGCGCTGAACGACGCGCGGGGCGAGGTGTTCAGCGCCGTGATCGGCATGGACGTCGAGGCCGGCGGCCCCGTCTCGGTCACCGCGCAGGCGCAGACGGCGATCCTTTCGACGCTGCTCTCCAACGTCTCCTCCTCGGGCGGCAGCGCCTGGGGCACGGGCGAGAGCCTGGCCGTGAACGGCCAGATCGCCACCAACCTGGTGCAGAGCCAGGCCGAGGCGCTGGTGCTCGACAGCGAAATCGCCGCCACCGGCGCGGGCGCGCTGGGCGACGTCACGGTCGCCGCGCGCAACGCCGCCACGCTCGACGCCACGCTGGCGCCCTCGACCAAGGCGGGCGACACCGCCGTTTCGGTCACGCTGGCGTTCAACACGCTGGGGTGGGAGAGCTCGAACGTCCTCTTCAGCCTCGTCGAGACGGTGCTGACCGATCCGCTGATCTCCGAGGAGCTGCTGGGCGGGCTGACCTATTCCTCCGCCCGCGCGCAGGTGCTGAATTCCGACATCGACGCCGCCGGCGCGGTCGCCGTGACCGCGGAGTCCGATGAGCTGCTGAACGCGACGCTCTCGAACTCCACCGTCTCGGAGGCCTCCGCCCTGAAGGGGGCCGAGGGCAAGTCGATCGGCTTCGCCGTCGCTTCGAACAAGATCGCGGGCAAGGCGGTCGCGGCGATCGACAATTCCGGCGCGGCGGCGGGGACGCAGGTCTCGGGCGACCTCGGCGTCTCGGTGGTTGCGCGCGACGACATCCTGGCCTTTGCCAACACCAAGCTGACCTCGGACAGCTCCACCTCCAACGACGGCGGCGCGGCGGTCTTCCAGGAGACGCTGAACGACCTGACGCCGGCCGACTGGGTGGCCACCGACGACGCCCAGAGCGTGTTCCTCCAGCATGGCCAGCTGGTGCGCCTGTCGGACGACTTCTCCGGCGCGGGCGAGGCCGGCAAGGTCTATGTCTGGATGGGCGACGACGACGTCGAAACGGACCTGGCGGGGGCGACCTACACCGATCCGAACTTCTGGAAGGAGTTCGCGCTCTCCTCGATCGTGCCGACCGGGTTCAACGTCTCGGATTCCAACTCCACCGGCGCGGCCGGGCTGCTGGTCTACAACGAGCTGCGCGGCGGCGCGACGGCGCGGGTGATCGAGGCGGAGCTGCGCGCCTCGGGCGGCGCGATCCTGGTCGAGGCGGTCGAGAACGCGCGGATGGAGGCCAGGACCGACTCCATCGCCTCCTCCTCGGGGGGCAGCGCGCTGGGCGAGGGGACCTCGCTGGCGGTCAACGGGGTCATCGCGACGAACCTGCTGCTGGCCTCGGCCGACGCCTCGGTGGCGGACTCCGATCTGACGGCGGGCGGCGGCGCGGATGGCGACATCACGGTGCGCGCGACCAACACCGGCGAGCTGATCGCCGAGACGCTGGCCGACACCTCCACCGGCGACACCGCCGTGGGCGTGTTGATGGCGATCAACAGCGCCGGCTGGTCGCCGACCTCGCGCTACCTGCTGGCGCTCGAGGCGCTGATCGGATCGCCGGAGGTCTCGGACGCCGAGTTCACCGACAGTTTCGCGGGCGAGCAGCCCGTCTCGGCCACCGCGCGGGTGATCAATTCGGACCTCGACGCCTCGGGCGCGGTGCTGGTCGAGGCGACCAACACCTCGCTGATCGACGCGGACACCTCGGGGGACGCCACCTCCTCGGCCGGCGCGCTGACCGGCGCCTCGGGCAAGGCCTTCGGGGCGGTGATCGCCTACAACCGTCTGTCGTCCGAGAGCCGCGCCATCCTCGACGTGGCCGACTGGCGCGAGGGCGACGGCAAGCGCTGGGCGCGCACGGGCGAACGGTTCGAGACCGAGGCCGGCGCGATCTGGGAGCTGACGGGCGAGGACATGCGCGTCGACTTCGACGGGTTCGACCCGTCCGCGGACGACGACTGGACCCTGGTCGCGGGCGGCGCCGCGCAGCGCAACGACGTGGACGGGCACGAGGGCGTGACGGTGTCGGCGACCGACTCCGCCACGCTTCAGGCCGACAACACGATGGAGGCGATCACCACCGTCTCCAACGACGGCGGCATCTCGACGGCGCTGGGCGCGCTCGACAGTCTCGCCAACGAATACCAGTTCACCCAGAACTCCGGCGAGCGGCAGATCCGCTTCGGCCAGAAGGTGCTGCATGCGGCGGGGACCGAGGATCCGGCCGACGACACGCTCTACATGTTCGTGGGCGAGGATCCCAACGACGCCAGCGACGACACCGACGGCTATGTGACGGTCGACCTCGCGACCACCGACTTCACCGACGAGACCCTGTGGAAGGAGATCGATCCCGTTGATCTTGCAGGGATCTTCGGGATCCTCAACGACGTCGGCTTCAACTTCAACATCTCCGAGAGCGACGCGACCGCCGCGGGCGGGCTGATCTCGCTCAACGACCTGCGGGCGGATACGGACGCCATCGTGGGGCGCTCGGACGTGGACGCGAGCGACGGCTCCATCGCCGTGACGGCCACCGAGACCGCGACGGTCGAGGCGACCAACACCGGCATCGTGAAGGCCGACGGCGGCTCGGTCTTCGCGGCGGGCGAGGAGTCGAGCACCGTGCTCGCGGTCAACGCGATCATCGCCACCAACACCGTGCTGGGCGAGGCCCGCGCCATCGCCCGCGACGCCGCCATGACCGCGCTCGACGCCGCGGGCGGCGTCGACGGGGGGGATCTGACGGTCGCGGCGACCAATGCCGCGACCATCGAGGCGACCACCACGACCACGACGCGGGTGCAGGGCGGGGGCGGCGATTCCATCGGCATCGGCGTGGCGCTGGCCTTCAACTCGGTGGGGATCGCGCCGCAGAACGTGCTGTTCAACACCGTGGACGCGCTGCTGGGGACCTCCATCGGCGACGTCGACCGGGCGCGGGCCTATGCGGCCATCGAGGGCGGCTCGGCCGTGGCCGACGACGCGCTGAGCGTGACCGCGACCAACGCCGGGACCATCGAAGCGCAGGTCGAGAACACCGTCATCGTGACCTCGGTCTCCATCGGCTCGAGCGAGGACGAGAAGGCCATCGCGGTGGCCCCTATCGTGACGCTGAACCGCGTCGCCTCGGGCGCCGTGGCCAACGTGGTCGAGGCGGACGAGCTGCGCTCCAACGCCGGCGCGATCACCGTCAGCGCGGCCGACGCCGCCACGATCCGGGCCGAGGTTCTGGCGGCGTCGGCCTCGGTTTCGCTGAACCTGGGGTCGGGCAAGTCGCTCAGCGTCGCAATCGCGGCCTCCATCGCGCGCAACCAGATCGACGCGCTCGTGGATGCGGCGATCCTCGGGACAGGGACGGACGCGCTTCCGATCTCGGCCGCAGGAGGCGTGTCTGTGCTCGCCTCGCAGGATGCCAGCGTCACGGCGGTGGTGCGCGCGGTCGCGGCCTCGGTCTCGGTCGGCGGCGGCGGGGCCTTCGGGGCCTCGGGCGGGGGGGCGATCTCGGCCAACGCGATCCAGGGCGCGACGACCGCGCGGCTGGTCGACAGCGTGGTGCAGGCCTCGGCCGTGAGGGTCGACGCGGGCAGCGCGGCCGTGATCGACTCCGACGTGCTGGCCGCGGCGGTCACCGCTTCGGGCGGGCTGAACAACACCACCGCGGTGGCGGTGGGCCTGTCCATCGCCGAGAACAACATCGGCTTCGGCACGGTGGCGGTGGAGGACTCCGACATCCTCGCGCCGGCCGAGGTCTTCGGCTCCGACGAGACGGTGGCGCTGGAAACCGGCGACGTGGTGCGCATCGTCGGCGACTTCCTGCGGCTGGGCCAGGTGTTCGAGTTCGTGGGCGAGACCCCGCCCGAGGACGTGGACCTCTCGCTGCAGGACTATTCGAACCCCGACCTGTGGAAGCGGATCGACATCGCCCGCAGCGGGCTGGTCACCCAGGCGCTGATGGAGAACACGGCGCTGCTCGACAACGGCGCCGCGGACGCGGACCTGGCGGTGGAGGCGACGGGCGATCAGTCGATCTCGGCCTCGGTTCTGGCTGCGGCCGGCGCGGTGGCGGTGGGGCTGGGCGGCAACGCCGCGGCGGTCTCGGCGGCGGGCGTGTTCGCGCGCAACCGCATCGGCTCGGACGTCTCGGCGCGGGTCTCGGGCGACGATGCGCCGGGCAGCGCGAGCGACGGGATCGTGGTCTCGCGCGCCAGCGTGAGCGCTGAGGACACCTCCTCCATCGGCTCGCTGGCCGGGGCCGCGGCGATCTCGGTCGCCATCGGCTCGGGCAACGCCACCAGCGTCGCCATCGGCCTCTCGATCGCGATGAACGAGATCGAGAACGACGTCTCGGCCGAGATCGTGAACGTGGCCGCCTTCGAGTCCGCCGGCACGGACGCAAGCGACGACGTGACCGTCGCCGCAACCACCCGCGGCGGCGAGGTGACCACCATCGCCGCGGGCGACCTCAGCCTCACCGCGGCCGAGCTGTATGACGCGGCCGAGGAGACCCCCGACGACGACTCCACCGCAGGGACCGACGAATACCAGGACGACGCGGATGGGGACGCGCTGGCGCTGGCGGCGCTGACCGCCGACCTCAGCGCGGCGGGGCTCGACATCGCCCCCTCCGACATCCTGCGCTTCGCGAAGGCGGCGGATGACGCGGGCTGGACCCTGATCACGCTTGACGGGGTCGTGCACCGGCTGAGCCTGTCGGACACCGGCGACCTTGTGGTGGAGCGGGCGACCGTCTCCTCGGTCTCGGCGGCCGCGGCATTTGCGGCCTCGATCTCCGGCGGCAATCCGGTGGCCGTTGCGGGCGCGGGCGCCTACTCGCAGAACGTGATCAACTCCACCACCTCGGCGCTGATCGAGAACAGCGATCTCGACGTCGAGGGCGATGTCAGCGTCACGGCGCAGAACGCGGCCTCGATCCAGGCGCTGGTGGTGGCGGCCTCGCTGTCGTTTGCGGGCGGATCGGGCAACGCGGTCGGGGCCTCCATCGGCGTCTCGGTGGCGCGCAACTTCATGGGCAGGGAGCGGGACGGCGGTTCCGCCGCATCGGGCGTCTCGGCCGAGATCGTGGACAGCCGGGTCGACGCCGAGGGCGCGCTGGCGGTGTCGGCGAGTTCCACCCAGACCATTGAATCCATGGTCGTGGCGGGCTCGGTCGCCATCGCCGCGGGCGGGGGCAACGGGATCGGCGTGGCGGGCTCGGGCGTCGTGGCGATCAACGAGATCGACAACGACGTGCGCGCGGCCATCTCGGGCGACGACGGCGGCGCGAGCCCGGCGATCGCCGCCGACAGCATCACGGTGGACGCGGACGACGCCTCGGCCATTTCCGCGCTGGCGGCCGCGGTCGCGGTGTCCGGGGCCTTCTCCGGCGGCGCCTCGGTGGCGGTGTCGCTGGGCGTCTCGGTGGCGATGAACACCATCGAGGGCGCGACCGAGGCGGTGATCGAGACCCTCGACGCGGGCCTCGAGGCCGAGACCGGCCTGGTGCGGGTCGAGGCGACGGACAGCTCCGAAATCACCGCCCTGTCGGCCGCCGCGGCGGTGGCCTTCGCGGTGGGCGGCACGGCGGGGGTCAGCATCGCGGGCGCCGGCGCCTGGTCGGAGAACACGATCCTCTCGGACGTCCGGGCGCTGGTCGACGGCTCGGACGTGGAGGCGGCGGGCGACGTGACGGTGCGCGCGGAGTCCCTCGGCGAGGTGACCGCGCTGGTCGCCTCGGTCGCCTTCGCGCTGGGCGTGGGGGGCACGGCGGGCGTGGCCCCGGCGCTGGGCCTCTCGGTCGCGCGCAACTTCATCGGCTTTGGCGAGCGGACGGTGGCGGGAACCCCCATCGGCACGTCGACCTTCAACTTCTCCACGCTGGCGCTGGAGGCGACCGAGATCCGGCTGGGCGATCTCGCGGCCGCCGACCACGCGGGCGCCCCCGCGCCGACGCTGGTCGAGATCTCGGACGGGGTGCGCGAGGGCGACGTCTACGAATACGTGGGCGCGGACTACGACGTGCTCGACCAGGAGAACGAGGATCTGTTCGACCGGCGCAACGACGTGGTGCGCCTGCAGGACCTCGATTTCGGCAACCCCGACGCCTGGAAGCTGGTCAGTCGCGGGGCCGCGCCGGGCGAGGTCTCGGCGCTCGTCAAGAATTCCTCCATCGAGGCGGGCGGCGCCCTGAGCGTGGACGCCGACAGCGCGCAGAGCATCGTCTCGGCCGTGCTCGCGGCCACCGCGGCGGTGTCGGGCGGGACGGTGGGCGTGGGCGTCTCGGGCGCCGGCGCGGGGTCCGAGAACCGCATCGCCACCGACGTGATCGCCGCGATCGACGGCTATGTCGGCGAAACCGACAGCCCCGACGGGACCACCGAGATCATCGCCGAGGGCGTCTTCGTCGAGGCCAACGACGATTCCTCCATCGACAGCTTCACCGGGGCGGCCGCGATCTCGGCCTCCTTCGGCGGCGTGGGCGTGGGGGTGTCGCTGGGCGTCGCCGTCTCGATCAACGAGATCGCCAACGACGTCACCGCGCAGATCGTGGGCGTGCGCCACGTGGACGCCGGCGCCGGGGGCGTTTCTGTCGTGGCCAAGAGCCCCGAGACGGGCGCCGCCCCGCTCGATGTCTCGGGCCTGGCGTTGCTGCCGACCGGCTACGGCCTTGTCGCGCCGACCTATTCCGACGACCCCGACGAGGATGACGGCCGCCTGCCGGAGGACCCGAGCGCGGCCGACTATCTCGACAACGTCGCCACGCAGGACGTCTACGCCGACCAGGACGACGACACGGCCGGCGTGCAGGACGGCTCCGGCGCCACCATCGCCGGCGCGGTCGAGGGCGAGCAGACCGCCGCCGACGCCGCCCGCGACGCCATCGTGCTGGGCGCGGTGCGCGACCTGCTGGCGGCCGCGGGCGCGGAGATAGAGGGTTCGGTCCGCCTCGCGGTGATCGAGGCGGGCGAGGCCTGGGTCGTCGTGGACGAGCGGGGGCGCGCCTGGAATCTGTCTCGCGACGGGTCGGCCTTCACGGCCGAGCGCGCCTCGATCAACGCCATTTCGGCGGCCGCGGCGCTGGCGATCTCGGCCGGCGGGCTGGGGGTGTCGGTGGCCGGCGCCGGGGCGGTGTCGATCAACTCGGTCCTCTCGAGCGTGGACGCGCATATCGCCGACGTGGGCCGCGTTGACAGCGACGGCGGGGTCGAGGTGACGGCGCAGAGCGCCACCGGGATCAACGCCGCGGTGCTGGCCGCGGCGGTCTCGGTCGCGGCGGGCGGGGGCGCGGTGGGCGTCTCGATCGGCGTGGGCGTGGCGCGCAACTTCCTGGGGCGCGACATCGACGGCAATCTGGCGGCGGGCGCGGGCGACGTGACCGCCTATGTCGCCGACACCAGCCTTCAGGCCGACGGCGCCCTGTCGGTGCAGGCGGAGGCGGAGCGAACCATCCGCTCGGTCCTCTTCGCAGGCGCGGCCGCGGCTGCGGTCGGGGGCTTCGGGGTCGGCGGCGCGGGCGCGGGCGTCAGCGGGCTCAACCAGGTCTCGAGCAACGTCGACGCCTGGATCGAGGGCGACGGCGCGGGCGCCTACGGCTTCGAGGAGGGCGTGAGCGCGGGCTCGGTCGAGGTCTCGGCCGAGGAGGTCTCGCGCATCGAGGCCGCCACGGCCGCGGTGGCGGTCGCCGCGACCCTCGGCTACTCGGCGGGCGTCTCGATCTCGATCTCCGTGGCGCTGGCCGAGAACGAGATCTCCGGCGGCGCCCATGCCGAGATCCGCAGCGCGAGCGTGATCGCGCACGACGGCGGCATCGTTGTCGAGGCCGACGACCGTTCGACCGTGCGGGCCTTCACCGCGGCGGCCTCCTTCGCGGCCGGGTTCTCGCTGGGCGCAGGGATCGCGGTGGCCGGGGCAGGGGCCTCGGCGGTCAACACCATCGCCACGACCGTCAGCGCGGACGTGACCGACGCCAGCCTCACCGCCGAGGGCGGCTCGCTGGGCGGGGGCGACATCCGGGTCGAGGCGACGAGCGAGGCGAGCATCGAGGCGCTGGTGGTCTCGGCGGCCGTGTCGCTGGGCGTGGGGCTGGCGGGGGTGGGCGTCTCGATCGGCTCGTCGCTCGCGACCAACAGCATCGGCGACGGGACCACGTCGGGCGTCTTCGCGCGGGTCTCGGGCAGCCGGATCGACGCGGACAACGACCTGACCGTGCGGGCCGAGGCGGACGCCGCCATCGACGCGGACGTGGCGGGCTTCTCGGTCGCCATCGCCGGCGGCTTCGTGGGGGCCGCCTCGGCCACCCAGGTCACGCTCGCCGCCAACGCCATCGCCTACGCGGTCGAGGCCTCGATCGAGGATCAGCTCGGCGAGGGCATAGCGGCGCGCGACGTGACGGTCGAGGCGATGGACGACGCGCAGATCGACTCCTACGTCGGCGCCGCCTCCATCGCAGGCTCGGCGGGCGCCTTCGCGGGCTCGATCTCGATTGCGGTCGCCGAGGCCGCGAACACCGTCGCGAACTCGGTCGACGCGACCGTCAAGAACGTCGAGATCGAGGCGCGCGACCTGACCGTGACCGCGCTCGACGAGGGCGAGATCCGCGGCGCGGGCGAGGCGGCGGCCGTTGCGGTCGCCATTGGTCTGGGCTTTGCCATCGCGGGGGGCGGCGCGCGGATCACCGCCACCTCCGACACCGACGTCACCGCCTCGGTGGACGGGGACGGCAAGCTCATCGACGTCTCGCGCGACATGCGGGTCGAGGCCGAGAGCCAGGCCTGGGGCGAGGGCTACACCGGCGTCGCCTCGGTCTCGCTGGGGCTGGTCTCGGCGGCCGCGAGCGGCTCGGAGGTGTTTGTCGACGTGCTGGGCGACGTGACGGCCGAGGCCATCGACGCCACGTTCGAGGTCGACGACACCCTGAAAGTCCACGCCGACAGTCGTGCCGGGGGCGCGGCCGAGGCGCGGGGCTTCTCGGTCTCGAGCGGCCTGTCGATGGCGGGCTCCGAGGCGGACGTGGACATCGCGTCGAACGCCACCGCCACCCTGGGCGGGACGGTCGCCGGGGGCGAGGCCACGGTGCGGGCGCGGCTGCTGACCTCCCACCACGGCGACAACGCCTCGGCCGTCTCGACCGCTTCTGCGGGCGGGCTGCTGCTGGGGGCGAGCTCGACCGAGGCGGACGCCCGCGTCACCGGCGACGCGCACGCGAGCTACGCCGGCGGCACGATGACGGCTGCCGATGTGCGCATCATTGCCAAGAGCGACCTGTCGCTGGGCGCGGACGCCTCCGCCTCTGCGGGCGGGCTGATCGGCGCAGGCTCGGCCATCGCCAAGACCCGGGTCGAGGTCGACACGATCGCGCGGATCGCGGACGGCTCGACCGTCACCGCGCAGACGCTGGAGATCACCGCCACGGGCGACGAGTCCCAGGTTCTCGACGTGACCACCGGCTCGGGCGGGCTTGTCGCGGGCGCGGCCGGCTCTGCCGAGACCGACACGCTGGGCGAGACCCGGGCCGAGATCGGGGACGCCGACATCGACCTGACCGGCGAGGGCGCCGGCAGCCTGATCATCGGCGCCGCGCATGGGTCCCACTTCTCGGCCGAGATCGACGCGGTCTCGGGCGGGATCCTGGCGGGCGCGGGCGCGGAGGTGGAGCACGACGTCGTCTCGACCGTCATCGCCAGGATCGGCGCCAACGCCGACGTGGACGCGAAGTCGATCGAGATCACCTCGGCCAACACCGCCGACAAGCCCGACGTGGGCGACAACATCGAAGGCGACACCGGGGGCCTGGCCGCCGGCGCCTCTGCCGACAGCGACACCGACCTGACCTTCGTGACCAAGTCGATCATCGGGACCGACGCCGAGGTCGACGTCGCCAACAGCGCCTTCGATCCCGGCACGCTGACGATGTCGGCCTACAACGAGATCGTGCACCACGACACCGTCAACCTGTGGACCGCGGGCGCGCTGTCGGGCGCGGGCGCGACCTCGCTGCTCGAGACGAAGTCCTTCCAGGCGCGGGTCAAGATCGCAGAGGGCGCCGACGTGGAGGTCGAGGGCGACGTCGACCTGACGGCCAACGCCTCGAGCGAGATCTACATCAAGTCGAACTCCGAGACCTATGGCGCGGCCACCGTGGCGGTGGGCGTGGCGCAGGCCGACATCCGCCCCTCGAACGAGGTGGTGTTCGGCGACGACGTGGATCTGATCGCGGGCGGCGACCTGACCGTCTCGACCGGCGGGGACGAGGACCTGCGCGCGGACTCCCACACCATGGAGGTGCGCACCGACAACTTCGCGGGCTCGGCGATCCCGATCAACAACCTGACCGCCAACGCCTTCCTGCTGACCGACAACACCGTCGACATCGGCGCAGACTCGACGCTCGAAAGCTACCAGAACATCCGCATCGTCGCCGAGGACACCGGCATCGCCAACCTGATCGCGCGGGCCAAGGGGGTGAACTGGGCCTCCTCGATCGCCGACGGGATCAACAGCCTCTCGGGGACCGAGGAGCTGTTCTCGGGCGCCGCCACCTACGAGGCCTACGGCAAGGTCCGCAACGACGGCGAGCTGAAGACCGGCGCGCAGCGCGCCAAGTTCCTCAAGCTGGTCGACATCGTGGACAACGGCGCGAGTGGGCCTTCGGGCTCGTTCAGCGAGGATGCGGCCTCGGCCGAGGCCGCCGCGGCCAACGTCACCGTGGTCACCGAGGCGCCCGGCCAG
The DNA here is from genome assembly GCF_963977235.1 of uncultured Albimonas sp. Classification (NCBI taxonomy): domain Bacteria; kingdom Pseudomonadati; phylum Pseudomonadota; class Alphaproteobacteria; order Rhodobacterales; family Paracoccaceae; genus Albimonas; species uncultured Albimonas sp. The sequence goes on from NZ_CAXBOD010000010.1 coordinate 61,143, forward strand.
GGCGAGACCGAGATCGGCTTCACCGTCGAGGTCGAGGCGGTTCAGTCGAGCCTCGAGAAGTCCTGGCGCGACGCGATCGAGAACCTCAACCGCTACAAGATCCCCGACACCAACACCGCCGACCCGAACGACTATGTCGACCAGGACCTGGTCGACTTCTACGAGGCCGAGATCGCCCGCCTCGAGGCGCAGATGCTCTCGGAAGGGGTCGCCGAGGAGGTGACCACCGGCGCCGGCACGGTGATCCAGCCCATCGAGCAGTATGCGCTGACCATCGTCGTCGACCCCACCGTCGCCCAGGCCGGCACGGTGCAGATCTTCGGCGACCAGCTCTTTGGCGCGGGGTCCTTCGACACGCCCGGCGACGCCTCGATCGAGATCGTCAACGACACCTCCGCCTTCCTCAAGATCACCACGCTCGAGATCCCCGAGGTGAACGGCGGCGTGTTCTTCATGGGCGCCGAGGTCAGCCGCGCGGGCGGCCTTGCGGCGATGAACAGCGCCATCGACGCGATCAACCAGGCCGCGGTCGACGAGGACAACCGCCTGAACCTCGCCGGCGAGGCCAACCAGGTGCGGGAGGACGCGGACTTCGCCTCGCTCAACGCGCCGACCGCGGACTCCGGCGCGCCGGTGATCTCGGTGCGCAACACGCTCAACCTCGCCACGCTGGACCCGCAGCCCGAGACGCTGCCGCCCTGGCCCGACATCACCGTCGCCGGGCTCGAGGTCACCGACGAGGACGGGCTGACCCAGATCGAGGGCATCCGCAACCTGCGCGGCGACGTGATCCTGTCGACCGCCGTGCCCGGCGGCAACGGCGACATCGTGGTCACCGCGCCGATCGTGGCGGCCAACCTGTCGATCGCGGCGGGCGGCAGCTTCTTCCTCGAGGGGGTGACCTCGTTCTCGGTCGAGGGGGAGCCGTCGTCGAACTGGCTGCCGCTGACCTCGCCCGACGGGCTGTTCGCAACCACGCTGGCGGGCACGATCCCCGCCGACGGGCAGGGGCTGAGCACGGACGAATACCTCGCCTTCACCGGCTCGCCGGCGAGCCCGGCCGAGGACACGGCGCAGAACCGGGCGATCTACGACTCGGTCGTCACCCTGCTCGCGTCCTTCGGCCAGGAATACGCCTACGACTACGAGGAGTTCCTGCTGTTCGTGCTGGGCACGCCTGCGACCCCGGCCGCGAACACCGGAGCGACCCCGGCCCAGAAGGCGGCGTTCATCGCGCAGCAGCTGGCGGCGTTCAACGACTACATCGACACGATCAACGGCGCGGGCTACGCCGAGGACGCCGAGCCGGACCTGCTGGCCGACCGCATCTCGATCGACGCCGAATACATCAACATCAACGGCATCATGCAGTCGGGCAAGGCGGACTACGCCCTGACCCTGACCGCGGACGTGAAGCAGCAGATCCTCGACTATCGCGAGGACGGCGCGACCGGCATCAAGGTCCTCGACGTCGACAGCGACGATTTCCTCGTCCGCTACGACACCGCCACCCAAGAGGTGCTGATCGAGGAGCTGACCCCCTCGGGCGGCTTCATCGACCTGACGGGCCACATCCTCAACACCCACCGCGGCGAGATCCGGGTGTTCGGCGGCTACGCCGACGTCCTGATCACCAACGACATGGAGTTCGGCGACGAGCCCGACGTGGATCTCGTGATCCAGCGGCTCGACATCGAGAAGGGCGGCCAGGGCACGCTGATCATCAAGGACAAGGCCAAGGGCGAGATCACCGGCCAGGTCGAATACATCGACGACGACGGCGTCGTGCAGACCCAAGAGGCCACGGTTCCCTTCACCACGATCTACCAGCTGCAGGACGACGGCACGATCCAGGTCAACGAGACCCAGACCCCGGGCACCGACAGCTACGCGCGCGGCGCGATCCCCGACTACGATCCGCTGGAGGGCTGGCGCTATGGCTGGTCGGTGGCGCTCGAGGCGCGCGAGCGCACGGTGACCACCTACGCCACCGCCACCTGGCTCGACATCGACTTCCTGGTTCCCGATCCCGACGACATCGTCTCGGGGCCCTCGGTGACGCCGCTGGGGCCGGCGACGCTGGTGCCGGACTCCAATTACTTCGCCTTCAAGCCGGATCAGGTCGCCGACCCCTACATCCACTCGGAGACGGAATCGAACCTCTCCGATCCGGTGACGACCGAGCGGCGGTGGACGACCTCGACCTGGTACGGGAAGAAGACCTACTACACCGAGCAGACCGAGACCAAGTTCACCTCGACCGTGGACACGCACTCGATCAAGGCCGACTACCCGATCGACATCGACTTCATCGGCAATGACCGCGGCCGGGTGACGATCTTGGGCAACGAGGCCGACGTGATCGTGCGCGGCCCGATCGCCAACGCTACCGGCGACACCTACATCTCGTCCGACCGCACCATCACCTCGCAGGGCGAAGCGGCCCGCGTGGGCGGCGAGAACGTCGAGCTTCGCGGCGACCTGGGCGTGGGCGTCGCCCCCGACCGGGCCCTGCTGCAGGCGCTGGGGATCGAGTCTCCCAAGGCGGCGGCGGCCATCGTCCCGCTGCTGCGCACCGACGTCACCGACGGCGGGCCGGGCAGCCTGACCGCCGTCTCGACCCACGGCGACGTGGCGATCTACGAGCTCGCCAATTCCGTGGGCGGCGTCGTGGGCGGCGCGCGGGTGGCCGAGATCACGGCGGCCGGCGACGCGGTCCTGGTCTCGCAGGGCGACATCCAGGCCGCGAACGGCGGCCGGGTGACGGGCCAGGCGATCACGCTGGCGACCGAAACCGGCGGCATCGGCGCCTCGGGCGCAGGCAACCGGCTGGAGATCGACGCGGGGACCTCCGAGTCCTCGAAGCTGAACGTGGACGCGGCCGCGGGCGCCTATCTCGAGGAAGTCTCGGGCGACCTGACGATCGAGAACCTGATCGCGGGCGGCGACATCGAGCTGATCGCCCCGGCCTCGATCTTCGACGGCGACAACTCGGTCGAGACGGACGACCGCGCCGTCTCGACCCTGCGCTCCACCGTGTGGGGGGCGTTGGACCTGACCGGCGACGCCGACGGCGACGGGCGCAACGACAAGGTCGACGAGGCCATCGCCGCCAGGCAGGCCGCGAAGACCGACGAGTACAACACCTACTGGAAGTGGCGGGGCGAGCAGGCGGATCCCAACATCTTCGACCCCACGCACCCCTCCTACGACGCGGGCGCGCGGCTGGAGATCGAGCCGACCGAGCTCGCCTCGCTGCAAGCGTTCTATGCCGAGCAGGCCGCCGACCTCGACGAGCCCATCCTTGATCCCGCGGACGTCGAGGCCTATGTCGCCGCGGCCATCGAGACGCTGCGCGAGTCCCGCACCCAGCGCTACCGGGTGCTGCTCGAGACCTGTGGCGGGGAGACCGCCGCCTACGATCCCGATTACGCCTACACGCTGACCGCGCAGGAGCTTGCCGAGCTGGAAGGCGGAATCCGTCTGTGGACCGAGGACGAGCTGATCAACGCCATCGGCGCGGGTCTGCTGGCCGAGGTTTCCGACACCGTCACCACCATCGAGGACGCCAACATCGTCGGCGTGAACGTGTGGATCGAGGCGGGCGGCGACATCGGCCGCACCTCGGGCTCGGAGATCATCGACATCTCGGGCGGCGCCTCGCTGAGCGAGGCGCAGCGGGTGCTGCTGGGCTCGGCCGAGCGCAACGACCTGTTCTACGGGACCACCGGGCGCTACACGACCGAGGTCACCTTCCGCGCCTCAGCCGGCCCCAACGGCGAGGACCAGATCGAGCGCAACGACGGCGCCGCCTGGGCCTCCGACCTGACCGAGGGCATGGTGATCCAGATCGAGGGCGCCACCGCCAACGCCACCGAGGAAGGGCCGTTCTACACGATCAAGTCCGTCTCCGGCGACGTGATCACGCTGGACGAGACCCGCACCCGCATCGCCGGTTTCGACATCGTCGAGGTCACGCTTTCGGGCATCGCGCTCGATCCGCGCGGGGTCTCGGCCGAGGTCTCGGCGACCGTCTCGGGCGGCGACACGATAGAGGGATCCGCGGGCGATTTCAACGCCTTCAAGGCGGGCATGAAGGTGCTGATCGTCGGCGGCCCGGCGGCCAACGAGAACGACTCGGAGTCCCTCCATGAGGTGGAGTCCGTCTCGGCCGACGGCGCCTCGCTGGTCCTCAAGGGCGCGCCGCTGAGCAACTTCGGCGCCGCGCAGACCTTCGTCGTCGACCAGTTCGTCGAGCTGACCTACCTGCAGATCCAGCAGCGCGAGGACCTCGACGTCACCGTCTCGGGGCAGATCTCGGGTTCGGCGGGCGGCGAGTTCTACATCGGCTCGCAGAGCGGCATCGACCTCGGCGCCCTCTCGGCAGGCGAGAGCGCGCGGGTGAAGGCCTCGGGCGACCTGACCAACGGCAGCGACGACGGGACCTGGAACGTCAACTCCGGCGACCTGGTGCTCGAGTCCGGCTCGGGCGGCATCGGCACGCGGGAGGCGCCGGTCCTGCTCGACCTGCAGTCCGACGCGACCCTGACCCTGCGCGCCCAGGACGACATCTTCGTCGAGGAGCTGGACGGCGACATCAACCTGTTCACCGCCTTCTCGCTCGAGGACGACATCTCGCTGGTGGCGCAGGGCTCGATCCTGGACGGCATCGGCAACGAGCTGATCAACATCAAGGCCACCCATCTCGACCTGCGGGCCGGCGGCTCCATCGGCACGTTCCTCAACCCGCTCGAGATCGAGACCCGGGGCGACGCGACCCCCTCGACCATCGGGCTGCTGACCGCGATCGCCGGCGGCGACATCGTGCTCGCCGAGACCGAGAGCGCGATGAACATCCGCACCGTCCATTCCTCGGGCGGCGACGTCAGCCTGCTGGCCTGGGGCTCGATCCTCGACGCGGTCGATCTGAGCGACCCGAGCGATCCCGACAGCGCCGAGCTCTACAGTCCCTCGACCCTGCCGCGGGCGGACGTGACGGGCGGCTCGATCTTCCTGACCTCGCTCAGCGGCCAGATCGGGGCGGCGGGCAATCCGCTGGATGTCGATACGCGGGCGGGGGCGGGCGGCGTGCTCGACGTGCGCTCGGACGAGAATCTCTACCTGATCGAGACCAACGGCGACCTGACGCTGGGCTCGGTCGAACTGACCGGCACGGGGGACCTCGGCGCCTTCATCGTCGCGACCACCGGCTCGATCAACGCCGGCGACCCGACCTGGAGCGGGCGCAACATCCTCGGCGACGCCTTCTATCTGGTGGCGGCCCAGGACATCGGCGCGCAGGGCGCCCCGATCCTGGCGCGCATCGACCTGCTGCAGACCCGCTCTGTGCAGGGCTCGACCCATGTCGCGAACGACCAGGCGCTCGAGGTCGACGACTGGGCGCTGGGCGGACTGACCGCCGGCGCCTTCGCCGACCCCACCGCGGTCGGCCAGATCGCGGGCGGCGACATCGTGATCTCGGCCGCCTCGCCGATCACGATCAGCGCCGATCAGACCTCGACCTCGGCGCCGGCCGCCGGCGTCGCCACCTCGGGCGGGGACATTGTCATCACCGCCAGCGATTCCGCCGATGCGGAGGCCGACTTCGTGCTGATTGCGCCCGGCGTGACGGTCGAGGCCGACAGCGGCTCGGTCCTGATCGAGGCGGGCGACGACGTCACCCTCTCGGCCGGGGCGCGGATCCTGGCGCGCGACGACGTCGCGATCGAGACGGACGCGGGCGACGCGGACCCCGCCACGGGCGACGCGCTGAGGATCTTCGGCGACATCGTCGCCTCCACCGGCGATGTGACGCTGCTGACCGGCTCGGCCTCCGACCTGGTGGTGGTGGCCGCGGCCGCCTCGATCACCGCCTCGCGCGACGTCTCGCTCTCCACCCGGGGGGGCGAGGACGCGGTGCGCATCGTGGGCGCGCTCGAGGCGGAGACGGGCGACGTTTTGATGTCGCTGGGCGATGCCGACGACACGCTGGACGTCACCGGAGAGATCTCCGCGGGCGAGGCGATCACGATCCACGGCGGCGCCGGCGAGGACCGTCTGAGCTTCACGCAGGCCACGCTCTCGGCGCCCGGAATCCATATCGCGGGCGAGGGCGGCGAGGACCTGATCGAGCTCGACGAGATGCGCGACATCGACGGGGCGGCGACCGTCTTGGGCGGGGCGGGCGACGACCTGATCTTCATCGATCGCCTGTCGACCCAGGACGCCGACGACAGCCTGCGGCTCGACGGCGGGGCCGGGGCCGACGACATCCTGATCCAGACCCACGGCTCGATCACCGGGCGCGACGCGGGCGTGGACTACGCCATCGACGTTTCCGACAGCGGCGGGCGCGGCGACGGGGCCGACGCGATGGTGGTCCGCGGCACGGGCGAGAGCGACATCTTCCTCTCGCGCGCCAACTTCGTGGCGCTGATGCACGGCACGCCCGACCAGGCCCGCGGGCTCGAAGGGGCCGGCGCGCGGCCCGCGACGGTCGAGCGGATCAACTACGACCGTTCGATCGACGGCCGCCTGACGCTCGAGGGGCTGGGCGCGGACGACCTGTTCGTCTCCGACGACAACTCGGCGATCATGACGCTCGACGGCGGGGCCGGGAGCGACGACTTCCAGATCGGCCAGATCTTCGGGGTCGAGCCGATCGCGGGGAACATGGGCGTCGCGGCGGGCGATGACATCGCCTCGACCCGGATCACCCGCGGGTGGCTGTCGAGGGGCATCTCCTACGCCACCGTGATCTACGGCGGCTCGGGCGCCGACATCTTCAACGTCTACTCCAATCAGGCCGTGCTGCGGATGGAGGGCGAGGCCGGCAACGACACCTTCGTGGTGCGCGCCTTCGTCAAGCTCGCCGACGGCCAGACCACGGCCGAGATCCGCTCCCAGATCGCCGCGGGCGCGGGCGACGACCAGATCGAGTACAACATCAACGCCCCCGTCGACATCGACGGCGGCGCGGGCTTCGACACCGTCGTCGCGCTCGGCTCGGAGTTCGGGGACGAGTTCGTGATCACCGAAGACGGCGTCTTCGGCGCGGGCCTCAACGTCACCATCTCGGGCGCCGAGGAGTCGATCGAGATCGACGGGCTCGAGGGCGACGACACCTTCTACATCCTCTCGACCGCAGAGCAGGCGGTGACCAGGATCATCGGGGGCCTGGGCTCGGACAGCTTCAAGGTCGCGGGCGACGTCACCGGCGAGATCGTCTCGGCCGAGGTCGACGGACGCGCCGGCCTGATCAACCACGCCACGCACAGCGAGGACGCGGACTGGGACGGCGTGCCGGTGGACGGGCTGGGGACCACGGTCGCGGACGCGACGCTCGGCGTGGTCCAGATCAGCCAGGAGAATTCCGACGGCTTCGCCGCGGTCTCCGAGGAGGGGCGGACCATCGACGACTACACCGTCTCGCTCGCCGTGGCGCCGGTGGCGGCGCCGGTCTTCGTGACCGTCTCGGCCGCGCGGTCGTCTTCCGAGGATCGCGACCAGGTCCTGCCCTCGGTCTCGCCAGCCTCGGTCAGCCTCTCGGCCTACGGGATCGCGCGGGGCGACGGCGGCAGCTTCCTCGACGACGGGTTCGACCGCTTCATGTCGGTGCGCCTGACCGGCACGGACGGGCAGGACGGCGTCTACAAGGTGACCGGCGTGACCGCGGGGGCGCTGACGCTGGCCTCGGGCGCCGACGACGTGGCGCTGAGCGCGGCGGCGGGCCTGAGCGGGGTCACGATCGAGGCTCTGCCCGCCGACACGATCCTGGTGCGCGCCAACGGCGGCGCCTGGACCGACGCGCTGGTGCTGGAGTTCGACGCCGCGAACTGGAACCTCGAGCAGACGGTCGAGATCCGCGCCGTGGACGACGCCGCCGACGAGGGCCGCCGCACGGTCTTCGTCAGCCACTCGGTCGCCTCGGACGACGCGACCTTCGACGGGGTCGCGGTGGCCAACGTCGAGGTGACGGTGGACGACAACGACCGCGCCTACCTGATCCTTGAGGAAAGCGACGGCGCCACCGAGGTGCTGGAGGGCGCCGAGGGCTTCGACGACGCCTACACGGTCCGCCTCAGCCGCACCCCCGACGCGGACGAGACGGTCACGGTGACCATCGATCTCGACGCGTCTGGCCTCGAGGCGCAGGCCGACGAGCTGACGCTGAGCGCGGGCGCGGCCTCGGGCGACGGGCTGGCGCTGACCTTTGACGACGGCAACTGGGACGTGGCCCAGACCGTGATCGTCGCCGCCGACGCCGACGACACGCGCGAAAACCCCGAGCGTCTGACGCTGGTTCACGTCGTGACCTCCGACGGCGCCGCCTTCGCCTCGGTCTCCGAGGAGACGCTGCGCGTCGAGGTGATCGACGGCGACGGCCCGGGCGTGGTGATCCGCGAAACCGACGGCGACACGGTGGTTTACGCCCCTGTCGACGGGACGGGCGGCAAGTCCGACACCTACCTCGTGCGCCTCGCCGCCGAGCCGGATGAGCCGGTCACGGTGCGCCTTTTCGCCGACGGCCAGACCCGCTTCATCGAGGACGGGCGCGTCACGCTCGAAGAGATCGCGGCGACCGACGCCGCCGCCGCCACGCTGACCTTCGCCCCCGACGCAGAGACCCCCACCGTCTCGCGCGCCTCGGGCGACTGGCGGGCCGACGGCTTCACGGTCGGGCTGGTGATCGAGATCGAGGGGGCTGGCGCCAACGACGGCCGCTATCAGATCGTCGCCATTTCCTCGGACGGGCTGACCCTGACCTTCGCGGGCGGGGTGGAGCTGAGCGCGGGAACGATGACCGCGGGCCGCCTCTTCGCCGAGGTCGGCGTGATCGCGTTCGACGCCGACACCTGGGACCAGGACGTCGTCGTGAGCCTCGAGGCCGACCCGGACTTCGTGGCCGGCGAGCGCAGCTATGCGACCAAGCCCTTCCCGACCGAGCCGCATCTTCTCTCGAAGCTGAGCGGCCCGCTGGTGATCGAGGGCGGCGCGACCGAGGCCGACCGCAGCCTCGAGGTCGCGATCATGCTGCCGACCGAGACGCCCGAGGCGCCGGTCGACCTCGAGATCTCGCTGGACGAAAGCGAGCAGATCGACAGCCTCGAGATCTTCAACGACAGCTCCGACACCGATGACACCGGCTGGATGACGACCGCGGGCGCGGTCTTCGACGCGCAGGGCGTGACGGCGGGCCAGAACCCCAGCGGGGCCGATTTCACCCTGGTCAACGGGCTCGGCATGGGGACCGGGGTGCGGACCTTCGACGTCTCCGAGGCGCAGGACGGGTCCGAGCTGACCACCTTCGCCGAGGGCATCGCCTTCTCCGGCCTCGAGACGGTCGACGTGCTGCTGGGCTCGGGCGACGACACGTTCTTCGTGCAGACCACGACCGAGGGCTCGGACCGCACCACCGGCCCGAACGGGACCGGCGAGGCGGTGGCGCCGATCACGGTGATCCGCGGCGGCGGCGGGGACGACTCCATCACTGTCACCGGCGGCGCGGGACCCGACAGCCTGCTGGTGGTGCATGGCGACACCGACGCCGACGGGACCGGCTACGACTTCGCGGGCGGCGCGCCGACCGGCGGGGGGTATGTGTTCGACGGCGGGGGGAATGACACGATCGACGCCTCGGGCCTTGCGATCGACCCCGACGCGGCGGTGGGCTTCGCGGCCTACGGCGGGGCGGGCGACGACACCCTCGTCGGCTCGGCCGCGGCGGATCAGCTGGCGGGCGGGGGCGGCGACGACCTGATCCGCGGGCTGGGCGGCGACGATCACATCTACGGCGACGACGGCTTCATCGTCGATCTCGTCACCCGAGAGCTGATGGTCGTCGACTTCGCCGACCCCACCCCCAGCCTTGCCAGCGCCGACGCCCGCGCGCCGGGCGAGGACAGCATCGAGGGCGGCGAGGGCCGCGACATCATCCTGGGCGACTTCGGCCTGATCGCCCAGGTTCCGGGCACGCTGAGGCTCTCCGACACCGGCCAGGTCACCCAGGTCGAGAGCACAAGCTTCGACGACGGCGCCAACGACCGCGTCGACGCGGGCGCGGGCGACGACATCGTGATCCTGGGGCTGGGCGACGACACGGCCGACGCGGGCGAGGGCGCCGACATCCTGATCGGCGACCACGGACTGGCGCAGTTCGGGACGCTCGACGGCGACATCTCCCGGGTCGACCGGGTGGCCACGCTCGCCCCGACCCGCTCGGGCGAGGACGACCTGCGCGGCGGCGACGGGCGCGACGTGGCCTTCGGCGGCGGCGGGGCGGACCGGATCCTGGCCGGCGGCTCGGACGACGCCATCGACGTGGTTGTGGGCGACGACGGCGAGGCGATCTTCTCCGCCTCGGGCACGCTGGTCGAGATCCGCACCACCGACCCCGACCAGGGCGCGGGCGACACCATCACCGCGGGCGGGGGCGCGGACGTGGTGCTCGGCGGCGCGGGCGAGGACGTGATCCTGGCCGCCACCGCCGGCGAGACCGCCGACGTGGAGGCCATCGTCGCCCGGATCGAGGCCGGCGACTACGCGGGCGTCGACGTGGGCGACGCGGCCGCCGACGTGGCGGTGGGCGACGACGGCGAGGCGTTCTTCACGCAGGACGGCGAGATCGTGCTGGTGCGCACGACCTCGCCCGAATACGGCGCGGACGACCTGATCGTGACGGGCGACGGCGCGGACGTGGTGCTGGGCGGCTCGGGCGCGGACGTGATCGTGGCCGGCGGCGGCGCCGACGCGGACGTGGTTCTGGGCGACAACGGCGAGGCGATCTTCGACCCCGCCAGCCCGCAGAGCGTGCTGCGCGAAGTCCGCTCCACCGACCCCGGGGTCCCGGGCGAGGCCGAGCATGGCGGCGACGACGTGATCCTGACGGGCGGCGGCGCGGACGTGGTGATCGGGGGGCTCGGCGCCGACCTGATCCTGGCGGGCGGCGCGGACGCCGCCGCCGACGTGGCGGTCGGCGACCAGGGTCGCGCGGTGTTCAACGCCGCGGGCATCCTGACCTTCATCGAAAGCACGGTCCCCGCCTCGGGCGGCGACGACGTCATCACCACGGGCCCCGGCGCGGACGTGGTCATCGGCGGCGCGGGGGCGGACGTGATCCTGGCCGCCACCGCCGGCGAGCAGGCCGACGTGGACGCGATCGTGGCCCTCGCCCGGGCCGGAGAGCTCGAGGCGATCGACCCCGGCGACGACGCCGCCGACGTGGTGGTGGGCGACAATGGTCAGGCGATCTTCACCGACGCGCGCGAGCTGGCGCGCATCGAGACGACCGCCCCCGCCGAGGGCGGCGACGACATCATCGTCACCGGCGACGGGCCCGACATCGTGCTGGGCGGCGTCGGCGACGACATCATCGCGGCGGCCGGGGGCGCCGACAACGACGTGGTCCTGGGCGACAACGGCGTGGCGATCTTCGACCCCGCCTCCCCCGAGAGCCTGCTGCGCCGGGTCGCCACCACCGATCCGCTGCACGGCGGCGACGACCTGATCCTGACCGGGAACGGGGCGGACCTCGTGCTTGCCGGCTCTGGCGACGACCTGGTGCTGGCGGGCGGCGAGGATGCGGCCGTCGACATCGTGGTCGGCGACAATGGCGAGGCGATCTTCAACGCCGCCGGCGTGCTGACCCTGATCGAGAGCATCGATCCCGGCCACGGCGGGAACGACGTGATCACCACCGGGCTGGGCGCGGACATCGTCATCGGCGGGGCGGAGGCGGACCTGATCCTCGCGGCATCGGCAGGGGGCTCGGCTGATGTGGCGGTCATCGTCGCCCTGGTGGCGGCGGGCGACTACAACGCCATCGACCCGGGCGACTCCGCCGCCGACGTGGCCGTCGGCGACAACGGGCGGGCCACCTTCACCGAGGCCGGAGAGCTGAACCGGATCGAGACGACCTTCGCCGCGCATGGCGGCAACGACGTCGCCATCGCCGGCTCGGGCCCCGACATCGTGCTCGGCGGCACGGGCGACGACATCCTGGTCGCCTCGCTGACCACCGCGGCCGACGACGACGCCGAGGACACGGTGCTGGGCGACAACGGCTTTGTCACCTTCCTGGGGACCGGCGCGTTCGACGCGGGCGAGAGCGAGCGGATCGTGTCGTTCAACTTCGGCGCCGGCCATCCCGACCGCAACGTGACCGGCGTGGCCGGGGCCGTTCCCGCCGGCAACTGGAACAACCTCGAGGGCGACGGCCCGGCGGTCTTCGGCGACGCGCCCACCGAACTGATCGAGTTCGACGACGGCGCCATCGCCGCGGGCGTGGCGATCGCCTGGCGCGGGGTGCGCGCCAACGGCGACGAGGATGATCTCGACGACGAGACCCACTCCGAGATCCGCCACCCCGGCACCGAGGACGAGCGCCTGTTCGAGGGTTACCTCGCCGCCGACGACCATGAGGAGATCGCGGTCACCATCAGCGGGCTGGGGGCGCATTTCTCGAGCAGCGACGTCTACGTCTATCTGGACGCCGACGACCATGACTCGCGCAGCGGGTCCTCGGTGCGCAGCCTCTCGGACGGGACGACGACGTTCCATCTCGACGATCCGGACGGGAACACGTTCGCGGGGACCTTCGTCGAGGTCTCCTCGACCGACCCCGACGCGGCGCAGACCGGCTCCTATGTGGTGTTCCGCAATGTGACGGGCGACGTCTTCGACCTGCGCATCGCGACGGCCGACGGCTCTCGCTACACGCAGGCCGCGATCAGCGGCATCCAGGTGGTGGGCCAGGCCCTGCCGATCGACCGGATCGAGAGCACCGATCCCCTGTTCGGCGGCGACGACGTGATCCTGACCGGAGGCGGCGGCGACGTGGTCATCGGCGGGCTCGGCGACGACCGCATCGAGGCCTTCGGCGACCCCAGCCGCGGCGCGCTCGATGACGACGTGGTAGTGGGCGACCACGGCCGCGGCACGATCCAGGGCGGCGAGCTGCGCGAGATCCGCTCGCTGTTCCCCACCATCGGCGGCGACGACCTGATCCTGACCGGCAACGGCAATGACCTGGTGATCGGCGGCGCCGCGGACGACGAGATCGGGGCGGGGGTCGAGCAGGCCTACGACCTCGGCGACGTGCAGGTGCTGAGCTTCAACTTCGGGGCCGACGTCGACAAGGGCATGGTCACCGGGGTGGCCGGCGTGGTGCAGGCCGACAACTGGAACAACCTGCACTCCGAGCAGCCCGGCCACGGCAAGCGCGACGGCTATGCCGACTGGGGCCTGTTCGACTGGCTGTTCGGGGAAAGCCACGGCTCCAGACACGCCGACTCGCAGACGGCCACCGGCTTCGTTCTGAACGACGGCGCGGACGCGGGCGGGGTGACGCTGCAGTGGGGGATCGACCTCGACGACCATCGCCCCGACGCCGCCGACGTCGACAGCCACGACGAGATCGTGGACCCCGACACCCAGAACGCCCGCCTGTTCGAGGGCTACGCCCACGGCTCGGGCCGCGACACGCTCGAGGCCCATCTGACCGGCCTGTCGGAGGTGTTCCCGGGGGTTTACGACGTCTACGTCTATCTCGACGCGGACGACCGCAAGGCCTCGCATCACGACGACTCGGTGCGCCGGATCACCGGCGGGGGGGTGTCCTACTACCTCGACGATCCCGAGGGGGCGACCTTCGCGGGGACATTCGTCGAGGGCGGCTCGACCGATCCCCACGCGCCCGCCGCGGGCAACTACGTGGTGTTCCGCAACGTGACGGGCGACGCCTTCTCGGTGCGGGTCGAGGATCCGGGCCGCAAGCACGACGCCACCCCCTCGATCGCGGGCATCCAGGTGGTCGGCGGGGCGGACAAGGACGCGGCCGTGGACCGCTCGGCCGGGACGCTCGGCGGCGACTGGGACCGCGACGTGGTGCTGGGCGACGACGGCGTCGGCCGCCGGTTCGAGGGCGAGACCTACGAGGTGTTCGCCACCGATCCCGGCCAGGGCGGCGACGACGTGATCCGCGGCGGCGGCGACCGGGACCTGCTGATCGGCGGGACCACCGGACGCGCGAGCGACGGCGGCTCGGACCTCGACGACGTGCTGGGCGACGTGATCCGGGGCGGGGAGGGCCGCGACCTGATCCTCGCCGACGGCGCGCGGGTGCTGCTGACGGGGATCGAACCCACCGGCCTGATCGGCGCCGACTGGCAGGAGGGCAAGGGCAACGGCCTCGGCCACGTCAAGAAGATCGGCGAGTGCCACTACAGCCACGGCAACGGCTACGGCTACGGCCACAGCCACTTCAACCCGTGGGAGCTGTTCGGGCTGGAGCTGCGCAACGAAGGCGTCGGCGACAACGACCGCCTGCTGGGCGACGCCGATGAGGACGTGATCTACGGCCAGTTCGGCAACGATACCTTCGGGTTCGAGGGGCTGGGCCTGGGCACGAACCGCCTGATCGAATCCGGCGACCACGACCCCGGCGTCAACGACCCCCACGACCGCCTCGACTTCTCGGAGTTCGGCGCGGAGGTGGAGATCGATCTCGACGACGGCGGCGAGCAGGAGGTCAACGGCCACCGCACCAACGGCGACCTGAACCTCGCCGTGCAGCTCTTCACCGACGAGGGCTTCGAGGATGTCGCCGGCTCCGCGTTCGACGACAGGATCGAGGGCAACGACCGGGCAAACGCGCTGGCGGGCCGGGGCGGCGACGACCGGATCGAGGGTGCGGACGGCGACGACGTGCTGCTGGGCGAGGCCGGGCGCGACCACCTCGAGGGCGGCCGGGGCGACGACCTGCTCGACGGCGGTGAGGGCGACGATTGTGTCGACGGCGACGACGGGCGCGACCTGCTGCTGGGGGGGCTCGGCGACGACGAGCTCGAGGGCGGCAAGGGCGAGGACCTGCTGGTCGGCGGCGAGGGCGACGACGAACTCGACGGCGGCAACGACGACGACATCCTGATGGGGGGGCTTGGGGACGACGACCTCGACGGCGACAGCGGCGACGACTCGCTGTTCGGCGGCCCGGGGCAGGACCGGATCAAGGGCTCCCACCACGATCACGAGGACTGGGACGGCCCGCCGCCCGACTTCAACCTGGGGCCGTGGTTCAGCGCCTGGGGCGGGGATCTCGACCGCGCCGGGTCGCGCATCGTCGACCCGGCGGGGACGAATCGCGATCTCGATCCCGCCGCCTGGGTCGAGGAGATGCGCCGCGAGGCCGGCCGCGCCTCGCCGCCCGAGACCCGCGACGACCGGCTCGAGCCGCCGATCTCGGCCACCACGGCCGAGCGCGCCTCGGTCGGCGAGATCATCGCGGCGATCGAGTCGAGCGAGATTGTCATCAACCTCGAGGGCACGATCTCCGGCCACGGCTGGAAGAAGACCTGCACGCCGCCGAGCGGGGGGACCTACGTCTACGACGAGACCACCGACAGCTTCGTGGAAAGCGCCGCCGCGCCGACCGCGCCGCCGCGGGAGGATGCGCTCTACACGCTGCTCGACGCCGACGGGTCGGTCTTTGCCTATGTCGACAGGCTGGGCGGGATCTGGGTGATCGACGACCTCGAGCAGCGCCCGCCGGGCGGCTGGGCGGACGAGGCCGACGACGCCTGGATCTATGAGGGCGTGGCCCCGCCGCCGCCCTCGGACCAGCACAGTCAAGACGGAAAGGGCCATCGCTGGTACGATGACTAGGCCGCGCGGCCACCCACCAACACCGATATCAACCGCCGGCAAGGCGGGCAGGGGGCAAAGATGAAGAACGGCGACGCGGACGCCTCGACGGGGCCGCAGGGCGAAGCCGCCCGCCGCGACTCCTCGATCGAGTGGGACGACGCGGGCATGGCGACGAACTTCGCCAATGTCGTGAACATCCAGGGCACGCGGGAACAGATCGAGCTGTTCTTCGGCACCAACCGCACCTGGAACATCAAGGATGACGCGGCGCTGAAGGTCGAGCTCACCAACCGCATGATCCTGACGCCGCTCGCCGCCAAGCGGCTGCACGCGATCCTCACCCGGGTGCTGCGCGAGTACGAGCAGCGCCACGGCGCCCTCAAGGTCGACGGCGGCTGAGGCGAGCCGCGATGGACGGTCCCGCCGACCCCCCCTCCGCCGCCCGGGCGGCACAGGAGGCCGCGCCCGAGCGCTCGGAGGCGGCGCTGTGGTCGCGCCTCTCGGCGGCCCAGGGGCTGCAGGCCACGGCGGAGGCCTGGGCGCCGATGGCCGTCGCCCGGATCCGCGGCGCGCAGGCGGCCGCGGTGATGGTCGACCCCGGCCACGGCCGCCCGTTGCGGGTGCTCGCCTCCGACCCCCCGACCCGCCTGCCGTCCTCCGAGGCGCTGGCCGCGGCCGAGGGCGCCATCGCGCAGGGCCGCGGCGTGGTGCGCGGGGGGGCCGGGGGGCCGGACGCGGCATCGGGCGCGCCCGTGGCCGTGGCCGTCCCGATCCTGATCGACGGCGAGGCCCGCGGCGCCGGAGTGCTGGAACTGGCGCCGCAGAGCCCCGACGCGCTGCGCCGGGCCATGCGCTCGTTGCAATGGGCCTGCGCCTGGCTGCGCGACGCGGCCCGCGCCGAGCGCGCGGAGGCCGAGCGCACCCGCTACGCCCAGGTCGGCCACGCCCTGCACGTTGTCGTCGCCGCCGCCGAGCGCGAGGGGTTCGAGACCGCAGCCCGGGCCGCGGCCACCGACCTCGCCGCCCGCTTCCAGTGCGACCGCGTCGCCATCGGCCTGCGCCGCGGGCGCACGACCCGGGTGCGCGCGATCTCCCACGCCGCCCAGTTCGGCCGGCGCATGGATCTTGTCCGCCTGATCGCCGCGGCGATGGACGAGGCGATCGACCAGCGCGCCGTCACCCTGCACCCCGAGGCCACCGCCGAGGCGCCGCTCGCCACCCGCGCCGCCGCGGCGCTGGCCCGCGCGCATGGCGCGGGGCACGTCCTCGTCGTCCCCCTCTACGCCGTCGACCGCTATGTCGGCGCCGTGACTTTCGAGCGCCCGGCCGAGCGGGCGTTCACGCAGACCGAGGCGGAGACGCTCGAGGCCTCTGTCACCGTCCTCGCCCCCGTGCTGGAGGAGAAGCGCGCCAACGACCGGTGGCTGATCCAGCGCGCGGGCGACGCGGTGGCGGCCCATCTCGGGCGGCTGCTGGGGCCCGGCCGGCTGGCGCGCAAGCTGAGCGTGCTGGCGGTCCTCGCCGTTGTCGCCTTCTTCTGGCTGGCGCAAGCGCCCTACCGCGTCTCGGCCGACGCGGTGGTCGAGGGCGAGGTGCAGCGCGCCGTCGTCGCCCCCTTCGACGGGTTCCTCGCCGAGGCCCCGGCGCGGGCCGGCGACCGGGTGGCGGCGGGCGATCTGCTGGCCCGGCTCGACGCCGGCGACCTCGCGCTCGAACGCCTGCGCCTGGTGACCGAGCGCCAGCGACGGGTGCGCGAGTACGAACAGGCGCTGGCCCGCCGCGACCGGGCCGAGGCGCGCATCAAGTCCACCCAGATCGACCAGGCCGAGGCGCAGATCGAGCTGGTCGACGCCCGCATCGCCCGCTCCGAGCTGCGCGCGCCCTTCGACGGGGTGATCGTCTCTGGCGATCTTTCCCAGTCCATCGGCGGCGCGGTGACCCGGGGCGAGAGCCTGCTGAACGTCGCCCCGCTCGACAGCTGGCGGGTGGTGATGCAGGTCGACGAACGCCGCATCGCCGACATCGCGCCGGGGCAGGGGGGCTCGCTGCTGGTGGCCGCGCTGCCCGACCGCCCGTTCGACATCGAGGTCGTCGCCGTCACTCCCGTCGCCCGCTACGCCGAGGGCGCCACCACCTTCGAGGTCGAGGCCCGCGTGCTGGGCGACGCCCATCGCCTTGCGCCCGGCATGGAGGGCGCCGGGCGCATCTCCGTCGACGAGCGTCGCCTGATCGCCATCTGGATGCGTCCGCTGGTCGACTGGGCCCGCCTGACCGCGTGGCGCTGGGCGCCCTGGGCGTTCTGAGGCCATGCCCAGGGGTTTCCTCTCGTCGGACTGGTACCGGGTGGCCGACCTCAAGCCGCGCCTCGCGGCCCATGTCGAGATCCACCGCCAGGTGTTCCGCGGCGGCGTCTGGCACATCGTCCAGGACCGCCACAACGGCCGCTATCACCGCGTTGGGCCGGCCGGGAACCTGATGCTCAACCTGATGAACGGCCGGCGCTCCGTGGCCGAGATCTGGGAGACCGCCTGCGAGCGGTTCGAGGACGATCCCCCCACCCAGGACGAGGTGATCCGCCTGCTCTCGCAGCTCCACAGCTCGGACCTGGTGGCGGGCGGGGCGACGCCCGACCTCGATGAGCTCGCCCGGCGGGCCGAGACGCAGGCCCGCCGCAACCTGTTGATGCGCATCCGCAATCCGATGGCGATGCGGCTGCCGCTGCTCGATCCCGACCGGTTCCTCGCGGCGACCGCCTGGCTGGCGCGGCCGATCTTCACGGTCTGGGGATTCCTGGCGTGGGTGGCGCTGCTGGTCTGGGGCGGGGTCGTCGCGGCGCTGAACTGGGCGCCGCTGACCTCGGGCCTCGCCGACCGGGTGCTGACGGTCGAGAACCTCGCCCTCGTCGCCATCGCCTACCCGCTGGTCAAGACGATCCATGAGCTGGGCCACGCCTACGCCTCCAAGGTCTGGGGGGGCGAGGTGCATGAGGTCGGCGTGATGTTCCTGGTGTTCATCCCGGTGCCCTATGTGGACGCCTCGGCCTCCTCGGCCTTCGCCTCGAAGTGGCGGCGCGCGGTGGTGGGCGGGGCGGGGATCATGGTCGAGCTGGCGCTCGCGGCCCTCGCGGCGCTGACGTGGGTCGAGCTCGAGCCGGGGCTGCTGCGCGCCTTCTGCTTCAACGTGATGCTGATCGGGGGCGTCTCGACGCTGTTTTTCAACGGCAACCCGCTGCTGCGCTTCGACGGCTACTTCGTGATGTGCGACCTGGTCGAGATCCCCAACCTCGGCACCCGGGCGAACCGGCATGTCCTCAATCTCGTGCAGCGCTGTGCCTTCGGCCGCAAGGACATCGACAGCGTGGTCACGGCGCGGGGCGAGGCGGCCTGGTTCGTCCTCTACGCCGTTGCGGCCTTCGTCTATCGCCTGTTCATCGCGGTCGCGATCAGCCTGTTCGTGGCCACCAAGTTCTTCTTCATCGGCGCGGCGCTGGCGGTGTGGTCGCTGTCGAACGCCTTCCTGTGGCCGCTGATGAAGGGCGCCTGGCATGTCGTCGCCTCGCCCGCGCTTCGCGGCCGCCGGGTGCGCGCGGTTTCGGCGGTCGGGGTTGTCCTGGGGGCGATCGCGGCGGGGCTTTTCGCCGTGCCGCTGCCCCACGCCTCGATCGCCCAGGGCGTGGTGCGGATCGAAGAGGACCGGATCCTGCGCGCGGGCGCGGGGGGCTTTGTCGCCGCCGTGCACGCCCCCTCGGGCAAGGTCGCGGCCGGGGCGCCGATCCTGACGCTCGAGGATCCCGCGCTCGCGGCCGAGACCCGCCTGCTCGAGTCGCGCCTGGCCGAGATGCGCCTGCGCCTGCGCTCGGTCCTGATGCTCGACCGGGTGCAGGCCGAGCTGTTCCGCGTGCAGGTCGAGCATCTCGAGGCCCGCGTCGCCGATATCCGTCAGCGCGCCGCCGCGCTCGAGCTGTTCGCCCCCGCCGCGGGCCGGGTGGTGATCCGCGACGCCGACCGGCTGCTGGGCAAGTGGCTCGCCAAGGGCGAGACCGTGGGCTGGCTGCTGTCGGATGAGCCCGTGGTGCTCTCGATCGCCGTGCCCGAGACCGAGGCGGAGCTGGTGCGCGGCGACACCCGCGCCGTCGCCCTGCGGTTCGAGCGTCAGCTGGACCGCGAGATCCCCGCCGCGATCCTGCGCGCGGCCCCCGAGGGCGAGGCGCGGCTGCCCTCGCGCGCCCTGTCGACCGCCGCCGGGGGCCCGTTCCCGACGCTGCCCTCCGACCCCGATGGGCTCGCGACGCTCGACGTCGCCTTCCGCTTCGACGTGGCCCCGCTCGACCCGCTGCCGGTCGAGATGGTGGGAGAGCGCGCGCTTTTGCGCTTCGACCATGGCCTTGAGCCGCTGGCCCCGCGCATCTGGCGCGCCGCCCGGCAGCTGTTCCTGGCGCGCTTCAATGTCTGACGCGGCCCTCCCCCTGCGCCTGCCGCACCCGGTCGCCTATGCCGAGCGCGGCGACGAGATCGACGCCGCGCTCGACCGCTGGGGCCGGCGCGCGGCGGCGCCGGTCACCGCGCGCCTCGCCCGCCTGCGCGCGGCGGGTCCCGCGCGGTTCCTCGCCCGCGCCTCGGCGCTTGCGCCCGGGTTCGAGGCGCTGAGCGACGCCGAACTCGACGCCCGCCTCCCCGCCCTGCGCGAGAGCCTGCGCGCCCGGACCCATCCCGCCGACGAGATCCTGGCCCCCGCCCTCGCCCATGTGCGCGAGGCCGCCTGGCGCAGCCTCGGGCGGCGGCCCTACGACGTGCAGATGCAGGGGGCGCGCGCCCTCCTGCGCGGCTTCGTGGCCGAGATGCGCACCGGCGAGGGCAAGACCCTGGTCGCGGCGCTGACCGCCGTGGTCCATGCGCTCGCCGGTCGGCCGGTCCATGTGGTGACCGCCAACGAATACCTCGCCGCGCGCGACGGCGAGGAGCTGGCCCCCCTCTACGCCCGCATGGGCCTGAGCGTGGGCACGATCCGCCCGGACGAGCCGCCCGAGGCGCGGCGGCGCGCCTATGCCGCCGACGTGGTCCACGCCTCGGGCAAGGATCTGGCCTTCGACTACCTGCGCGACCGCATCCACCTGCGCCGGCGCCCCGGAAACCTGCGCCGCAAGGCCGAGCGGCTGATCGGGCGCGAGGCGCCGGACGATCTGCGCATGCGGGGCCTGCATGTGGCGGTGGTGGACGAGGCCGACAGCGTGATGATCGACGAGGCCCGCACCCCGCTGATCATCTCGGGCAAGGGCGCCGATCCCGCCGACCTCGCGCTCTTCCGCCACGCCCGCGCCGTCGCGGCCGCGTTGGAGGAGCGGCGCGACTATCGCCTCTCGCCCCGCCGCGACCGGGTGGAGCTGACCGACAGGGGGCGCGACCTGCTCGACGATCTCGCCGAGACGGACGAGGACGCGCCCCGCGCCTTCCGCGTGCCGGTGATCCGCGAGCATGCCGTGGTCCAGGCGCTGGCCGCCGACCACGTGTTCCGCCGCGACGCGCATTACATCGTGCGCGAGGACAAGATCGCCATCGTGGACGAGTTCACCGGTCGCCCCCAGCCCGATCGCACCTGGTCGGACGGCCTGCACCAGATGATCGAGCTCAAGGAGGGGCTCGAGCCCTCGCCCCCCCACCGCACCGAGGCGCGCATCACCTTCCAGCGCTTCTTCCGCCGCTATGACCGCCTGTGCGGGATGACCGGCACCGCGCGGGATTCCGCCTGGGAGTTCTGGTCGGTCTACCGCCTGCCGGTGGACCGCATCCCCACCCATCGTCCCGACGCCCGCCGCGTCGACCGACCCCGGGTCTGGCGCTCGGGCGAGGCGCGCGACCGGGCGCTGGCCGGCGAGATCGCCCGCCTTCAGGCCGAGGGGCGCGCGGTCCTGCTCGGGGTCCGCTCGGTCGCCGCGGCCGAGGCGGTGTCGGCCCGCCTCGCGGCGCTGGGGGCGCCCCACCAGGTGCTGTCGGCCGCGCAGGACGCCGACGAGGCCGAGAAGATCGCCCGCGCCGGCGTGCCCGGCGCGGTGACGGTCGCGACCGCCATGGCCGGGCGCGGCACCGACATCCGCCTCGGGCCCGGCGTGCCCGAGACCGGCGGCCTGCACGTGATCGTGGCCGAGCGTCACGACAGCCGCCGCGTCGACCTGCAGCTGGCTGGCCGCTGCGGACGCCAGGGCGATCCGGGCCGGGTGCAGACGTTCCTCAGTCTCGACGACGAGCTGCTGCAGGGCAGGGCGGCCGCCCCCGCCCGGGCGCTCGCCAGCCTGGCGCTGGCCCTGCTGCCGGGCGCCGTGGGCGAGCGGGCGGCGGCGCGCCTGCTGCGCGCCCGCCAGAAGGCGGTCGAGCACGCCCACGCCGTGATGCGCCGCGACCTGCTCGAAACCGACAAGCGGCTGGCCGACATGCTCGCGCTGTCGGGCCAGATGGAATAGGATTTGCGCGTATGAAACAGGGTCTCGCAGCGGTTCTGGCCTGCCTCCTCGCCGCGCCCGGCGCGGCGCAGGAGGGCGAGCGGCACGACTGCGTCATCGACCCGCCGGTGGTCATCGCGCTCGCCTCCGCCGTGCCGGGACTGCTGGCCGAGGTCACCGTCGCGCGCGGCGATCAGGTCGCCGCCGGCCAGCTCGTCGCCCGCCTCGACGCCACGCTCGAGCGGGCGACCCGCGACCTGCTGCGCACCCGCGTCGCCTCGACCGCCGCGATCGAGGCCCAGACCGCGCGGGTCGACTTCATCGAAAGCCGTCAGCAGCGCGTGCGCGAGCTGTTCGCCCGCGGCGTCGCCACCCAGGAGACCCTGGACGAGATCGAGAGCGCGGCCATCGAGGCCCGCTCGATCCTGCGCGAGGTCGAGACCGAACAGGCCATCGCCGCCCAGGAGCTGGCCCGCGCCGAGGCCGCCGTGAAGCTGCGCGAGATCCGCAGCCCCATCGAGGGCATCGTGCAGGAGCGCACCCTCTCCCCCGGCGAATACATGCACCAGGAGAGCCACGTGGCGGTGGTGGTCAAGCTCGACCCCCTCCATGTCGAGGCGTTCCTGCCGGTCGAGCTTTATGGCTCGATCGCCGTCGGCGACGAGGCGACGGTCCTGCCCGCGCCCCCGGTCGAGGGCGCCCATGCCGCCACCGTAAGGGTGATCGACCGGGTGTTCGACGCGGCCTCGGGCACCTTCGGCGTGCGGCTGGAGCTGCCGAACCCCGAGGGCGCCTTGCCCGGCGGACACCGCTGCAAGGTGGTCTTCGCCCGCCCGCCGTCGAACTGAGCGCCATGCTGACCGCCGCCCATACGCTCGCCCCCGGACCCGACCTCGCGGCGCGGCTGCGCGGGGTCGTGACGGGGCTGGGCGTTTCGTTCGGGGCCGAACGCTCCGTGAAGCTGGAGGCGGGCGAGGCGCGGGGCGGCCGCGCGCTGTTCTCCGTCGCGCTGGGGGCGGATCCGCGCGCCGATCTCCTCGCCGCCGCGCACGCCATGGGGGCGCCCGAGACCGCCGTCGCCCCCCTGCTCCCCTACGCGGGCGCCGCCGCCCACCTGCATTTCGGCGCCGAGCCGCCGGCCACCGCGAAGCTCTACCTCGAGTTCGCGGTCCCGCCGCCGCGGCGCGCCGACCTGGTGTTCCTCGCCGCCAAGTGGCGCCTGGATGGGGCCGCCCCGCCCGCGCTCGCCACCTATTGCCGCCGCGACGAGGGGCTGGAGGACCTGCTGGACCGCCTCGCGCCCGCGCCCCTCCACGCCCCGCTCCGCGCCCTCGCCGCGCGCGCCGCCCGCGGCCCGCGCGCGCTGGAGGTGGCCGAGCCGCCCTCGCCGCGCCTGTCGCTGGACCTCAACCTCTACGATGCCGGCCTGACGCTGGCCGACGCCGCGGCGGAGCTTCTTGCCCTGCATCGCGCCCTCGACGCGCCGGGGGGGCAGGCGTTGCTGGACGCCCACGGCGCCGAGCCGCTGGGCCATGTCGCCGCCGGACGCTCGCGCGCCGGCGCGCCCTTCGCCACGATCTATTTCGGGGGCGGGCCGGGATGACCCTGCACGCCCCCCTCGCCCCGGCCCTCAGGGCCAAGCCCAGCGATCCGGCGCTCGATTTCTGCCTGTGGCCCTATGCGCGCCCGCGCCCGCCCGTCCCCGGGGCCCTGCGCAGCGAGGCGCTGCTCGCGGCCTCCTTTGCGCTCGCAGGGGTCGGCGACGTGATGCCCCCCATCGTCGAGGCGATCCGCGCGCGGCTGGGGCGCTTCGCCACCGTCTGGGGCCTCAAGCACATGGACGGGCGCCTGTCGTGGGAGTTCTACGTCTATGACTACGCGCGGCGGGAGCGGGCGTGCGCCTCGGCTCAGGTCCTCGACGCGCTGCGTCCGCATCTCGAGGTCACCGCCCCCACCGCCGACGACGCGCCTTGGTTCATGTTCTCCTTCGAGATCGACGAGGCGATCGCCCGCCGCCGGGCCCCGCTCGACCGGCTCGACCTCTACACCGGGCTGCCCTCGGACGGTCTCTCGGCCGGGATCTGCCACGGGCTGGGGCCGGAGGGGCTGGAGCTGCGCAACCTCTACTGGTTCCACGACGCCGCCACCCAGGCCGAGGACGCGCGGGCGAAAGCCTTCGCCAGCCCCCGGTTCGACGCCCGCCGCGTGGCGCCCGAGGCGCTGTTCTGGCCCGAGATGAACGCCGCCGTCCTCGTCGTCGCCCAGAAGCGGCTGTTCGACGGGATCTATTTCTCGCGCATCGAGGCGGGCGCGATGCTGATCTTCCTGCGCCGCGCAGGCTTCCCCGCGCCGCTGATCGAGTGGACGCAGGCGCATCTGCCCGCCCTTTCGCACCACCTGTTCGATGCCGGCTACGACCACCGCGTCGCGGAGGGCGCCGTCCACGTCGCCAAGGGGAGCGTCTATGGCCTTCTCTGACGCCCCGGCCCAGCCGCGCCTGTCGCTGCGCGATCACGCCGACTACGTCTCGCTGACCATGGAGTTCCGCTGCAACCTCGCGTGCGTTCACTGCATGATCGAGGGGACGATGGACCGCCTGACCCCCCAGCCCGACAGCGAGTTCCAGGCGGTGCTCGACGAGCAGCGCCGCAACCGCCGCTGGAAGGGGCTGATCCTGACCGGCTCCGAGATCACGCTGCGGCGCGATCTCCCCGATCTTGCCCGTCGCGCCCGCGCCGCGGGGTTCGCGCATGTGCGCATCCAGACCCACGGCATGGCGCTCGCGCGGCCCGACTTCGGCGCCCGCCTGCTGGACGCGGGCGTGGACGAGTTCTTCGTCTCGGTCGCGGGCGCCGACGCCGAGAGCCACGACCGGATCACCGCCGTCCCCGGCGCCTGGGACAAGATGTTGCGCGGGCTCGAGATCCTCGACGCCGACCCCCGCGCGCGGCTGTTCACCAACACCGTGGTCACCCGCCTGTCACACCCGCTGCTGGGCGACCTGGTGGAGGCGCTGGCGCACCTCAAGCGCCTGATCCAGATGGAGTTCTGGGTCTACTGGCCGATGTCGGAGACCGACGAGAAGGGCCTGTGCGCCCCGCACGCGGCGATCCTGCCCGACCTCGCCCCCGCGATCCGCCGGGCCCGCGCGCTGGGCCGCTTTGTCGAGGTGAAAAACTTCCCGCACTGCCTGCTCGTCGCCGAGGGGCTGGGGGACGCGTTGGTCAACGACCAGCCGCTGCTGCTGATCGATCCCGCCTTCTGGACGGAGTTCGAGCGCAACGGCTTCCACCAGTGCGTCCACCGCGCGACCTGCGCGTCGGATCAATGCCTTGGCCTGAACGCCGCCTATGTCGAGCGCTTCGGCTGGGAGGGGGATTGGCTCTTGCCACTAGGGAAACCGACCCCGTAGCGTGGGACGGTCAGACGCCGGGGGGGCTCCGGCGAACGCGTAAACGAAACATGAACGAAAGGCCGGACCTCATGGCCAAGCAGCTTCTCATCTACGAACGGGCGGTCAGCGTCTCGGCGCAGCGTCACCGCGACTGGTCGGTGGCGGCGGGGCGGTCCTACGCCTTCGCCCGCGGGATCAACGCGGCCCCCCTTGTGGCGGCCGAGTTCCTGCCCGCCAGCCTGGAATACGCCATCGTCTTCGCGGGCGAGGGCGACGCGATCATGCCCTCGGCCCTGCTGGGCGTGCGCGGAGAGGAGAACAGCTTCGTGGGCGCCGACGGCGCCTGGGGGGGGCGCTACATCCCCGCCTTCCTGCGCCGCTACCCGTTCGTGTTCTCGCGCTCGGAGGACGGCAAGACCTTCTCGCTGTGCATCGACGAGGAGTTCGAGGGCCTCAACCAGGAGGGGCGGGGCGAGCGTCTCTTCGACTCCGAGGGCGCCAGGACCCAGTATCTCTCGACGATCCTGGACTTCGCGACCCAGTACCAGACGCAGTTCACCGCCACCGGCCGCTTCTGCGCCAAGCTGCGCGACCTCGAGCTTCTGCAGCCGGCCACCGCCCAGTTCCGCCTGGCCGACGGGCAGACGCCCTCGCTCTCGGGGTTCATGACGGTGGACCGCGAGCGGCTCAGGAAGCTGCCCGACGAGACGCTGCTGCAGCTCGCGCGGTCCGACGAGCTGGAGCTGATCCACGCGCATCTGCACTCGCTGGCCAACATCACCCCGATGGCCCAGCGTCTTGCCGCGGCGCCTGCCGCGCCCGCGACCGCCCCGGTCGAGGAGCCGGCCCCCGCAGAGGGCTGAGCGGGGGGCTTGAGCATGCCAGCGTCCGGGCCCCCGTGGTGAGCGCGGGCCCGGGCCCGGGCCCGGGGGCGCCGCTCCGCGTCCTGGTGGCGGGGGGCGGCTCTGCGGGGTGGCTGGCGGCGGCGACGCTCGACGCGGCGCTGAATCGCGAAGGCGCGCGCGCGGCGGCGATCACGGTGGTCGAATCCCCCGACACGCCCCGCATCGGGGTCGGCGAGGCGACGCTGCCCACGATCCGCAAGGCCCTGCGCCGCCTGCGGATTTCGGAGGCCGAGTTCCTCGCCGCGACCGAGGCGACCTTCAAGCAGGCGATCGTCTTCGCCGGCTGGGGCGGCCCCGGCTCCGGCTTCGCCCACCCGTTCCACACCCGCCCCGGCGACGCGGCCGAGCAGGCTGGCGCGCGCTTCCTGCGCTCGGACGGGCGAACGCCCTTCGCCGATCTGGTGACCCCGCAGCCCGCGCTTGCCGCCGCCTTTCGCGGGCCGCGGCGGGCGGAGGATCCCGACTACGCCGGCCCCCTTCCCTACGCCTATCACATGGACGCCGAGGCCTTCGCCGAGCTGCTGGCCGCGCGCGCCACCGCCCGCGGCGTGGTGCGCGTCGCGGCCCATCTCGAGGCGCCCGCGCGCGCCATGGGCCAGCCGCTGGGCGAGGTCCGGGCCGCGGACGGGCGCCGCTTCGCCGCGGACCTCTTCGTCGACGCGACCGGCTTTCGGCGGCTGCTGATCGGGCAGGGGGGCTTTGTCGACCAGTCGCGCCACCTGATCTGCGACGCCGCCGTGGCCCTGCGCGCGCCCTGCGCGCCCGGTCCCACGCGGCCCTTCACGCTCGCCGCCGCGCGCGAAGCCGGCTGGACCTGGGACATCCCGCTCCGCGCCCGCCGCGGCCGGGGCTATGTGCATTCCAGCGCCCATCTCTCCCCCGCCGCCGCCGAGGACGTCCTGCGCGCCGAGAGCCCCGGGGCCGGCGAGGCCCGGCGCCTCGTCTTCCAGGTCGGGCGCCTCGCGCAGCCCTGGCAGGCCAATGTCGTGGCCGTGGGCCTCGCCGCGGGCTTCGTCGAGCCGCTGGAGTCGACCGGCCTGCATCTCGCCGACCTCGCCGCGGGGCTGCTGGCCGAGAACGCCCCGCTCGCGGGCCCCAACCCGGCGCTGGCGCGCGCCTACTCCGCCCACCTTGTCGCGGCCCACGATGAGGTCGTGGATTTCGTGTCCGTGCACTACGCCGCCTCGCCCCGGCGCGACACGCCGTTCTGGCGCGACGCGGCCGATCCCGCGCGGCGCACCGATCGCGTGGCCCACCTGCTGGAGCTGTGGGAATCCCGCCCTCCCGTCGCCGCGGACTTCCCCAATTCCCTGCAGGCGTTCAATCATCGCAACTGGGAGTTCATCCTGCACGGCCTGGGCTGGCGGCCCCGGACGCTGGGTCCGGCCGCCGGGCCGCCGCCGCGCCCCGACCCCGAGCTGGTGGCGCAGGCCCGGCGCCTGGCCGCCGAGCTGCCGGGCCATGACGCGCTGCTGGACGCCCTCGCGCCCCGCTGACGCCGTGGCAGAGGGGCGCCGGGTCGCACTGGCGCCGCCGCCGCGGGCCGGTAGCGTGGCCGCTCCCCCATGCAGGAGCCCTCGATGATCCCGGCCCGCTACGCCTCCGTCCTGTTCGGCCTGATCCTCAGCGGACTGATGTCGTTGATGGTCTCGGGCATCGCCACCCTGCGCGCCGCCGAGACGCTGGACGCGGGCTTTCCCGCCCTGTGGCTGGGGGCGTGGCTGACCTCCTGGGCGGTGGCCTTTCCCGCGGTGCTGGTCGTGGCGCCGCTGACCCGCAGGCTGGTCGCGCGACTGGTGGTCAGGCCGGCCGGGGACTGAGCCCCTCAGCCCAGCGCGTGCAGGGTCAGCCGCGCCGCGATCGCCCACATCACCACGGCGATGCCGGCGTCGAGCGCCCGCCAGGCGGCGGGCCGCGCGAACACCGGCGCCAGCAGCCGCGCCCCGTAGCCGAGCCCGAAGAAGAACACGAACGAGGCGCCCCCCGCCCCGATCCCGTAGGCGAGCTTCTCGGCCCCCGCGAACGGCGCCCCCACCGCGCCCACCAGCGCCAGCGTGTCGAGGTAGACATGCGGGTTCAGCCAGGTGAAGGCCAGCGTCTGCAGCAGCACCGCGCGCAGGCCCAGATCGGCGCCCGCGCCGGCGGCCAGCGCCTCGGCCGGCCCCAGCGCCGCGCGCAGACGCAGGGCGCCGTAGACCGCCAGGAACGCCGCCCCCGCCAGCGCCATCGCCGGGCCGAGCCACGGCCACCGCTGCGCCGCCGCGCCAAACCCCGCGACGCCGGTCGCAATCAGCAGCGCGTCCGAGACCGCGCAGGTCAGGCACACCCAGCCCACATGCCGCCCCCGCAGCCCCTGGCGGAGCACGAAGGCGTTCTGCGCTCCGATGGCGAGGATCAGCGAGAAGCCCGTGGCGAAGCCGGTCGCGCCGGCCGCCCAGGCGCCGGCGGCGAACATGGCGGGATCCTTTCGAAGGAGCAGAGAGACGCGCAGCGTCGGGAAGCGGGGGGGCTGGCGTCAGTCGCGCCGGGCCGAGGCGGGGGGGCGGGCCGTCGCGCCCGTGCGCGGCGCCCCGGCGCGGGGCTTGCCGTTGGGCTGGCGTCGGGCGAGGCCCGCGGCCCGCTCCTCGGCCGTGGGCGGCACCACCAGCCCCGCCGAGATCACCAGCTTGGCGGCCTCCTCGACGGTCATGTCGAGCAGCACCACGTCCTCGCGCATCGCGAACAGCAGGAAGCCCGAGGTCGGGTTCGGCGTGGTCGGCAGGAACACCGAGACCATGCTCCCCGGCTCCGGGCCCGCGAGGCCGTTGAAGGCGGCCACCCGCTCGGGGACCTCGCCGCGGGTCTCGGTCGAGATGAAGGCGATGGCCCACAGGCCGCGGCGCGGATACTCCACCAGGCAGGCCTGCTTGAACGAGGCGCCCGAGCTCTGGGTCAGCACCGTCTCGATGATCTGCTTCACGCCGTTGTAGACCGAGCGCACGATCGGCATCCGGTCGACCCAGCGCTCGGCCAGCAGCACCAGCTGGCGGCCGAACAGGTTCTTGGTCAGCGCGCCGACCACCGCGGTGAACACCAGGAACACCACCAGTCCGAAGCCGGGCACATCCACCCCGATCCAGGTCGAGGGGTTGTAGAGGGCGGGGACCAGCGGGACGATCTTGTCGTCCACGAAGGTGATCACCGTCCACACCAGGTAAAGCGTCAGCGTCACCGGCGCGACGATCACCAGCCCGGTCAGGAAGTTCGCGCGCCAGCGCTGGAACACCCCGCGGCGGCTCGAACGGGATTGGGAGCGTCGCGGCGAGACGGCCATCGTGCGGGAGTTCCTGGGGGCGAGAGGCGGAGCGCGCCGGTCGGGCGGCCGCTGCGGTCGGGTGGGCGCGCCTCTGGGTCTGGGATCGGGCCCGGAAACTGGGCCGCGGATCGGCGCGGGCGGTCGGGACGGGCGTCCCGCCGCCAAGTGGCGCGGGACCGCAGGAAGCTAGTCACGCGCCCGCCGCGGCGCAATATCGCGCGGTCCGATCGCAGTCACGCGCTTCGCCGCAGGGGGCGGCCCGCGCGCGCGCCGGCGCGGCTCAGAGCGGTCCGCCCGGCCTCTCGCCGCCCGCCGGATCGCCCGCGGGCAGGGGCCCGCGCCGCCGGTTCGCCGAATAGACGAAGGCCATCGAGCCGAGCATCGCAAAGCCGGTGGCCACCAGCACCAGCGGCAGCGGCAGCGCGCCGCCGAACACCTCGAGCAGCCAGCCGGTCACCGCCGAGAGCAGCGCCCCCCCGCCCAGCATCAGCGTCGAGCCCAGGCCCGAGGCGCTGCCCGCCAGGTGCGGGCGGACCGAGAGCTGGCCGGCCATGGCGTTGGGCATCGCCATGCCGCTGCCGATGCCCACGAAGAAGGTCGGCCCGAACAGCGCCAGCGGGTCCGTCGCCCCGCCCAGGAACATCAGCGCCGAGGCCGACATCGCCACGATGTTCAGCACCGCCCCGATCACGATCATCCGGTCGATGCCCAGCCGCGCGGCCAGCCGCGTGGTCAGGAAGTTCCCGACCATGTAGCCCCCGGCCATGAACATGAAGTAGACGCCCAGTTTCGACGGGCTCAGCCCCAGCACCTCGCTCGCCACGTAGGGCGCGCCGCCCAGGAACGCGAAGAACGCCCCCGAGGCGCAGGCGCAGGCCAGCGCATAGCCCCAGAAGCGGTGCGAGCGCACCAGCTCGGGATAGGCCCGGAACTGCTCGGCGAAGGAGGCGGTGGGGTTCATGTTGGTCTCGCCCGCATCCGCCCAGCACACGGCCAGGACCGACAGCGAGGCGACCAGCAGCACCACGAAGTTGGCGTGCCAGCCGAAAGCCTGATCCAGCAGGCCCCCGATCAGCGGGCCGACCATGGGCACCACCGCCATGCACATGGCGACATAGCCCATCATCTGGGCCGCGGTCTCCTGGGTGGACATGTCGCGCACCATGGCCCGCGACAGCACCAGCCCGGCCGAGGAGGTGGTCTGCAGCATCCGGTAGGCCATGAAGCCCTCGATCGTTTCCGCCGTCAGGCAGCCGATCGTGGCGAGCGCGAAGATCGCGAGGCCGCCCAGCAGCACCGGGCGCCGGCCCAGCCGGTCCGACAGCGGCCCGATCACCAGCTGCAGCACGGCCATCGCCAGCAGATAAAGCGACACCGCCAGCTGCATGACCGAGTAGTCGACCCCGAACCCCTTCGCCATGCCCGGCATCGAGGGCAGGAAGATGTTCATGCTCAGCGCGCCCATGCCGGCCATGGCCACCAGCGTGAACAGCGTCGGCGGCGTCCGCCGGTCGAACCACTTGCGGGTCCGGGAGGGTGTGTCGGTCGTCACGGTTGCCATAAGGATGGCTTAGAATGGCGCCCGGCGAAAGTCCAATCGAATGTGTCGCTTTGCCGGGGGCGCGTGTTCGGCCGCCTCGCGGGCGCGGCAGGCGGCCGCGCCTCGCCGTCTGGCGCGGCGTTTACCAGCTGTTAACGGCGCCGGCGCCACCCTGCGCCGTCGGCGGACTGATCTCGCCGGCGAACCGGAAGGAGCCGTCATGTCCCGCGCCCCTCACTGCCGGTCCGCGGACGGCCGTCCCGGGCGCGCGAGCTCGGTCCGCGCGGTCGCCGCCCGGCCCCGGGCGCCCTGCGTCGGCGACCTTCTTGGGGCGCTGGCGCTCGTCCTGCTGGCCGCGCTGGCCTGGTCCGGCCCGGCGAGCGGGCAGTCCGGGCCCGAGAGCGAGGCCGAACCCTTGGTGGCCGAAGTGGCGGTGGGCTGGTTTCCCCTGCCGCCCTACCTGATCTCGAGCCCTGGCAACGTGCCCGGCGGCTTTGGCGCCGAGGTGTTTGTCGAGGCCGCCCGCGACGCCGGCCTGCGCCCGGTGTTCCGCGCCTTCGACAGCCCGGGGGACGCGTTGCAGGCGCTGCGCGACGGCCGGGTGCAGGCGCTCGCGGTGTTGGGCGTCTCCGACGAGCGCCGCGAGATGATCGATTTCACCCGTCCGCTGGTCGAGGTGCGAAGCGGCCTCTTCGCCTCGGCCCGCAACGCCGAACGGCTGGCCGGGGCGCGAGAGGCGGGCGACCTCGAGGGCGCCCGGGTCGGCTACCAGGCCGGCGGTCTTGGCCGCAGACTGGCCGAGGCTTTGCCGGGCGCCACGCCGCTCTCGATCGTCGGCTTCAGCTACCTGATGGAGACGCTCGCCGACGGCGGGGTCGACGCGGTGGTGCTGCTCGAGGAGACGTTCGACCGCGGGGTCTTCGCGCTCGACCAGCAGGGTCGATTCGCGCGCGTCGGGCCGTGGCTGCGCGTGACGCCGGTCGCGATCGCCGTCGACCGCCGTCTGCCGGGCCTCGCGAAGCGCCTCGACCAGGCGATCGAGGCGATGCAGGCCGGCGGCCGATTCGCCGAGCTCGAGGACCGCTGGTTCGGCCCCCCGCCCTCGTGGTGGACCCGCGAGCGCATCGCGTTTGGCTCGGTCGCGGTGCTGGGCGGGGCGATGTTCCTGGGCGGCGCGCTGCTCTGGCAGGTGCGCGAACGCGAGCGCGCGGGCCGCCTGGCCGAGGCGCGTCGCTTCGGCGCCGAACAGGCGCGCCTTGCCGAGGCGCTGGCCTTCAAGAACTCCGAGCTCGAATCCCGCTCCCGCGACATGGAGCGGCTGCTTTACGTCGTCTCCCACGATCTCAAGAGCCCGCTGGTCTCGATCGGCGGCTTTGCGCGCCGTCTCGACCGCCATCTCGACCAGGGCGACGCCGAGAAGGCGCGCTCCGCGTCCGAGCGGATCTCGCGCAACGTCCACGCGATGTCCGAGCTGATCGAGGGGATCCTGCGCCTTGGCCGCGCCGGGGCGGGGGATGCGCGTCTCGCCTGGGTGGAGGTCGACCGCGTCGCCGACGCGGTGGCCGAGGCGCTCTCCAGCCGGCTGGAGCGCGCGCGCGCGCGCCTGATCGTGATGCGCCCCCTGCCGGTGGTCCGCGCCGACGAGGTGCTGTTGCGCCAGGCCCTGCAGAATCTGGTCGAGAACGCCGTGCGCTACGGCTGTCCCGAACCGGGAATGACGGTCGAGGTGATCTCGCGCAGCCGCGGCGGCCTGGTCGAGATCGGCGTGCGCGACCAGGGTCCGGGCGTGGCCGCGAAGGACCGCGAGCGGATCTTCGACCTCTATCGCCGCGGTCTTGGCGCGGGCTCGACCGAGGAGGGCGCCGGCCTGGGACTCGCGACCGTGCGCAAGATCGCCGAGCGGCACGGGGGGCGTGTAGGCGTCGACTCCCGCCCCGGCCACGGCGCGACCTTCTGGATCGGCTTCCCGGTCGGCCCCGATGTGGCCCTTGCCGAGCACGCCGAGGACAGCGCCGCCGCCGCCGGCCGCAGCTTCGAGGCGCGTCCCTTCGCCTTCGCCGCCCCCCAGGACGATCCGGTCGCCGCCCCCGTGGGCGAGCCGGTCGCGCTTGACGCGCCCCCCTTCGCCGCGCCGGCCGGCGCCGACCATGCCGAGCCGTCGCCGCCCGCCTCCCCCGATCCGCATGAGCCGTCCCCCACGACCGCTGGCGGGCGGGGCGCCCATGAAAGGAGCGTCGCGTGACCTCCCAGGACCCGTTCCGCATCCTGCTCGTGGAGGACAACGAGGACCATGCCGAACTGATCATGGAGATCCTCGAGGACGCCACCGCGCCCGTCGACGTGCGGCGCTGCGTTGACGGGGAGATGGCGCTCGCCTGTCTGTCCCGGTCGCGCGACGACCCCTCGGTCCACCTTCCGGACCTGGTGCTGCTCGACCTCGACATGCCGCGCATGGACGGGTTCCAGACGCTGGCGGCGCTGAAAGCCGACCCGCGGACGCGACGGATCCCCGTGGTGATCCTGACCACCTCTCGCGCCCGGCAGGACGTCGCCCGGGCGCTCGACGGACATGCCAACTCCTATGTCTGCAAGACTGCGGATTTCGCCGCTCTCGAAGATTTGCTGGCTGAGGTTCGGCGATACTGGACCCAGGCGAACTTGCGCCCGGGGCCGATCCTGGACGACGCCCTGGGCGTCTGACCGGGACGTTTCTCCGAAAATCCGAACCGACCGGGCGCCGCGGGCGCCCGGCCTGGCCGTCAAGGAAACCTTTCCTCAACCAAGGCGGACCTAATCTGAGTGCGAGGCGAAGAGCGGGCCGATGGGAACAACGATGCGGTGTCTGATCGTCGAAGACTATGTCGAGCTGGCCGAACTCTGGCGGCTTGAACTTGCCGACCTGGGATTCGAGGCCGTGGCGGTGAACTCAGCCGAGGCTGCGTTCGCGCAAATGCTCCTGATTCCCTTTGATCTGGTGATCGCGGACCTGGGCCTGCCGGACGGCTCCGGCCTGACCGTGGCGCAGAGCGCGGCGATCCGCGCCCCCGGCGCGGCGGTGATCGTGGTCACCGGCCAGGCCGATTATCCTCACGGGGAACTCTTCGGGATGTCCACCAACATCGTCGCAGTGTTCCGCAAGACCTCCGACCTCAACGACATGCTCGCCTTCGCCGACCATCTGCGAAGCAAGCGCGCCCGGGCCCTCGATCTGGCCGACGCGCCCCGCGTCCAGACCGCCGAGGGAGCGACGCGCTCCCACGCCGCCGCGGACCGCGAGACGGCGTTCCCGGACGCCCCCCCCCGGGCCCGAATGCGCGCTGCCGGGTGATCCGGCCGCGCGCATATGGGCTCGGGAGAGGCGCTGACGAGCTGCCGCGGGGTCCATAGATCCAACCCATGCGCCGGAAAACGTCTCGGCCGACCGCACTCTGCGGTCGCAGGCGCTCCCGGCGCCGCGGATCCTCGCCATCCAGGACGTGACGGCGAAACGCGCGCTCGTTTGACGAGCGTCGGTGTCCATTGACCGTCTCCCTGGTTCTTCCCCTCCAACGACCGAGCGACCGGGCACTCGCCGCCCGGAAGCGCGCCGCAAGGGCGTCGCGGGAAGGCGCGACCGATGGGTCGAGCCCGGAAGGGCGGGCCGAGCGTGCGCCGCAGGGTCCGCGCGCGATCTCCTCGCATCTCATCTGGAGCCCGCGCCGAACGGGCAGCCGTCGCTCGTTCAGGAGCCGGGCGCCGCTGCCCCGCGCGCCGGCATGGGCGGGCCAGGCCGCAGAATCCCGACTGCGACGCGCACGCGGGGGAACGCCCGCGGCATAGGCCTGAACAGTGGGAGAGGACGCTTCGAATTCCCGCGAGGGCTGCCCGTATCCCTGAGCCAGAAGGCGACCGGGGCCCGGCACGCGGCGCGCGTCGGTCTCCGGTCGACGAGGCCCATGCCGGCGGCTGAGGGAACCCAGGTTCAGCGTCCGCTGGCCGGCTGCGCCCGTGCTCCGCCTCAGGCCTTCCAGTCGGGGTCGCGCTTCTCGAGAAACGCCTGCACGCCCTCGGCCGTGTCGCGGTGGAGCATGTTCTCGGCCATCACCCGGCCGGTGTAGGCGTAGGCGGCCTCCAGGCTCATGCCGGCCTGGGCGTAGAACGCCTCCTTGCCGATGCGCACCGCCACGCCCAGCTTGGCGGCCACCGTGCGGGCCAGATCGAGCGCGGCGTCGGACTGCGACCCCTCGGGGACCACGCGGTTGACGAGGCCGATCTCGCGAGCGCGGGCGGCGTCGATGAACTCGCCCGTGGTCAGCATCTCGAAGGCGTGCTTGGCGGGCGCATTGCGCGTCAGCGCCACCATCGGCGTCGAGCAGAACAGGCCGATGTTCACGCCGTTCACCCCGAAGCGCGTCGTGTCGGCGGCCACCGCCATGTCGCAGGTCGCCACCAGCTGGCAGCCCGCGGCCGTGGCCACGCCGTGCACCTCGGCGATCACCGGCTGGGGCAGGCGGGTGATCGCGGTCATCATCCGCCCGCACTGCGCGAACAGGGCGGTGTAGCAGGCCCGGCCCCCGTCGGGCGATTGCCGCGCGGCCTGCATCTCGCGCAGGTCGTGGCCCGCGCAGAAGGCCTTGCCGGCGCCGCGCAGGATCACCGCCTTCACCTGCGGCTCGCCCGCCAGCCGGTCGAGCTCGGTCTGCAGGCGGGTCAGCATCGCCTCGGAGAGGGCGTTGATCTTCCGGGGCTGGTTCAGCGTCAGGCGCGCCACGGGGCCGAGGTCCTCGCGCAGCAGGAGGTCCTCGGCGGCCGGGGCGTCGGCGACGCTCTGGGTGTTCGCGGTCATGGCGGGCCTCCCGGGGCTGGTCTGGGTCGGGGCGACCATAGCGCCGCGAGGGGCCTCGCCCAAGCCCCGCGCTTGACCCCGGCCCCCGCGCCCGCGATCAATCCCGCCCGAGAGCGTTCAGCGCCGAAGGGGAGGAACCGCATGCAGCCGCTGATGACCGAGACCGAGCTCGCCGTCTATCTCGACGAGGTGTTCCCGGAGATGGAGGGCAAGTTCGTCATCGAGGAGGTCGCGTCGATGTTCGCCCGCGTGCGCCGCAAGGTCACGCCCGAGGACCTGCGGCCTGGCGGCACCGTCTCGGGGCCCACGATGTTCGGCCTGGCCGACTGCGCCTTCTACGCGGTGACGCTGGCGATGATCGGGCGTCAGGCGCTGGCGGTGACCACCTCGTGCAGCATCAACTTCATGCGCAAGCCCGAGCCGCGCGACCTGGTCTGCGAGGCGCGGATCCTGAAGCTGGGCCGGGCGTTGGTGGTGGGGGACTGCACGATCTTCTCGCCCGGCGTCTCGGGGCCGGTGGCGCACGCCACGCTGACCTACTCGATCCCGCCCGCGGGCTGATCGGGCCGGGCGTCGCGGGGGGCGGGCAGCCAGCCGGCCTCGCGCAGCGCCGGGACCCGTCCGCGGCTGACCGGAATCCGCTCGCCGCCCGTCAGCTGCAGCATCGCCCGGTCGCCGTCGCGCCAGACGGCGGCCACGGCCCTGCGCGCCACCCAGTGCGAGCGGTGCACCTGCATCCCCTCGACCGGCGCGCATTCGGCGATGGCGTCGCCCAGTCGCAGGAGCACCAGTTCGGCCCCGCGGTCGGTGACGACCTCGACATAGTGGTCCTGCATCGACAGGCGCCGAAGGGCGCCGCGGCGCTCGGGCGACAGCCGCTCCAGCAGGCGTGGCGACGGGGCCCCCGCGGGCGCGGGCAGGGCGCCGGCGGGCAGGGTGAGGGCGGGCGGGGCGACGGGGGGGCGGGCGACGCGCGGTTCGACGGGAGGCCGGGGCGGGGCGGGGGGCGTCGGGCGCGGCGTCTCGCGCGGGCCCAGGCCGCCGGCGTCGCCCAGCGGGATGGCCATCGCCCGGGCGTTGATCGCCAGGATCAGCGTCAGCGCCGCCGAGATCGGAAGGATCGCCAGCACCGCCGTCATCGTGAAGGGCGAATCGAGGAACACCGCGCGCAGCCCCGCGACGGTCGCGGCGATCGGCAGGGCTGTCGCGCCGACAGTCGCGGCCAGCAGCGCCGCGGGTCCCGCCTGCGGCCGCAGCGCCGAGATCAGGGCCGCGCCGAGGATACCCAGCCCCCAGCAGGCCGTGTGCAGCAGGATCCAGAACGCCGTCAGGCCGAGGGGAGAGAGTCGCTCGGCCGTCCCGAACGGCGCCACGATGCAGAACACCGCGACCACCGAGACGAAGGCGAGCCACAGCCGACGGCATCGCAGCCGGTCCTGCAGTTCACGAAGCGCAAGATGCAGCGTACTGAAAACACTCATGGAAGGACCGTCATTCGCGAATTGGCGGGGCGGTTTGCGAAACGCAGATTGCCGCGAGGAGACCGCGGAGTCCACATCGCAGCGCGTCGTCGCCGGGCCCCTGGTCCTGCCGCGGCGCGGACGGGAGCCGGCCGCCGGCGTTCGCCAGGGAGGCGACGCCGCGCAGGAAGCGCCGTCCTCGACCCTCGCGGGCGCCTGTCTGGGGCGGGCGGCTCGTGCGGCGGTCGAGCGGGAGAAGGCGCGCGCGGTCGCTCGACGATCGCGCCCTTCTCCCGCGCCCCTCGCCCCTCTGTCTCGCGCTGTTCGCTCGCCTCTTCGGGGCCCCGTGTCTCGTCGGGCGGGACGCGTCGGCGTTCCGCGGCGTCGCGGTTTCGGGGCGCGGGGGTGCAGAAATATGGGGTATCTGGATACCTTATTGCGAAGAGTTTGAAAACATGGGTCTATTTCCGGCCTGTCCGGATCAAAGCCAGTTGACTCGGCCACGGGATCGCTTAGAAGGCGCGCATCCGTCCGGCGAACGCTCCGAGCTTCGCCCCTGACGCCGCCGGCCGCCCCGTTCCTCCGGGAGCGTCTGGGCCCGGAGATGAAAGAGACGACGAACCGATGAAGACCTTTTCCGCCAAGCCGGCCGACATCGACAAGAAGTGGGTCGTGATCGACGCCGAGGGGCTGGTGCTGGGCCGCCTCGCCGCCCTGATCGCCATGCGCCTGCGTGGCAAGCACAAGCCCTCGTTCACGCCGCACATGGACATGGGCGACAACGTGATCGTGGTCAACGCCGAGAAGATCCAGCTGACCGGCCGCAAGCGCGCTGACAAGACCTACTACTGGCACACCGGCTACCCGGGCGGCATCAAGTCCCGCACCGCCGGCCAGATCCTCGAGGGCAAGTTCCCCGAGCGCGTGGTCGAGAAGGCCGTGCAGCGCATGATGCCGGGCGGTCCGCTGACCCGCAAGCAGCTGTCGAACCTGCGCGTCTATGCGGGCGCCGAGCACCCGCATGAGGCCCAGACCCCCGAGGCGATCGACGTGGCCGCCCTGAACTCCAAGAACACCCGGAGCGCCTGACGATGGCCGACGACGACGTGAAGACCCTCGACGACCTCTCCGAGCTGAGCCTGGAGGGCGACGCCCCCGCGGCCGAGCCCGCGATCCCGCGCGAGCCGATCCGCGACGCGCTCAACCGCTCCTACGCGACCGGCAAGCGCAAGGACGCCGTGTCCCGCGTGTGGGTGAAGCCCGGCACCGGCAAGATCACGGTCAACGGCAAGGAGGCTGCGGCCTACTTCGCCCGCCCCGTGCTGCAGATGGTGATCGCGCAGCCCTTCGGCGTGGCCGGAGTGGACGGCCAGTTCGACGTGATGTGCACCGTCAAGGGCGGCGGCCTTTCGGGCCAGGCGGGCGCCGTGAAGCACGGCATCTCCAAGGCCCTGACGCTGTGGGATCCGTCCCTGCGTCCGGCCCTGAAGGCCGCCGGCTTCCTGACCCGCGACAGCCGCGTGGTCGAGCGCAAGAAGTACGGCCGCCGCAAGGCCCGCCGCTCCTTCCAGTTCTCCAAGCGCTGATACGGCCTCCCGCGCGCCTGCCGCGCGGGACCGATCGCCGGAACCTCACGCTCCGCGCCCCAGGCGCGGGGCGTTTTCATTTGCGCGCGATTTCGCCTTGCCGCCCGGCGCCCGCAGCGGCAGAAGCCCCCGCGGGAGCCGGCGACAGGAGATGCGGCCATGCAAGGCGCCGTCGTTCGCGAAATCAGCTATGCCCACGGGGTCCGCACCCCGGCGGGCCGCCTGATGGTCCGCAGCCTTGAAAACCTCACCGGCCGCCCCTCGCTGATCCGCCGGGCCCGCGACTACGAGCGCGAGGTCGCCGCCGGGGCCGACTTCTGGGAGGTGATGGTCCGCCGCTACGGACTGACGCTCGACCTGGGCGAGGCGGGGCTGGAGCGGATCCCCGCCACGGGCCCGCTGGTGCTGGTCGCCAACCACCCGTTCGGCATCCTCGACGGGCTGATCATGGGCCGGGTGCTGTCGGCCCGCCGCCCCGGGTTCCGGATCGTGGCCAACCATGTGTTCCGCAAGGCGCGAGAGCTGGACGAGGTGATCCTGCCGATCTCGTTCGACGGCGACCGCGAGGCGCAGCGCCTGAACCTGGAGACGCGGCGCCGCGCGCTTGCGCATCTCGAGGACGGGGGCGCGGTGGGCGTGTTTCCCGGGGGCGCGATCTCGACCTCGCGCGCGCCGTTCGGGCGGCCGATGGATCCGGCCTGGCGCACCTTCACCGCGCGGCTCGTCTCGCGCAGCGGGGCGGCGGTGGCGCCGGTCTATTTCGAGGGGGCGAACTCGCGCCTGTTCCAGCTCGCCTCTCACCTGCACGCCACCCTGCGGCTGGGCCTGCTGATCAACGAGTTCCGCCGCCAGGTCGGGGGCGTGGTGCGCGTGCGCATCGGCGAGCCGGTCCCCCCCGAGGAGATCGCCAGCCGCCGCAACGACGCCGCGGCGTTGATGGATCACCTGCGCCGCGCCACCTATGCGCTGGCGCCCGTGAGGCTTGCCGATATCGGCTACGGGTTCGACTTCGACGCCCCGCGGAGCTGAGCGCCGCGTTGCGTGCAGGGCCTGCCGGGTGTAAGGCCCGCCCGGCAATTCCTGCGACGGAGACGGGACCATGGACAAGGCGCGCATCGCGATCATCGGGGCCAGCGGCTACACGGGCGCCGAGCTCGTGCGCCTCGTCACGACGCATCCGGGCATGCGAATCGCCGCGCTGGCCGCCGACCGGAACGCCGGGAAGCCGCTGGCCGAGATCTATCCGCACCTGTCCCATCTCGACCTGCCGACGGTGGTGAAGACCGAGGAGATCGACTTCAGCCAGATCGACCTCGCCTTCTGCGGTCTGCCCCACGCCACCGCCCAGGCGGTGATCGGCGGTCTGCCGCGGGACCTGAAGGTGGTGGACCTCTCGGCCGACTTCCGGCTGCGCGACCCCAAGGTCTATGAGCAGTGGTATGGGCACGAGCACCATGCGCTCGACCTGCAGGCCGAGGCCGTCTACGGCCTGCCCGAGTTCTACCGCGATGAGATCCGCGCCACGCGCCTGTGCGCCGGCACCGGCTGTTTCGTGGTCAACGGCCTGCTGCCGCTGGTGCCGCTGGTCGAGAAGGGGCTGATCGACCTCGAGGAGATCGTGATCGACTCCAAGACCGGGATCACCGGGGCGGGGCGCAGCTCGGCCGAGTGGAAGCTGTTTTCCGAGGTCACGGCGGGCGCCAAGGCCTATGGTCTGGGCGGCACGCACCGCCACACCTCCGAGTTCGACCAGGAACTGACCCGCGCCGCCGGCCGCGAGGTGACGGTCAGCTTCACGCCCCACCTGCTGCCGATGAACCGCGGCATCCTGGGCACGATCTACGTGAAGGGCGATGCGGACGCGATCCAGGCGGCGCTCGAGGCGCGCTATGCCGATGAGCCCTTCGTGCAGGTCCTGCCGATGGGCTCGGCGCCGCTGACCCAGCATGTGACCGGCTCGAACCTCTGCCGGATCGGGGTGACGAAGGATCGGCGGAAGGGGCGGGCGGTGATCGTCTCGGCGATCGACAACCTGGTGAAGGGCGCGTCGGGGCAGGCGGTGCAATGCGCCAACCTGATGCTCGGCCAGCCCGAGACGGCGGGCCTCGAGCTCGCGCCCATGTTCCCCTGACCGCTGCGCCCGGCCCGCCGGGATCCGCGCATCGACGGCCGGCGCCCCGAGAGGAGCGCCGGCCGTTCGCGTCCGGGCCAGGCGGG
>NZ_CAXBOD010000011.1:0-99873 GCF_963977235.1 uncultured Albimonas sp.
CCAGCTTGGAGCAGCCACCACGAAGGGTGTGGTGAGACCCCAATCACCCCATCTGTCTCGAAGCGATCATCCGCCCCGAAACCGACAGTCTACGCTACTATCACCTCGGTGCGAACTGGACCCGCCGGGTCGACCATGTGGGCGCCAAGCCGGCCCTGGATCTCAACGGCCCGCTGATCCTGTAGCCCTTGCGAACCCCAAGGGCGCCGGAGCCGCGTGGAGGGTTCGCAAGCAGCGCAAGGTGCTGCACTTTTTGGCGCCCGCCCCGCTCGCGCGACGCCCACTACGAATGCGGCCGGTCCGTCAGCACGCCTTCGCAAACTCGATAGAATTTCCAGTGCTCGTCCAACACCATATAGATAGGCAGTCGCCCCTTCACAGGGGCGCGGATCGAAACCTGGTGGGCCCGGATCAGGTCGCCTCCGAAGTCGTCGCCCCTTCACAGGGGCGCGGATCGAAACGCTGGCATCGGGTGCATCAACCCCTCGGTGGCGAGTCGCCCCTTCACAGGGGCGCGGATCGAAACGTCAATGGTCTGAAGTCCGCAGAGGACAGCCTGAAGTCGCCCCTTCACAGGGGCGCGGATCGAAACTCGTCCAGGCGCTCGGGTTCACGCCCGCTCAGATGTCGCCCCTTCACAGGGGCGCGGATCGAAACACAGCCTGATCGTCGCCGCCCCAGATGTCGTCCAGTCGCCCCTTCACAGGGGCGCGGATCGAAACACCGCAGCGGCGGGGTTATGCTTTGGGGGCGAGGTCGCCCCTTCACAGGGGCGCGGATCGAAACTCCTGCACCGTCGCGAACAGGGACAGGGTCGTGGGTCGCCCCTTCACAGGGGCGCGGATCGAAACTCGTCATAGCGGTTGATCCGGTAGGCGGAGCCGTGTCGCCCCTTCACAGGGGCGCGGATCGAAACTCGTCCAGGCGCTCGGGTTCACGCCCGCTCAGATGTCGCCCCTTCACAGGGGCGCGGATCGAAACCAGCAAGAACGTGATGCCGCCCGTCGACACGAAGGTCGCCCCTTCACAGGGGCGCGGATCGAAACATCGTCGGGGCTGCTGGCAGCGTGCGGGGCGTGGCGTCGCCCCTTCACAGGGGCGCGGATCGAAACGGCCGCGGTCTGCGTCTCGGCGATCAGGTCGCGGACGTCGCCCCTTCACAGGGGCGCGGATCGAAACACGGCCGAGATCGACCGGCAGGCGCGCGGCTTCGGCGTCGCCCCTTCACAGGGGCGCGGATCGAAACACGAACACCGGGTCGCCCTCTGCGCGGCCGTCGAGGTCGCCCCTTCACAGGGGCGCGGATCGAAACTCGTCGGATGCACGGGGCCGAAGCCGCCCACGATGTCGCCCCTTCACAGGGGCGCGGATCGAAACGTCCAGGACCGCTTTGCGGTTGGCGGGGGTGGGCTGTCGCCCCTTCACAGGGGCGCGGATCGAAACCCGTTGATGGTGACCTCGTGAGGCATGGTCAGTCGTCGCCCCTTCACAGGGGCGCGGATCGAAACCGCATGGCCCTCGACGGCTACGGCTGGGA
The DNA here is from genome assembly GCF_963977235.1 of uncultured Albimonas sp. Taxonomy (NCBI): domain Bacteria; kingdom Pseudomonadati; phylum Pseudomonadota; class Alphaproteobacteria; order Rhodobacterales; family Paracoccaceae; genus Albimonas; species uncultured Albimonas sp. Next base: position 1,538 of record NZ_CAXBOD010000011.1, read on the forward strand.
GGACAGTCGCCCCTTCACAGGGGCGCGGATCGAAACGCGACCTACCCGCCGAAGCTGATCGAGCCCTGCATGTCGCCCCTTCACAGGGGCGCGGATCGAAACCCGCAGCCAGCTGAACATCGCCGCGCCGGCGGCGGTCGCCCCTTCACAGGGGCGCGGATCGAAACACGGTGCGCTGGTCGCTTTCGCTGGGGACGTGCTCGTCGCCCCTTCACAGGGGCGCGGATCGAAACATTTCCGCGCCGATGGCTTTCAGGTCGATCCCCGGGTCGCCCCTTCACAGGGGCGCGGATCGAAACTTCAGGTCGGCCTTGTTCTGGTCGACGTGCTGCTGTCGCCCCTTCACAGGGGCGCGGATCGAAACCTGCACCCGCTGGCCGACCTCGTAAGCCGTCATGGTCGCCCCTTCACAGGGGCGCGGATCGAAACTTAGCCTGGCGCAGCGAGGACAAAGGAGGGTCGGAGCTCGCCCCTTCACAGCGGCGCGGATTGAGACCTCAACACCGGCCTCAGGAAGTTCGGGTGAGACGAGTTCCGAAGGTGTCGGCCTCCTTGATCGCCTGCTGCTGCTTTTCGGTGTCGGTAGGATCCAGCAGGGCGTTGGCGCGCTGGCGGGGCGTGCGCCCGCCCGCGGCTTCGGTGACCTTCGCGCATGCAGGCTCGTCCAGCTTGCAGCCCAGCGCGGCCAGCCGGGCCGCGAGGCTTGACAGCGCGTCCTCGTCGCGCCGGCCCTGCTCCATTCGATCCATCAGCTTCGCGAGCGAAACGGCGCGCCTGCGATCTATCGGCCGGGAGGCGTTCTTCGTGCTTTCCGACGCGCTCAAGGCGTCGATCAGGATGAAACGGGTCTTGGTGTGCGCGTCGGGCATCACCGCGCGCAGGTCGATGTCGGGGATGGTTTGCACGCCGCGACCGCGCATCTGCTCATCATAGCGCTCCGACTTTACGTCGCGCATGAAGATCAGCGCCTTGATCGGCTTGTTGTCGGTGCCGGCGGCGATCATGTCCACGGTGACCGCGACGCCCGGGAACGGGTCCACGCGGAAAGCATTGATCAGCGACCTCGGATGCTCGCCGCCGTCGCGGTAGGCTATCTATCTGGCGAAGTCGTTGCCCTCGCCGAAGACCTCGCGGACGATCTCCTCACCGAGGGAGGCGAGGCCTTGGCCGTGGTCCTTTCGAAGGACGCGGACGAGGGCGGCGGCGCGCTGACGGTGACGGCGGTGGACGGCTCGGCGGAGGGCGTAGGGGCGGCCCTGGCCGGGCGCCGGGGCACACTGACGCTGCAAGCCGATGGCAGCTACGTCTACGTGGCCGACCAGGCGCAGCGCTGGCCGAGGGCAAAGTCGAGGTCGACCGCTTCACCTACCGCGTCGACAACGGCTTCGGCGGCACGGCGGAGGCGGCGCTGGAGATCGAGGTCGCTGGCATCGACACGGCCATTGGCGGGACGCGCACTGCGGATCGGCATATGGGCGACGCGGTGGTGAACCGCTTGATCGGAAAGGGCGGGGCCGAATCGCTGTTCGGCGAGTGCGGCGACGACGAAAAGCTCAGCGGCGGCGGCCGGGACGTCTTGGTCGGCGGCCGTGGCTACGATGCCCTGATCGGCGGCGGAGGCCGCGATCGGTTCGTCTTCCGCCGGGGTGATGGTTGGGACGAGATCACCGACTTCCAGTTCGGGAAGGAGCAGCTTGAACTGCAAATCGGAAATTCGAATCCCGCGCCGACCTGAAGATCCGCGAGAAGGGCGGCGACCTCCTAATCCGCCACGACAAGGGCCGGATTCTGATCAACGACGCCGACAAGAGCGACCTCGACGCCGCAGATTTCCTGTTCTGACGGCGACCAAGCCGGTGGTCGGAACGATCCGCAACGAAACCGCAACGAAACACGGGAACATTCCACGCATACGCAGGGGTCAGTTGAAACTGATTACACTGATATCGAACGAAAATTTTGATGCCCCCAGTCTTCGGGAGGCAGGGGTCGGAGGTTCGAATCCTCTCACTCCGACCAAAACTTGGGTGGGTTTCGCTGCTCGATCCGCAACGAAACGCGCGACGAAACCCACCTGATCACCCCGCTCTGATCTCCATGATCGCGGCCGCCCGCCGTCGCTGGTCAGGGCCGGGCTGTCGACAGACCCCCTCCAGCGTCGCCGCAACTGCGGCCCCTCGGCCCACCGTGCGGCGAACTCGTCCAGTTCGCGCCGGGGGATGCGCTCCCACGCGTGACCCGTCACGCGGATCCAGCGGTCGCCGGGGCGGCGCCAGGCGGGGGGCTGGAGCGCGAGCTCGCAATCCTCGAAGCCGACGTCCTCGTCGCCCCGGCAGATCACGCAGGCGCCGTCGCGGAGCAGTCCCGGGCGAAACATCTCGCCCTTCTCGGCAACGGGGACGAAGCGGAGCTCGTCGCGGCCCAGCGGCTTGCTGCGGGTCCTGACAGCGCGAGGAACCGGACCGGCGACCGCTCTGGTGACATCGCCGTCGCGCCTTGCGACGAGGACAGGCCGTCGAGGGCCCGGAGGTCGATGTGCTCGACACCCCGATGCGTTGGGACGCCGAGGACAAATGAGCAGGCGGCCAGGCGATCTGGCTCGACGTCCGCATCGACAATCACGAGGACCTGCGCCGGATGCCGGGCGCCCGCCATCCGCCGATGGACGCGGCCGGGAAAGCCGAAGTACCCACCCGCTCGGCGATCCGCGATCAACGCGTGCGGCGCGGCGGGTCGCCGCTCGGAACGCAGCCTTCCGGCTCGGGTCGACCGCTTGCACGGCGCGCCAGTGGCGATCGTCGCCGACCACAGGACGGCTGTCTTCCGCGGGACGGAGCGCGGCGACGGTTGTCGGGTTCGTCGACGAATACGTCCGATTCATCGATTCTCGCCTCCCGCTGCCGCCGTTCCATGCATCTTCCGCCGCAGCGCGCCGACCGGACGCCGCGCGGCCTCGCGGGATCTCGCCCCAGACCGGAGCCGGTTCGAGATCGTGCGGCGATCGCCGAGGGAGCGGGTGAGGGAGCGGATGAAATCCGCCTCCCGCGCCCGCCGAGCGCGCGGGAAGACCCACGGGTCCGCGATCGGAACGCCGACAGAAAAAGGTCGACATATCGCCACGGCGCCCGCTTCCTGCGGGCAGGGATACGCCGAGAGGGTTCGAGTGAAAATGTCCATGGTTTACATCGGTATCGCGCCGCGCGGGCGCGTCGCGCTGTTGCTCGCTTGCTCCGCCGTTGCGCTGGGGGCCGGCCAGCCCCTGTCTGCGCAGACGTTGAAGAGCTGCGCCACGCCAAGCTCGACCGGCGACGAGAGCTGCACGATCAACTCGAGCGATTCGGTGTCCGGCGCGCATGTCGAGTTCACCGGCGCCGCCTCGACGGACGAGGACGACCGCGGCGCCTCCGGCGGCACCTACACCCTGACCAACAACAAGGCGATCACCGTCGGCGGGACCCAGAACGACGTGCTGTTCCTGCGCCTCGACGGGGGCCGGGGCTATGACAACTCGGGCGGCTCGGGCTCGCGCGGGGGCGACGGGGGCACGGTGCATCTCGAGAACAACGCCGCGATCGTGATGCAGGGGACGGCGTCGTCGACCTCCGGCTCCGACGACGGCTCGCTGCCGGGGATCTGGGACGATCCGGGCCGGGTGACGGCGATCTACATCGCCGGCGCCGGCGGCCGGGGCGGCGACGCGCTGGCCGGGGCGGGCGGCGGCGACGGCGGCGACGGCGGCATCGCCGGCGAAGGCTGGCTGCACAACTACGCGGACGTCACCGTCTCGATGGGGCTGCCCTACGGGGGCGCGGGGCTTTACGGGGCGATGGTCTCGGGCGGGGGCGGCGGCCAGGACGACACCGCCGGCGACCAGGACGGCGGCACGGCCGGCGACGGGCGCGACCTCCAGATCGAGAACACCGGCCGTGTCACGGTCAACAGCGGCTCGGCCTCGAAATTCGCCTGGGGGATCGCGGCCGAGTCCATCGGCGCCTCGGGCGGCGAGTGGAACGGCAACGGCGGTCAGGCGGGCACGCTGGGGCTGACCAGCTCGGGCGACGTGACGGTCACGGCCGACGGCTCGGACCTGACCCTGGGCGTGCGGGGCATCTACCTCGCCAGCGTCGGCGGACCGGGCGAGATCCAGGGCTCGTCGGACGCCTCCGACAGCGGCGGGCGCGGCGAGGAGGGCAACACGATCACCGCCACGGTGACCGGCGACGTCACCGTCACCTCGCATTCGCTGAGCGAGCCGGTGGACGTCTTCAACCCCCAGCTGCGGCCCACGGACGACTACGCCACGGTCGGCGCGATCCAGCAATCGGGCGGCATCGTGATGTATTCGCGCGGCGGCGACGGCGGCGGCGGGCCGCAGGCGGTGGGCAGCTCGGACCGCGCCGGCGGGACCGGCGGGGCGGCGAGCGTCTCTGGCGCGATGACCCTGACCATCGACGGGGGCGCGCAGATCACCACCCATGGCGACTGGCTGCCGGGCGTGGTGATGCTGAGCGTCGGCGGCGTCGGCGGCCAGGGGCGCGAGGACAGCTCCGGCGCCGGCGGCGGGGCCGGAGGCGGCGTCGACCTCGAGCTTCTGCGCGGCGGGATCAGCACCGACGGCCAGGGCGCCTACGGCGTGCTGGCGCTGTCGCAGGGCGGCCCGGGCGGCGACTTCACGCCCTCGAGCGGCGTGGTCGACTTCACCCCGGCCAACGCCGGCGGCGGCGGCGCCGGCGGCGGGGTGATCGGCGACCTGGGCATCTACTTCGCGGACGAAAGCGCGGCGGGCGAGCTGACCGAGAAGATCGCGGTGCAGACCGCCGGGGCCGGCGCCTCGGGCGTGGTGCTGCGCAGCTTCGGCGCCCAGGGCGGCGCCACCGGCGACAGCTTCCAGCTGTTCGGGCAGGCGGGGTCCTCGACCGGCTACGGGGGCGACGGCGGGGACGTGGTCGCCAACCTCTATGTCGACGTCGACACCGCCGGCGACAACGCCCGCGGCGTGCTGCTGCAGAACATCGGCAGCAACGGCGGCGACGGCGGCGACGACAGCGGCCTGGTGGTGGTCGGCGGCGCCGGCGGCGCGGGCGGCGACGGCAAGCGGGTGTTCTCCCGCCTCTACGGCGACGTGACCACCGGCGGCGAGGGGGCGGCGGGGCTGCTGGCCCAGTCGATCGGCGGCGGCGGCGGCGCCAGCGAGGAGGTCGGCGGCGCCGTGGCCATCGGCGGCCAGGCCGGCGCCGGCGGGGCCGGCGGCGAGATCGACCTGAACCTGGGCGGCGCGACGGTGACCACCTCCGGCGCCTTCTCCCACGGCCTCGTGGGCCAGTCGGTGGGCGGCGGCGGCGGCGACGGCGGCGCGGCCTTCGACCTCTCTGCGGGCTCGCTGCCCGCCACGGGGCTGGGGGGCGCGGGCGGCGCCGCGGGCGCCGGCGGCGCCGTGAGCATTGCGACCAGCGCCGACGACGGCAGCATCGACGCCGACGTCACGCCGACCACGATCCTGACCCGGGGCGACAACGCGGCCGGCGTCATCGCCCAGTCGGTGGGCGGCGGCGGCGGCACCGGCGGCGACGCGGACGGCGGGGGCGTCTCCATCGCCTCGTTCCAGATGGCCGGCGCGGGCGAGGCCGGCGGCGCCGGCGGCGCGACCGTCATCGACCTGACAGGCGGCGGCGTCACCACCACCGGCAGCCATGCCATCGGCCTGCTGTCGCAGTCGGTGGGCGGCGGCGGCGGGGCCGGCGGCTCGGCCTTCTCCTTCGACGCGGACCTGGGCTTCGCGCTGTCGATCGGCGTCGGGGGCCTCGGCGGCGACGGCGGCTGGGGCGGCAACGCCACGGTCGAGCTCGACGGCGTCACCATCGCCACCGGCGCCGAGGGCGAAACCGACAGCCACGGCCTGGTGGTGCAGTCGGTCGGCGGCGGCGGCGGGACGGGGGGCTCCTCGGTCTCCAAGGCCGTGGCCAAGGCGGTGACGATCCCCGATTCCGACGTTTCGGTCGGTTTCGCGGCCGCGACCGCGCTGGGCGGCAAGGGCGGCTCGGGCGGCGCGGGCGTCACCGCGACGGCGACGCTGGCGGGGACCACCATCGCCACGCTGGGCGACGGCGCGATGGGGGTGATCGCGCAATCCATCGGCGGCGGCGGCGGGGTCGGGGGCAGCGCCTCGTCCTCGGCCGGGGTGAAGGGGGGGGAGGAGTCGATCTCCGCCTCCGTCTCCGCGGCGCTGGGGGCGAGCGGGGGTTCCGGCGGCTCGGGCGGCAAGGTCAACGTGACGCTCGACGGCAGCAGTGCGATCCGGACCTCGGGCGACCATGCCAACGCGATCCTCGCGCAGTCGGTCGGCGGCGGCGGCGGCGTGGGCGGGGTCGGCTCGGCCTCCACCTCCTCGGTGGCGGACGGCTACTCGATGCAGGCGACCCTCGGGCTCGGAGGGCTGGGCGGCTCCGGCCAGTACGCCAACACGGTGACGGTGGCGCTGGACCAGAATTCGGTCATCTCCACCCAGGGCTCGGGCGCGCGCGGCGTGGTCGCGCAGTCGATCGGCGGCGGCGGCGGCGCCTCGCAGGGCGGCACCATGGCGGTGGCGGGGAACGACGGGCCGGACGAGGAGCAGGGCTCGCTGACCCTCAACCTCGGCAAGTCGGGCGCGAACGGGGCCAACGGCGGCGCCATCGTCACCACGACCTACGGCTCCATCGCCACCCAGGGCGACGATGCCGACGGCGTGCTGGCGCAGTCCATCGGCGGCGGCGGCGGGCTCGGCGGCTCGGCGGGGAACGACGCGGGCTCGGACGAGGAGGGCGGCCGCTTCGGTGGCGGGGACGAGGACACGTCCTACGACTTCCAGGTCTCGGTGGGCGGCACGGGCGGATCCGGCGGCAATGGCGGGGCGGTGAGCCACGCCATCGGCAACGGCGCGCAGATCACCACGCAGGGCGACCATGCCGACGGGGTGGTGCTGCAGTCCATCGGCGGGGGCGGGGGCGCCGGAGGCTCGGCGCTCGCCGACGGCTCGGACGGCTCGGCCGACCTCGACCTGCGGCTGGGCCGCAAGGGCGGCGAGGGCGGCGTCGGCGGCGCGGTGACGCTGAGCGCCAACGGCAACGTCGGCGGCTCGGTCGCCACCCACGGCTACGCGGCGCATAGCTTCGTGCTGCAGTCCATCGGCGGCGGCGGCGGCCAGGCCGGCGACGGCTCCACCCGCTCGGGCGGGACGCTGCACCTGGGCGGGGTGGTGAACACCAACCAGTCCGGCCAGCAGGGCGGCGCCGTCTCGGCCTCGGGCTACAAGAACATCGAGACCTACGGAGACGATTCCTTCGGCCTGCTGGCGCAGTCGATCGGCGGGGGCGGCGGCGTGGCCGCGGTGGGCGCCGCCGAGAGCGCGGACGGCGACCTGTCGCACACGGTGATCGCCGGCGGCGCCGGGACCCGCAACAACCTGGGAACCTCCAACGGCGGCACGGTCGACGTCAGCTTCGGCTCGAACCTGACCACCAATGGCGACCGCGCCATCGGCATGGTCGCCCAGTCCATCGGCGGCGGCGGCGGCGTGGCGCTGACCGGCGGCGCGCAGGGCGCCGCCTCGATGACCGTGGGCGGAGGCGCCGGCAACGGCGGCGCCGTGACCCTGCACTACGTCAGCGGCGCCCTGAACACCTATGGCGACGGCGCGCACGGGCTGGTGGCGCAGTCCATCGGCGGCGGCGGCGGCCTGTTCGGCGATTCCGGCGCGGGCGCGCTCGACCTCTATCCCGTCGACTCGAACCGGGTGACGGGCAGCGCCGGCGACGGCTCGAGCGCCGGCGTGACGGTGACGGTCGACGGCACGATCACCACCCGCGGCGCCGGCGCCTTCGGCGTCGTCGCCCAGTCCCTCGCCGGCGGCGGAGGCATGGGCGGCGGCGCCTCGGGCGCCTGGGCGGGCCTGACCGGGGACTACGACGCGGGCGCCGACGGTCAGTCGGGCGGGGTGAGCGTGACGGCCAACAAGGCGATCTCGGCCCCGGGCGAGAATTCGGTCGGCATCTTCGCGCAGAGCCAGGGGGCCGTGGACAACGCCGCGGTCGAGGTGACTGTGAACGCGCCGGTCGCCGGCGGCTCGGGCGAGCAGGGCCTGGGCGTGCTGATCTCCGGCGGGCGGGACAGCAACACCCTGACCGTGACCGCCAACGGCCATGTCTCGGCGGCCTCCGGCGTGGCGGTGCGCTACCAGGGCGACACCGACATCGAGGGCTATTCGTTCCTGACCATCTCCAACGACAGCCTCGCGGGGATCGAGGGGAACATCGAGGCCTATTACCTCAACGGCGCCGCCATCCCGGGCGAGCCGTCGCAGGGGACCGCGAGCGCCCTCGCGGCCGCGAAGGCCGCGCCGGTCGCGGCCCCGCCCGCGCGGATCCTCAACCGCGGTCTGCTGACCGGGGCGACGCGCTACGACGCCCACTTGGTCAACCGCGGCCGGCTCGAGATCGGGGGCATCGGCAGCCGCGAGACGCTGGACGTGGCCGGCGACTTCGCCCAGGGCCGGCGGGGCGAGACGGTCGCCACCGTTCACTTCGCCCGGGGCAAGTCGGACCTGCTGCGCATCGCCGGCGACGCCGCCCTGGACGGGTCGCTGATCCTCGACACCCAGTCGGTGATCGGGGGCGTGGACCTGAAGCTCTTGTCGGCCGGCGGCGCGGTGTCGGGCGCCTTCGACGAGGTCGCCTCGGACCTGATCGTCTACGAACAGCGGATCACCGGCCGCGGCGCCCTGAAGATCCGGGCGACCGGGCAGAGCTTCGCCGACGACAGCCTGGGCCTGACCCCGGCCCAGACGCGCACCGCCCGCTATCTCGGCGCCCTGTTCGAGAGCGGCGACACCCGCTTCGCCCCGCTGTTCGGCGACCTCGAGACCGAGGCCCGCGCCGGCGGCTATCCCGCCGCGCTAGACCGCCTCGCCCCCAGCGCCGGCCTCGCGGCCGCGGCGGCGAGCTTCGAGCTGACGCAGGCCCGCTTCGACGACCTGCTGGACTGCGAGCATTCGCCCGGCGCGGTCACGGGACCGGGCGGCTGCCTGCAGATGCTGGGGTCGGGCCGGCGGCTCGACATCGACGGCTCGGGGCCGGCGCTGGGCTATGACGGCGTGGTGTGGGGCCTGGGCCTGGCCGGCGGCGTGGCGCTGAGCGACACGTTCCAGGTGGGCGCGTCGCTGGGCTGGGACCAGGCCTCCTACGACGGCGAGGGCGGCCTGGGGTCGAGCGAGGGCGACACGGTCTACTTCGGCCTCTCGGCGACGCAGGACCTGGGAGCGATGAGCCTCTCGGCCGCGGGTATGGCCAGCTACGGCGAGGTCGACACCCGGCGTCTGGCCGGCGCCGCGGCGCCCGGCCGGACGGCGACGTCGAGCCACGACCTGCTGACGCTGGGCGGTCGCCTGCGGGCGGCCTGGCGGCAGGACATGGGCGCGAGCTGGCTGACGCCGATGGCGGATCTGGACCTGATCTGGACCTCGGCCGACGGCTATGTCGAGCGCGGCGCCGGGCGCGCCTCGCTGCGGGTTGCGGACAGCGACGCCACGGCGCTGGTGTTCACGCCCGCGATCGAGGCGGGGACCGTGATCCCGGTGACGGCCGAGATCGGGGCGCGGGTCTGGGCGAAGACCGGGGTCAGCTTCTCGACCCTCGATTCCTACTCGGCCCGGGCCCATTTCGCCGCGGCCTCGCCCGCGGTCGGCGGCTTCGCCAGCGACGCGGCGGCGCCCGACGTGGTGGGCCGTTTCAGCGCCGGCATCGGGCTGGCCGGCGACGCCGCGACCAGCCTCGACCTGAGCGTCGACGCGACGGTGGGCAGCGGCTACGTGGGCGGAGCCGGCAGCCTGAAGCTGACCCTGCGGTTCTGACCCGGCGCGACAGTCGCAAGGGGTCGGCCCGGAGGCGGCTGACAAGGCAGGAAGGGCGCGGCGCCGGTCGCGCCCTTCGTCGTTTCTCTTTCGCCCGCTGAGCGGGCCGCGCGCCGCCCTCCAGATCGCCGCGGGCCAGGCCGTCGCCGTTCCCTGGCAGTCAAGACGATGCGGGCGCGCCGACGCGCGCAGACCTGCGACGCAGGGGACCGCAACGAAACCGCAGCGAAACAAGCCGACAGGGGCGCGCGCGCGGACCTCGACACTTCCGCGGCTGTCGTCGGCGGCTCAATCCCGCCGAGATGCCCAGGCGGGAGAGGGGGTCATCGGCGCGGCGCACGCGGCGCCATCGTCCCGCGAGAGGGCGCCCGACGACGGTCCTTGCAGGCGTCCTGATCGGCCCGCGGCGGGCGCGGTGGGGACCCGCCCGGACGATGCCGGGCGGGGTCGGGGTTCAGAAGCGGACGTTCACGCTCAGGCGGCCGGTGTGGCCGGCGTAGCCGTCGCCCAGCGCGCCCTCGTAGCTGACGCCGAGGTCGACCTGCTCGCCGACTTCCAGCGCCGCGCCGAGGCCGAGGCGGCCCACCACCTGGGACTGGGCGGCGCCGTTGACGAAGCCGGCGATGCCGGTGGCGTCGCGCGCGAAGCGGACCTCGGCCGAGTAGGAGTCGAGCGACGAGAAGCTGACCCCTGCCCGCGCCCAGGCCCGGAGGCCCAGCCGCTGCCCGGCGCTCTCGCCCAGCTCCCGCCGCAGGCCCGCCTCGAGCGAGGGGGTGACCACGAAGGCCGTCTCGTCGGCGTCGGCCACCCGCAGGCCATGCCGCCCTGCGCCGGTCTCCGAGAAGCCCTCGGAGGCGACGTGGATCAGGTCGAGATCCAGCGACGGCTTCAGCCAGCCCCCGCCGTCGAGCGACTGGGTCCAGGCGGCGCGCGCCCGGAGCCCGAGGCTCAGCGCCCCATGCTCGGAGCGCGCCTGGCCGGGGGCAAGCGGGCCCGCGGCGCGGCGGCCGTCGAACTCCGACCAGGCCGCGGTGGCGGCGCCGCTGAGGGCGAGCGCCCCCATCTCCCGGGTGAGGCCGGCGCCGAGGAAGCCTGTGGTCCCCTCGACCGAGCCGCCGCCGCCCTGGCGGGCGAGGTTCAGCGTCTCCCAGCCCAGCGCGCCCGACACCTGCCAGCCCGGAGCGACCTCCAGCGCCGCGGCGAAGCCCGCGGTCCAGGCGTCGCCCTCATAGCCGGCCGCAGTCCCGCCGCCGTCCTGGTCGAGGCTGCGCCCCGAGCCCAGGAGCGTCAGGCAGCCCGCGCCCTCGCCGCCCCAGGAGACGCTGCGCCCCCCGGCCTCGCCGCAGCCCAGCAGCGTGTCGAAACGCTCGCGCGTCAGCTCGAAGGCCGCGGCCTCGCCGGCCAGGCTCGCGCCCAGCGTGGCGCCGGAGAGGGCCTGGCCGAGCCCGCCGCCCTGCGCCGCCGCCTCGAGCCGGCCGAACAGCCCGGCGAAGTCGCGCTCCCCGGTCAGGAACAGCCGCTCGAGGTAGCCGGCCGCCGCCCGCTCCTGCCCGCCGAGACCGGGGGCGGAGGCGAGCTCCACCCCGCTGGCGCGAACGGTCACGCCGTTGTTCTCGACCACCTGCTCGAAGCGGAAGATCGCTCCGCCCAGCCGGTCGAAGGCGCCGGAGATGTCGCCGTCGACCTCGATCAGCCGATGCTCCGCGCCTCCGATCAGGGCCCGCGGCGCGAGGCTCAGCGCGCCGTCCAGCGTCAGGTCGCCCGCCACCGAGATGACGTCGCCCCTGCCCTTCAGCGGCTCCGCATCCACCGCCAGCACCGCCTGCGGCCCCATCGTCAGGTCGCCGGCGATGGCGAGCGCGGAATGCTCGCCCGCCTCGCCCGCCACCAGCAGCCCGCGGTTGAGCACGTGGGCGTCATAGCGCTCGGCCCCCCGCAGCACGCCGCCGCGACGGTTGACCAGGTCGATCGAGGGCTGCGGCGCCGGCTGGACGGCCAGCGCCATGGGCTGCGCCGCGACGCCCGCGATCGCAGCCCGCGGCTGCTTGACGCCGCGGGGCCCGAACTGCGAACCGTCGACGCCGCGCTCGGTGCGGCCCTTCACGAAGGAGACCGTGCCGTCGATGACGCCGGAGTTGCGGATCGAGAGATGCGAGTCATAGGGGTCGTTGCGGCTGACGTAGCGGATCGCCTCGCCCGACAGCGCGGTGACGGTGGCGCCCTTGAACACGGTGATCGCGTTCTCCGCGCCGCCGCCGTGCATCAGGATGCCGTAGGCCGAGTCGCCCGAGCCGCCCTGGACGAGGCCGTTGACGAAGGCGTCGATCCACACGTCTCCCGTGCCCCGGCCGTTGCTCGCCCCCAGGCTCTGCAGGAACACCGCCGTGCTGTTCCGGCCGTTGGCGATCACCGCAGCCTCGGGCTGCATGATGAAGTCGATCGCGCCGCCCTGGCCGGTGTCGCCGGTGGCGGTGAGGCCCGCGAAGGGTCCCCGGGCGTCGCCGCCCAGGCCGCCGCCGCCGCCCAGCGACTGGGCGATGACGCCGTAGGCGCCGTCGCCGTGGGTGATCAGCGGCTTGTCGACGTTGACCCCGACATAGCCCGCGTTTCCGGCGCCGTTCATCCGGTCGATGGTGGTCGGCGGCGCCCCGCCGAGGCGGCTGTAGACCAGGGTCAGCCCTTCGGCGAGCGAGACGTCGCCGCCGATGCCGCCGCCGCCGGCGATGGACTGGGCGACGATGCCGTGGGCGCCCTCGCCGAAGGTCATCGCGCAGCTGTCGAGCGCCTGCACCGAGCAGCTCTGCGGGCCGCCCAGGGTGACGTCGACGTCACCCGCGCGGGCCGTGCCGACATAGCCCTCGACGCCGCCCAGCCGCACGTCCGAGACGCGCGCCTCGCCGGCCGAGGCGATGCCGCCGCCGCCCGAGATCGACTGCGCCACGATGCCGATGGCCCGGTCGCCCGCGGTGACCATGCGCCCGTCGAAGGCCACGTTCACGGTGTCGGCGACGTTTGCGCCGTCGCCGCCGCGCCCGCCGAGCTGGAGCGTCACGGTCCCCCTCGCGCCGCCAAGCCGCGCCACGCCGCCGCCGCCCGAGATCGACTGAGCCACGATGGCATGGGCGTCGTCGCCCTGGGTGATCACCTGGCCGAGCGAACCGGTCTCGACCCCGCTGGCGCCCTCGCCGAGATACTCGCGCTGGATCCAGACCTTGCCCGCGGCGCGATCGTCGCCGCTGGCGCTGGTCGCGCCCAGGGTCAGGCGGGCGTCGCCGGCGGTGTCGGCGAAGCTCGCCAGGCCGCCGCCGCCGCCGATCGACTGCACGACCATCCCGTAGGCGCCCGCGCCCTCGGTGAAGATGGCGCCGCCGTCCTCGCCGCGGCCGCTGTGGGTGAGCTGGGCCAGGCCGGCGCGGCCGCCGCCCTGGGTCTGGCCGAGCGCGAGGGTCAGGCCGGGCCCGTCGCCCTGGCCCTTGCCGAAGTCGGCGATGCCGCCGCCGCCGGCGATGGACTGAACCGCCAGCCCGTCGGAGTAGGCGCCCGCGGTGGCGATCGCGCCGCCGAACAGCACCTCGACGTCGTCGGTCCAGCCGGTTGCGGCGCCGGTGGCGCCCAGCTGCGCCGACACGCGGTCGCTGAACCAGCCCGTCGCGAAGGCCGCGGTCGAGAGCTGGCCGCCCCCGCCCGACACCGACTGCACGCTCACCCCGCGCGAGGCGTCGCCCTCGGTCTGCACCAGCGACGGCCCGGCCGCGTCGACGCCCATTTCGAGGCTGACCGCCCCGCCGTAGGAGCTGCCGCCGCCCGAGGTCCCGAGCGTGGCATTGTTCGCCCAGGTCGCCGGGATCAGGGCGAGCCCGCCGCCGCCGCCGACGGACTGCGCCAGCAGCGCCGGGGCGCCCTCGCCGCGGGTTGCCAGGATCGCGTCCCCGATCTCGAGGCTCAGCGCGCCGGGATGGGCGATGGCGTCGCCATTGGCGTTGGCCTGGCCGGTGGAGTTGGCGCCGCCGACGCGCACGTCGGCCACCCCGACCCGCGCCGCGTTGCGAACCTCGAGCGAGGTTCCCAGGGCGCCGACGCCGCCGCCGCCCACCACGTTCTGCGCCAGCAGGCCGACCGCGCCGTCGCCCGAGGTGCGGATCCGCGCGCCCTCGCCCATCGTGGCCGATAGCGCGGCCGAGCCGAAGGTTCCGCCATAGTCGCCGCCCACCCGCAGCCCGTTGCGGTCGTCGCTGTCCGACGCCGCGGCGCGCAGGGTGGTCGAGCCGATGGCCGCGATGCCGCCCCCGCCCATGATCTCCTGCAGGACCACGCCGTTGGCGCCCCAGCCGGAGGTGGCGAAATCGCCGGTCAGCGTCGCCTCGATCCCGCCGGCGGCCGCGTTGGCGTCGAGCCCCTGCGCCCGCTGCCGGTCCGCCGCCCCGGCCGAGGTCGTCCCCGAGGCGCCGACGCGCACCGAGACCGCGGCCGCGGAATCCGAGGTCGGATCGTGGCTCAGCCCCGCCACGCCGCCGCCGCCCGAGATCGACTGCACGATCGCCGCCTCGGCATAGTCGCCCCAGGTGCGGATGGCGCCGCCCAGCGCCGCCGTGAGGCCCAGGTTCTGGATCCCGGCCTGCGCCGTGGACTGGCCCAGGTCGATGCGCATCGAATAGCTGTTGGAGTCGGGGACATAGGACACCGACCCGGGCGCCTGGCGCTTGCCCTTGTCCTCGTCGAAGGTCCACGAGGCGCCGCCGGCCGCGCCGATCACGCCGCCGCCGCCGCCGATGGCCTGCGCCACCAGACCGTCGGCGTCCGCGCCGAGCGTCTGGATGTCGCCGTCGGCCTTGACGCTCGCCGCCGCGGGCAGGACGTCGGGGAAGGCGTTGGCGCCCAGGATCGAGATCTCGCGGGTGACTTTCGCGCTCTCGCCGGCGGTGGCGCGCTCGAGCAGCTCGAAGCCGGTGGCGACGCCGCCGCCCGACTGCACGCTCTGGGCCACCACCCCGCGCGAGCCTGCGCCCAGCGTGGTGATGTAGGCGCCCTCGCCCAGGGTCACGTCGAAGCGGTCGGCGCCGCCGCAGACGATCCCGGTCGCGCACTGAGCGGCCGACCCCATCGCGACCTTGCCCGAGGAGAGCGCGGTCGTCCGCGCCCGGTCGATTTCGGCCGGCGTCAGCGAGACCACCCCGCCGCCGCCGCCGATGGACTGCACGATGGCCGCGTAGGCCCCCGGGCCCCGCGTGGTGATGTCGTCCTCGAGCTTCAGCGTCGCGCCGCCGGCGCGGGCCGTCGCCGCCGTGGCTTCTCCCGCGCCAAGGGCCACGTCGAACAGCAGATCGAGCGCGCTCTGCGGCGCGGACTCGGGGTCGTAGCGGCGCAGGGCCGAGCCATAGGCCATCGTCGCCATCGTCGTGCCGCCGCCGCCGGCCACCGACTGCACGATGACCGCGTGGGAGGCGAGCCCGTCGGTGCTGATCTTGGAGCCCGCCTCGAGCTGGGCGCGCACCGGACCCGAGTCGCCGATGGCCCCGTCGGAGCCGTGGCGGAGCAGCTTCGCGCCCTCGATCCCCGCAAGGCCGCCGCCGCCGCCGACCGACTGCACGATCAGGGCGGGGCTGCGCACGCCGGAGGTGACGATCTCGAACGCGCCCTGGGCCACGGCCTGACCGCCATTGCCCCCGCGGCCCCCGTCGCCGCCGGCGATGAAGTCGAGATGCGCGCCCCGGAACAGGGCGTTGAGGTCGTCGACGACCATGTCGCGGTCCTCGATGTCGATATGCTCGAGCGCGAGTTCCGCCGCGGTCAGCGGCGCCGTGCCGATGCCGCCGATGCCGCCTCCGCCGCCGATCGACTGCACCACCAGGCCGAAGGCCTTGGCGCCGGAGGTGGCGATGCGTCCGCCCTCGCCGTTCGCCTCGGCCCGGGCGCCGTCGCCGCCGGCGCCGCCGTCGCCGCTCTCGCCCAGCCCCAGTCGGATCGCCGCCGCGGGCAGCGCCTCATCGGGGTCGCCGTATAGCTCGTAGAGGTCCAGCTCCTCGAAGGCGGGGTCGTCGTTGGTCTGGGGCTCGCCGTCCTCCTCCGGCGCCTCGGTGTCGGCCTCGAGGCCGAGGTTGCCGACCAGGCGCGAGGCGCTGCCGCCCATGCCGCCGCCGCCGCCCACCGATTGCAGGATCACGCCATGGGCGCGGTCGCCGTAGGTGACGACCTGGGCGTCCTCGCCCAGCGCGAAGCCGACGTTGCCGCCGGTGTTGCCGGCGCCGCCGGTCCCGCCGATGCGCAGCGACAGGTCGAGGAAGCCGATGGAATCGTGGGGCACGGCGCCCCCGCCCACGCCGCCGCCGCCGCCGATGGACTGCAGCGCCACGCCGTCCGCGTAGTCGCCATGAGTGACCACCACGCCGTCGAGCCGGGGCATCATGAAGCGGTCGGCGTCGTCGCTGTCGACCTGCGTCGCGCTCACCGCGAAGTC
Organism: uncultured Albimonas sp.; assembly: GCF_963977235.1. NCBI lineage: Bacteria > Pseudomonadati > Pseudomonadota > Alphaproteobacteria > Rhodobacterales > Paracoccaceae > Albimonas > uncultured Albimonas sp. The sequence continues at coordinate 17,875 of NZ_CAXBOD010000011.1, forward strand.
GCCGCCCTTGCCGCCGTCGCCACCGGTTCCCCCGACGTTGAGGCTCAGCGCCCAGGGGCGGGCGATCTGCTCCTTGATCTCCTGAAGCTCGAGCACGAAGTCGAGCTTCGTGCGCTCGCCGTCCTCCTCGGCGCCGCCGCCGCCGAAGGCGCCGCCCAGGCCGCCGCCGCCGCCGATGCTCTGGATCAGCACGCCGTCGGCGTCGGCGCCGAAGGTCTCGATGGCGCCGGCCAGGTCGGCCTCGGCGATGCGCCCGCCGTCGCCGCCGTTGCTGCCGGTCATGCCCACGCCGATGCTCAGGCGCGGGGCCTTCACCCCGCCCAGCTTCTTCATGATCGCGTCGGTCAGCTTGGAGGTGAACGCCACCGAGGCGGTCTGCGAGGCGCCGCCGCCGCCGCCGATGCTGTGCATCACCAGCCCGCGGGAGCCTTCGCCCTGCGTGCGCAGGTAGGTCGCCTCGCCCAGGACGGTGGACATCCGGCCGGCGTTGCTGGCGCCCTCGCCGCCGTATCCGCCCATGTTGATCTTCATCTTCACGCCGGCGCCTTCGCCGAACTTCTTGGTGCCCGCGCCGGCGACGCCGCCGTTGCCGCCGCCCTTGGCGACGCTCTGCGCCAGGATGGCGTTGGAGCTGGGGCCGAAGGTCTCGACCAGCGTCGCCCCGCCCAGCCGCACGTCCACGTCGCCGCCCGTGCCGCCCGCGCCGCCGTTGCCGCCCATGCCGATCGAGACCGAGGTGTTGACCCGCAGCGACTTGGCGTTCGACTCCTCGCCGCCGGGGATGAACTCCAGGATCCGGTCCAGCAGCAGCGAGGCCACCGCCATCGAGGTCCCGTCGCCGCCGTCGCCGCCGCCCCCGCCGACCGAGTGCGCCAGGATGCCGTGGGCGCCGTCGCCGCGGGTGGTCACGCGGACGTCGCCGAGGCGGAGCGCCACGGAGCCGCCCTCGCCGCCATTGCCGCCCTTGCCGCCCACCGCCGCCGCGCCGGCGATCGCCACCTGCGTGTCGGCCTCCGGGATCGGCAGGTCCAGCGCCATCGCCAGCGCGTCGGCCGAGCCGCCGATCCCGCCGCCGCCGCCGATCGACTGGGCGACGATGCCGTGGTTGTTGGCCACGCCGTCGCGCAGCGCGTCGCCGCCCGTCGAGATGCTGGCGTCGTCGAGGTTGAAGAACAGCGTGCCGCCGTCGCCGCCGCCGCCGCCCTTGCCGCCCACGGACACGGCGCTGCCGAAGCCGAGGCTGACGTCGGTCGAGCTGGCCGAGCCGCCGGCCCCGCCGCCGCGGCCGATGGAATGGGCGATCAGGCCGCGGGCGTGGCTGCCGGTGGTGGAGATGTCCAGCGCCTCCGCGTCGACCGAGACCCGGCCGCCGTTGCCGCCGTCCGCGCCTTCGCCGCCGATGGCGATGGAGGACAGCGCCCCCAACCCGAAGGCGAGCGAGCGCGCGTCGCCCCCGGTTCCGCCGCCGCCGCCGATCGACTGCAGCACCGCGCCATGGGCGCTGTCGCCCTGGGTGTCGATGCGGTTGCGGTCGCCGTCGCCGTCGGCTTCGACCCGGAACTCCACCGTGCCGCCGTTGTTGCCGTCCGAGGCGCCGTCGCCGCCCAGGGCCGCGTTGGGCAGGCGCCCGGCGATGGTGAACACGTCGCCGCCGTTGCCGCCGCCGCGGCCGATCGACTGCGCCAGCAGACCGAACGAGTATTTGCCCTCGGTGCTGATGCGGGTTCCGGAATCCAGCGTCACGTTCACCGTGCCGCCGGCGCCGCCGGCGCCGCCCTGGCCGCCCACGGTGAAGATCCCCGCCACGCCGCCCACGTCGATCACGTCGCCGCCGCCGCCGCCGATCGACTGCATCACCGCCCCGATCGAGGCGTCGCCCAGGGTCTGGATCAGGCCGCCGTAGCTGTAGAGTTCGACGTCGCCGCCAGGCGTGCCGTCGCCGCCGCCGCCGGCCACCACGATCGCGTCGTCCTCGTCGTCGCCGCCGTCGGCGCTGATCCCGGCGCCGTCGGTGGTCAGCGCGCCGCCGCCCCCCGCGATGGACTGCATCAGCAGGCCGTGGGCGCCGTAGCCGTCGGTGAACGTCGAGAACCGCCCGGTCGCGCGGACCCGTCCCGCCGTGCCGCTGTTGCCGCCCTTGGTCTCGCCCGCGCTGATCAGCGAATACTCGACGTCGGCCGAGCCGCCGCCCCCCGCCAGCGACTGCATCACGATGCCGATCGCGCGGTCGCCCTCGGTGACCACGACGGGCGCGGTCTGGACGGATTTCGTGGGCAGGATCAGCGTCAGGTTGCCGGCGTTGCCGCCGCGGCCCGCGCTCTCGTCGTGGAACTCGACCAGACCGCTTGACGTGCGCACCCCGCCGCCCGAGCCGCCCTTGGCCTGCATCATCACGCCGACCGCGTTCTCCCCCGAGGTGGAGATCGTGGCGCGGGCGCCGAGCGCGACCTCGAGGTCGCCGGTGTCGCCGCCCCGCCCGCCGTTGGTGTCGGTGGAGTTGCCCAGCCCCCCCAGAGCCCCCTGGGCGTAGAGCGCCACGCCCATCACGTTGTCGCCCGTCACCTCCACGGACGCGCCGCGCGCCAGCGAGATGCGCGAGGTCTCGAGGGTCTCGGTCTCCTTGTTCCAGCCTGCGTCGCCGCCCGCGCCGCCGTCGGCGCGCGAGAGGCCGTCATGCGTGGCGCCGCCGGCGGCGCCGTAGGTGGCCCCCAGGATGCCCGCCGACTGATAGATGAAGGAGGGGACCGACTCGACCTTGCACACCGCCCCTTCGGGGCAGGCGCGATCGATGATCAGGTCCTCTGGCGTGGCGGCGCGGGTGAAATCGCCGGCGTCGACCACGATGCGCCCGTCATGGGTGATCCGCACGGCGCCGGAATCGCCCCCGTCGCCGCCGTCCACCGAGAGCGACCGAGAGACCTTGCCGGCGTAGCCCCCCTGGCTCGAGGCGAAGATGCCGTAGGCGCGGCCGGCCCGGTCGACCAGGGCGCGCACCAGGATGTCACCCAGACTGTCGACCACCGTGCGCCCGGCGTCGCCGCCCTGCGAGGTGGGATCGGCGCCGTGGCCGGCCGCGCTCTGCGCGAAGATGCCCGCGGCGAGCGTGCTCATCGGCGCGTCGCCGCGCGCGCAGCCGCCGGCGAAGCTGTCGCACAGGCTGACGTCGCCCGTGTTGGTCACCGTGACCGAGCCGGCGTCGCCGGCGTCGCCGCCCCGGGGCTCGCCGTCGGTGGTGTCGCGCTCGCCGCCCGAGCCCGAGCTGCTGCCGGCGAAGATGCCCACCGCGCCGCCGCGCTCCACGCCGGGAGAGGTCGTGGGCGTGGCCGGCTGCAGCCGCAGGTCGCCGCTGTTGGTCACCTCCACCGTGCCGCCGTCGCCGCCGCGGCCGCCGTCGCCCCCGCCGAAGGTCTGCTCGCGCGCGTCGCGGCCCTCGCCCCCGACCGAGGCGGCGTAGAGGTTGAAGACGAGGCCGCCGCGATCCCAGAGGCCGGCGGCCGAGTCGTCGCCGGAATGCGCCGCGAAGCTGGGTTGCTCGAGCGTGGCGTCGGCCGTGTTGATCAGGGTGACCTTGCCGCCGGCGCCGCTCGCGCCCGCGTCGTCATCGTCGTTGGCGCCCTGGCCGCCGCGCAGCCGCAGGGCCAGCGAGGCGAACTGCCCGCCGGTCGCGAGGTCGTTCAGGATCTGGTTGTTGGTCAGCGTGTAGACGCCGGCGGGTTCCGCATCGCGGTCGGAGCCGCCCGGGGCGGTCGGACCGGTGTAGAGCACCTGCGCGCCCGCCACCGCACCGTCGGCGGGGAGCGTACAGCTCTGCGTGCCCAGGGTCGGCGCGTCGCAGTCGGCGAGCTGCTGGGCGGCGGCGCGGCCCGAGCTCAACCCCAGGGCCGCAACGCAGCACGAGCCGAGCAGGGCGGCGCGAAGCGGCGCACGCGCGCCGGGGGCGCGCGAGGCGACGATACGAATGGACATGGCTGTTTCCCCAAACGCTGCATCAGCCGGATGGCAGCCATCCGACCCCCGCGAATCTCGTCCCCCCGGACCACAAGACGCGGTTAACCTTTCGTTTATCGAACCGGATTGATTTTGCAAGCGCTTGATATGGATTGCCGTTTCACAATGTGACCGCCAGCGGCCGGGCGCTTCCATCGCACCGCACGGTCAGCGGAACGACCAGCCGTTGGAGCCAGCCAGGTCCATCACCCCCCCCGCGACTCCGTCCAGACCGCTCTCGCCGCCATGCTCGGCCGCTGCGGCAAGTCCCGGAAGGCCGTCGCGCGCGAGGCCGGTTTCGAGCGTCGCAACGTCATATCGATGAAGACGTCGGGCGAGACGGAGGCGCCGATAGACGGCGCCCGGGAGAGCGCACGCGCATGCGGCGCGGCCGCCGGTTTTCACTCGGCTGGCTCTGGCCGAGTCTTCTCCGGCTGCGCCGGAGGCGCTCGACCATGGACCGGGCAGCTCGGTTCCGACCCGCCGGGCGAGCGTCGGGATTGGAGCGGGACCCGACGCCTGGAGGCCCTCGTCCGACTCTGCGCGGGTCGCCGCCCCCGTCGCGCATTCCATGGTTCACGGACCGCATTCGACCCGCAGACGCTTCGGCGATCCGTGCCGCCCCCCCCTCAAGCGGGCGGAGAAGCTCACGTTGCCGATGGCCCATGGACTTTGTCCCGGACGCGCTGATGGACGGCCGACAGGCCCGCGTCTGAGCGCGGATCGACGACTTCGGCCGCGAATGCCTGGCGCTCGCGGTCGACACCTTGATCTCGGGGCGGCGCGTGACCCGGGAGAGGGTTGCCCACTCGGCCGACGCTTTCGTTCGAGAGACTTGCCCGGGCCAGTCGACCCGAGGACTGCCGAGAAGGAAACGCTGGAAGACGAACATAACATATGTTATGGAATCGATCGAAAGAGCGGATCCCGCCGCTTGCACAGACGGCGCGCCGACAGCGCCGCTCAAGGGAGACGAGACCAGATGGGCCTGATGACCCCGCAGCAGTACGTCGAAAGCCTCAACGACGGCCGCGTCGTCTACTGGGACGGCGAGAAGATCGACGACGTCACCAAGCATCCGCGCTTCAAGGTGCCGATGGCGCTGGTGGCCTCGGACTACGAATACGACGACAACCGGTTCGGAGACCTGCGCCGCTACACGACCGAGGAGGGCGACGAGGCGCACCGGATCTTCCAGATCCCCCGCTCCGAGGACGACCTGCACACCCGGGTCGAGATGATGAAACGCACCTCGATCGGCACGCTGGTCTCGGGCGTGTTCATGGCGCTGCAGGCGATCAAGGACGACCTGGCCAAGGTAAAGCCGGAATACGCCGAGAACATCGAGCGCATCTACCGCCACTGCCGCGACAACGACCTGCGCGGGGCCGAGGTGATCACCGACCCCAAGGGCGACCGCACCCGCCGCGCCCATGAGCAGGACGATCCTGACCTGTTCGTGCGCATCGTCGAGCGTCGCGACGACGGCATCGTCGTGCGCGGCGCCAAGCTGCACATCACCGCCGCCTCGCTGGTGCACGAACTGGTGGTGATGCCCACCAAGGGCATGCGCGAGGGCGAGGAGGACTACGCCGTCTCGTTCTCGATCCCGGTCAACGCGCCGGGCGTGAAGATCATCAACCGCAGCTTCGCCCCGGCCGAGCTGAACGCCTTCGACTATCCCGCCTCGGCCCATCACTCGATGCCCGAAGGCTTCGTGATCTTCGACGACGTGTTCATCCCCAACGACCGCATCTTCCTGGCGGGCGAGGTGAAGCTCGCCTCCCGTCTCGCCCAGTCGCTGGGGTTGTGGGAGCGCGCCGGCGGCGTGGTCGAGGCGGTGCGCAATGGCGAACTGTATGTCGGCCTCGCGCATCTGGTCGCCGAGATGCAGGGCAAGGAGAAGACCCCGGCCGTGCAGACCGCGCTGTCGGAGCTGATCTGCTACTACGAGATGATCCGGATGGGCCTCGACAGCGCCTGCCGGCACTACGAAAGCACCGAGACGGGGATGGTCTATCCCAACAACCTCGGGATCAACGCGGTCAAATACTACCTCGCCTCGAACTTCCACGAGATGATGAAGCATCTGCATGACGTCGGCGGCGGCCTGGTGCTGACCCAGCCGATGGAGGCCGATCTTCGCCACCCCGAGGCGGGCGAATACATCCGCAAGTACCTCCACACCCGCGACGACGTCGACATCGAGAAGCGGATGCGGGTCAACAACCTGATCCGCGACCTGACCGCGGACGCCTATGGCGGCTGGTGGTTCGTGACCACCCTGCAGGCGGGCGGCGGCCTGGCCGCGCAGCGGTTCATGATGAACCGGCTGTTCGACATCGAGGGCGCGCGCAACGCGGCGCTCGAGGCCGCCGGAGCCGACTGAGTCGACTGAGGCGTCAGGCCGGCGACCGCTCCTCGCGGCGCGCCGGCCCGTCGCCCCGGGCGCTCCCGCCCTCCTGGTCCGCGACCGCGCGGCCGCCGGCGCGCCGGCGGCCCGGCGGCGCCCTGTTGCGGAGACACGTCGGTGACTTCGATCCTAACCCTCGCCCGCCTCGGCCGGGCCGCGCCGCCCCTCAGGGCGTTGTCCCGCGCGACGCCTCCCGGCCGGTCAGCGCGCCGGCGCCTGGGCGGTCAAAAGGTCCAGCACCCGGCCGCGAAACCCGGTCTTGTCGCCGTCTTCCAGCGTGACGAGATGCGCGAGGTTCGCGGCCAGCAGGATCTGGGAGCGCAGCCGCGCCTCGGCCGGCGCGAAGCCCATCCGCGCGAAGGCCGCGCCGACGAACTCGACCACCACGCTCTCGGCGTCGTGCAGCGACTTGGCGGCCCGCGGGTCGGAGGTCGCCCAGACGCGCATCGCCCGGTCGAGGTCGAACAGCCCCGAGGCGACGCTGCGGGCCGCCAGCAGTCGGATCTGGTCGACCGGATCGTCGACCTTGCGCGCCACCTCGTCCGCCAGCCGACTGACCTGGTCGGACGAGTAGAAGTCGGCCAGCTGCCCGAGGTAATCGTCCATGTCCGTGAAGTGATGGTAGAAGCTGCCGGTCGAGATGTGCAGCCGCTTGGCGAGCTTGGCCAGCCGCATGCCCGCGATCCCCTGCTCGATCAGCAGGCGCTGCCCTTCCTGGAACCAGTCGGCCTTCGACAGTCTGCGCGTTCGGGTCACGGACGCTCCCGGGTTGTGAATCGGATCGGGGGCAGTGTGGCCGATCTCTGGGGGCGGCTCAATCCGCGGCCTAGAAAAAATCCGCCAGTCTCCATGAAAAGTGAAAAACCAGAACAGACAAGATCCCGTGAACGACTTGGCGTTTCGGGGACGGGATTGGCTTTCGTTCGAGAAGGACTTGCATCATGACGCTTGCCGTCCGCACGCAACAGGTGGAAGCCTCCGGCCTCAGCCCCATCGAGGCGATCATCGCAGAGGCGCGGGCCGGCAGGCCCTTCATCCTGGTCGACGCCGAGGACCGCGAGAACGAGGGCGACGTGGTGATCCCGGCCGACGCCGCGGATGCGGGCGCGATCACCTTCATGGCGCTGCATGCCCGCGGCCTGATCTGCCTCGCGCTTGACCGCGGGCGGGTCGAGACGCTGCGCCTCGCGCCGCAGCCCCAGACCAACCGGGCGGGGCGGGAGACCGCCTTCACCGTCTCGATCGAGGCGCGCGAGGGGGTGACCACCGGCATCTCGGCCGCCGACCGCGCGCGCACGATCGCCGCGGCCATCGCGCCGGGGGCGCGGGCCACCGACCTCGCCTCGCCCGGCCACGTGTTTCCGCTGATCGCCCGCGACGGCGGCGTGCTGGTCCGCGCCGGCCACACCGAGGCGGCGGTCGACATCGCGCGCCTCGCCGGCCGCCCCCCCGCCGGGGTGATCTGCGAGATCATGAACGAGGACGGCTCGATGGCGCGGCTGCCCCAGCTGCGCGTCTTTGCCGAGCAGCACGGGCTCAAGATCGGCGCCATCGCCGACCTGATCGCCTTCCGCCGCCGGACCGAGCGGCACCTCGAGCGGGTGCACCGCGCCCCCTTTCCCTCGCGCCACGGCGACGACTTCACCCTGCATGTGTTCCGCCACCGGCTCGACGGATCCGAGCATGTCGCGCTGACCCGAGGCCCCGTGGGCGAGGACCCAGAGCGTCCGGTGCTGGCGCGAATGCACCAGATCGACCTCGCCGCGGACCTGCTGGGCCACGCGGAGGCGCGCGAGGACTATGTCGGCCGCGCCATGCGGGCCATCGCGAAGCACGACGGGCCCGCGGCGCTGGTCTTCGTCCACGCCTCGAGCCCGACCTGGATCTCGGACCGGATCCGGGGCCTGGGCGAGGAGGCCGCCCGCAGCGAGGCGCTGCGGGACTACGGCGTCGGCGCGCAGATCCTGCGGGAACTGGGCGCCCGGCGGCTGGAGCTGCTGACCTCCTCGGAGGTCAAGCCCGCCGCGATCGAGGGATACGGCCTGAGCATCGTCGCGCGCCGTCCCGTCGACTGAGACGGGCGGCGGCCCGGCCGGGTCGCCGTCCGCCATACGCCTGTCGCACGCCACAGAGCCCGCCGCAGACGCGGGCCGCGCGACAGGCCGAAGCGAACAATCGGGACGGGGCGACGCTCCGTCCGTCAACCGGGAGGAAACCACCATGCTCAAGACCCGATCGCCTGGGCTCCGGCTCGCGCTTGCGGGGGCGCTGACCCTTGTCGCGCTGCCCGCCCTCGCCGCCGACACGCTGCGCGTCGCCATCGGCTTCCCGCCGGGGGGGCGGGGCGACACGCTCTACCAGAACTTCGTCCAGCATCTCGACGAGTATTCCGACGGCACGCTGACCGGCAAGGTCTATCCGCTCAACCTGTTGAGCTTCAAGGAAAGCCTGCCGGGCCTGCGCGACGGGATCGCGGACGTGGCGCTGGTGCCGAGCCCCTATTTCCCCTCCGAACTGCCAGTGACCAACTTGCTGCATGAGCTGGTCGGCCTCGGCGAGGTGCGCGCCGAGGACAAGGACGTCGGCGCGATGGCGCTGATCGGCGCGATCAACGAGTACATGCTGCTCGAGTGCGAGGCCTGCTGGTCCGAGGCGGCGGCCCACAACCAGGTGGCGCTGAACGCGGGCACCTCGTCGCGCTACAACCTGCTGTGCGCGAAGCCGGTCTATACCGCCGAGCAGCTCGAGGGCGTGCGCATCCGGGCCGGCGGCTCGTTCTACGCGCGCTGGGTGAAGGCGATGGGCGCCACCCCGGTGACCATGAGCGGCAACGAGGAGTTCGAGGCGCTGAGCCAGGGCGTGCTGGAGTGCACCACCAATGCGCCCTACGCGCTGGAGGAATTCGGACTGGCCGAGGTGGCGCCCTTCATCAACACCTCGTTCCCCGGCGGGGGCTCCTACTCCGACCTCGCCAACGTCAACCTCGACGCCTGGCGCGGCCTCGACGACGCCCAGCGCAAGGCGATGCTGCACGCGGCCGCCGACCTTTCGGCCGAGCTCTACTGGAGCTTCCGCGAGGGCGACAAGTCGGGGGTGAAGAAGGCGCTGTCCTACGGCGGAGAGATCCGCGCCGCGGATCCCGAGCTGGTGGCGAAGTCCGAGGCCTACCTGCAGTCCGACCTTCAGGCGATCGTCGAGAACTACCGCGACAACCGCGGCGTCGAGACCGCGCCCGAGATCTACGCCCGCCTGACCGAGCTGTTCGACCGCTGGGTCCCGCTGGTCGAGAACGTGACCGGCGCGGAGGAGATGTCCGAGGTCCTGTGGCGCGAGGTTCACTCGCGCGTGGATCCCGCGGCCTACGGTCTGTGACCCCTGCGCGCCGCCCCCGACCGGGGCGGCGCGACGACAAGGCCAAAGGGCGACCAGAAGCGCCCGGTCCAACGGAGGAGACGACCCCATGAACCGCCTGTCCCTGAACCGCCTGTCCCTGTGCGCCGCGACGCTTGGCGCCGTCCTGACCGCGGCGAGCCCCGCGATGTCCGAAACCCTGAAGGTCGCCGTGGGCTACCCGCCCGGCAGCGCCGGCGACCTCACCTACCAGGCCTTCGCCCAGGACCTCTCCGCGCGCACCGACGGCGCGCTCGAGGCCAAGGTCTATCCGATGAACCTGCTCAGCTTCGCCGAGGCGCTCTCGGGCGTGCGCGACGGCATCGGCGACCTGACCCTGATCGCCACGCCCTATTTCCTCTCGGAGCTGCCGCGCACCAACTTCGTGATGGAGCTGGTGGCGCTGGGCGAGCTGGACGCGCCCGATCCGCTGACCGGCTCCAAGGCGCTGATCGGGGCGATGTCGGAATACATCCTGACCGAGTGCGACACCTGCCGCGAGGAATTCGCGGCCCAGAACCAGATCTTCCTGGCCGCCAGTTCGGGCACCCGCAACACGCTGATCTGCACCAGGCCGGTCGCGACGCAGGAAGACCTGTCGGGTCTGCGGATCCGCGCGGGCGGCGCCTTCTGGTCGCGCTGGGTCTCGGGCCTGGGGGCCACCGCCGTCTCGATCCCCGGCAACGAGGTGTTCGAGGCCTTGAGCCAGGGCGTGGTCGACTGCACCTCGATGTCGGCCGCCGAGCTGAAGGGCTTTGGCCTCGCCGAGGTCGCCACCGACGTCACCACCACCGTCCCGGGGGGCGTGTTCATGGCAGCCGCGGCCTCGATGAACCTCGACGCCTGGCGCGGGCTGGACGAGGCCGGGCGCGCGGCCGTGCTGCGCGGGGCCGCGGACATCTCGGCGGGGCTGTTCTCGCGCTATCAGCAGGAGGCCGAGGCGAGCCTCGCCGCCGCGAAGGACCAGGGCATCGCGGTGCATGACGACACGCCCGCCCTGACCGAAGCCTCGCGCGCCTACCTGCGCCAGGACCTCGACGCGATCGTTGCCAGCTACGCCGAGCGTTTCGGCTACGCGGACGGCGAGGCGGTCGTGGCCCGCCTGGGCGAGCTGATGGAGCGCTGGATCCCCCTGGTGGAGGGCGTCGACGACCAGCAGGCGCTGGCCGATGTCTACTGGCGCGAACTGCATTCCCGGATCGACGCGACGAGCTACGGGCTCTGAGCGTCGCATCCGGGGATCGGCGCGCCGCGTTCGGGGGACCTCCCTGTCCCGAAGGCCGCGGCGCGCCGTCCTTGTCCTGACCCCAACCACGCGGAGACCTGCGACATGACCCGAATCCTCGGCATCGGCGGCGCCACGCAGCCGGGATCGAGCACCGAGAAGGCGCTGCGCATCACCCTTCAGGGCGCCGCGGACGCCGGCGGCGAGGTGCGGATGGTCGACGGCGCCTGGCTCTCGGCCCTGCCCCACTACGGAGCGGGCGAGGCCTGCGCGCAGGCGCAGGCCCTGGTCGAGGCGGTGCGCGGGGCCGACGGGCTGGTGATCGCCAGCCCCGCCTATCACGGCTCGGTCTCCGGGCTGGTGAAGAACGCGCTCGATCACCTGCAGGAGACGGCCTCCGATCCCCGCCCCTACATCGACGGCGTCGCGGTGGGGCTGGTGGCCACCGCCTACGGCGGCCAGGCCGGGGCCACGACGATGGTGGCGCTGCGCTCGATCGTGCACTCGCTGCGCGGCTGGCCCACCCCCTACGGCGCCTGCGTGCAGGGCCGCAAAGGCCTGTTCGACGAGGACGGCCGCTGCACCGACCCCGAGATCGAGGGCCAGCTGCGCCTCGTCGGCGCCCAGGTGGTGGAGTTCGCCCGCCGCACCGCCGCCGCGGCCTGAGCGCCGCGCGACACCTCGTCGGCCCGCGCGACGGGCCGGCGCAAGATCCCGACGGGACGCCTCGACGCGCCCCGCACCCACAGGAGGAGACGACCCATGGCCCAGCCGGCGCCCGCCGCCGCGGCGGAGACGTTCCGCGACGAGGTCGCGCGCTTCATCGCGCAGAACATGCCCCCCGAGATGGCGGCGCGGAACCGCACGGCGGTGCATCCGGGGCGCGAGGACTATCTCGGCTGGGCCCGAATCCTGGCGCGGCGCGGCTGGTCGGCCCCCGGCTGGCCGAAGGAACACGGCGGCGCCGGCTGGACCGCCCGCCAGCTGCTGGTGCTGGAGGAGGAGAGCTTTCGCGCCGGCGCGCCCTCGCTGCACATCCAGACCGTGGACCTCGCCGGCCCCCTGATCGCCGAGTTCGGGACGCAGGCGCAGAAGGCGAAGTACCTGCCCGCCATCCGCGAAGGGCGCGAACTGTGGGCGCAGGGGTTCTCCGAGCCGGGCTCGGGCTCCGACCTCGCCTCGCTGTCCACGCGGGCGGCGCGCGAGGGCGACCACTACGTCGTGAACGGGCAGAAGATCTGGACCTCGGACGCCTATTACTGCGACCGGATCTTCTGCCTGGTGCGCACCTCGACCGAGGGTCGGCCCCAGCAGGGCATCACCATGCTGTTGTTCCCGCTGGATCTTCCCGGCGTGACCGTGCGCCCGATCCCGCTGATCGACGGCGGCCAATCGCTGTGCGAGGTGTTCTTCGACAATGTCCGCGTGCCGGTCGAGGACCGGCTGGGCGAGGAGGGCCAGGGCTGGACCTGCGCCAAGCGCCTGCTGGCCGGAGAGCGCGTGCGCACCGCCGAGGCCCCGCGCAACGCGCGTGAGATCGCCCGCCTGCGCGCGGTGCTGGAGACCCCCGCCCCCGACGGGCGCCCCCTGATCGCCGACCCCCTGCGCCGCGCCCGGCTGGCGGAGCTGGAGATGGACCTCGCGGCCCTGCGCGTGGGCGTGGAGCTGGAGCTTGACGGCCGCGGCGCGCCCGGCCTGCCCACGCCCTCGATCCTCAAGCTGCAGGGGACCGAGCTGCTGCAGGCCACCCAGCGCTTCGCGCGCGAGGCGCTGGGCCCCTACGGCGCGGTCTATCACGACCTGACCGACCCCGCCGCGCCGATGGCCGAACCCGGGCCGGAGGCGGGCCGCGGCATCGCCGCCGAAAGCCTGTTCCGGCGGGCCGCCACGATCTACGGCGGCTCCTCGGAAGTGCAGAAGGGCATCATCGCCAAGGCGATCGAGGGCGCCGACGCCGCCTCCGCCCGCCCCCCGGTCCCGGAGGATCTGGGAATGCTGCGCGACAGCCTCTCCCGCTTCGCCGAGCGCCTTGCCGGCCGCGAGGCCCGCCGCGCCCGCCTCGGCCAGCCGGTGCGCGGGGGGGCGGTCTGGTCCCTGATCGCCGAGCAGGGCTGGCTCGGCGCCGGCCTGCCCGAAAGCGCCGGCGGCTTCGGCGGCGGCCCGCGCGAGAGCGCCGAGATCGCCGAGGCCGCCGGCCGCGCCCTGCTGAGCGAGCCCCTCGCCCCCGCCGTCGCCGCCGCCCGGGCGCTGGCCTTCGCCGATCCGGCGGGGCAGGCCGAGCGGCTCTCGGCGACGGTCGCGGGCGAGCTGCTTCCGATCCTCGTCCATGACGGCCCCGACGCCGCGGCCTGCGGCTTCCGCGCCCGGCCGGACGGCGAGCGCTGGCGGCTGAGCGGCCGCGCGCGGGTTGTCCTCGGCGGCCCGGAGGCGGATCTGCTGGTCGTGCCGGCCCGCCTTTCAAGCGGCGCGCTGGGCCTGTTCCTCCTCGCCCCCGCGGCCGAGGGCGTGACCCGCCACGCCTGCCGCACGCTGGACGACCGCCAGGCCGCGGACGTGATCCTCGACGACGCGCAGGCCGAGGCCCGCGTCGCGCCGGCCGAGGCGCCCGAGCGCGACCTCGCGCCGGCCCTCGACCGCGCGCTCGAGCACGCCCTTGTCGACGCCTGCGCCGAGACGCTGGGGGCCATGGACCGCGCCTTCTGGCTGGCGCGGGATCACGTCGCGGAGCGCCGCCAGTTCGGTCAGGCCCTGATCCGCTTCCAGGCGATCCAGCATCGGCTCGCCGAGATGCTGGTCGAGATCCAGCGCGCCCGCGCCCTGCTCGAGCACGGGATCGAGAGCCTCTCCGAACCCGACCCCGCCGCGCGGCGTCGGGCGATGTCGCGGATGAAGGCGCGCCTCGACCGCTCGGCCTTTCTCGTCGGCGGGCAGGCGATCCAGCTGCACGGCGGCATGGGCCTGACCGAGGACTGCGAGGTCGGCGGCTGCTTCAAGCGCATCTGCGTGCAGGGCGCGCGGATGGGGACCGCGGACGACCACCTCGCACGGCTGGTCGGCGAGCTGGCCCCCGCCTCCGAAACCCCCGACTCCGCGCCCCCCAACGCCGAGACCTCCGCCCGCGTCCAGGAGCTGCTGTCATGAGCCTCGTTCAGATGATCCGCCGCAATGCCCGCTGCCGGGCCGGCGCGCTGGGCCTCGTCCACGCCGACCACGCGTTCCTGTGGCCCCAGGTCGAGGACCGGGTCGCGGGGCTCGCCGGCGCGCTGGTGGGGCTGGGGGTGGCGCGAGGGGACCGGGTCTCGATCCTGGCCGACAACTCCCACCGCTATGTCGAGCTGATTTACGCCTGCGCGTGGATCGGAGCGGTGATCGTGCCCCTGAACCACCGCCTCGCCGCGCCCGAGCTGGCCGCGATCGTGGCCGACGCCGGGGCCTCGGTCCTGCTGGCCGACGACGCCCGGATGCCGGTGGCTCAGGGGCTGCAGGAGGCCGCCCCCTCCCTGCGCCGGCTGGTGCGGGCCGGCGACGGGCCCGGCCCCGCGGCGCTGGCCGACTACGAGACGCTGCTCGCCGCCGCGCCGCGCATCCCGCCGGCGGACGTGGGGATGCAGGATCTGGCGGGGATCTTCTACACTGGCGGCACCTCGGGCACGCCCAAGGGGGTGATGCACACCCACGCGAACCTGTGGTTCATGGCCTTCAGCTACGCCACGATGATGGAGATGACCGAGGACACGGTCGCGCTGTGCGCCTCGCCGCTGTTCCACGTCGCCGCGACCTGCGCGCTGATCCCGGCCTTCGTGGTCGGGGGCTGCGTGGTGGTGCTGCCCCGCTTCGACGCCGGCGACGCGCTGGCCGCGATCGAGACGCACGGGGTCACACTCGCGAACTTCGTGCCCTCGATGTTCCGGATGCTGCTCGATCACCCCTCGATGGAGACGGCCGACCTGGGATCGCTGCGCCAGCTGATCTACGGAGCCGCGCCGATGGCGCCGGCGCTGCTGGACGAGATCCTCGCGGCCTTTCCCGAAATCCGCATCCACCACGCCTACGGCATGACCGAGCTGACCGCCTGCATCACCATCCTGCCCTCGAAATGGAACCTGCCGGCGCATCGCGAGGCCGGGCGCTGGCGCTCGGCCGGACAGTCGGTGCTGTCGTGCGACGTCGAGATCCAGGACCCCGACGGCCGCCGCCTGCCGCCGGGCGAGCGCGGCGAGATCTGCGCCCGCGGCCCGCTGGTCATGGCCGGCTACTGGAATCGCCCCGAGCAAACCGCCGAAACCCTGCGCGAGGGCTGGATGCACACCGGCGACGTGGGCTGGATGGACGAGGACGGCTTCGTCTACGTGATCGACCGGCTCAAGGACATGATCATCTCGGGCGGCGAGAACGTCTACGCCTCGGAGGTCGAGGCCGCGATGCTGTCGCTGCCCGGCGTGAACATGGCCGCCGCCATCGGCGTGCCGCACCCCAAATGGGGCGAGGCGGTCCACGGCGTCGTGGTCCTCGACCGGGGCGCCGCGCTGAGCGAGGCCGAGATCATCGCCCACTGCCGCGCCCGCATCGCCGGCTACAAGATCCCCCGCAGCGTCGAGTTCCGCGAGGCGATGCCGATGAGCGGGGTGAACAAGATCCTCAAGCGGGAGCTGCTTCGCGACTATGTCGCCGCGCGCGAGGGCCAGCCCCTCGACGCGTGAGGGGCGGGGTCGCGCGCCGGGCCGCGTCGGGGGCGGTCAGTCGCCCTCGGCGCGAAGCTGGAAGCCGCGGCCGCGCAGGTCGTCGACGATCTCGCGGACGTGGAACCGGTCGCGGGCCTCGAGCACCACGTCGAGCTCGGCCTGTTTCAGCGCCACGCTCTGGAACATGCGCTGGTGGATCACCTCGATCACGTTGGCGCCGGCCTCGCCGATCACGCGGCTGATCTCGGCGAGCTGGCCGGGGCGGTCGTCGATCTCGAAGGTCAGGCGGGCGATGCGGCCGTCGCGCACCAGCCCGCGCAGGATCAGCGAGGACAGGATGCGCGAGTCGATGTTGCCGCCGCAGATCACCAGACCGATCTTGCGGCCCTGAAGCTCGGGCGCGAGCTTGGTGACCACCGCCATGCCGGCGCCGGCGGCCCCTTCGACCACCAGCTTCTCGTTGGACAGCAGGTCGAAGACCGCCGTCTCGATCTCCTCCTCGGTGACCGATTCGATGCGGTCGACGTTCTCGCGGATCACCGCGACGTTGGCCTCGGAGGGGGCCTTCACCGCGATGCCCTCGGCGAGGCTCGCGGCGCCGAAATGCGTGGCGCTCCCCTCGATGCGGGCCTTCACCGCGTCGAACAGCAGGGCCTGGGCGCCGATCACCTCGATCGAGGGTTTCAGCGCCTTGGCGGCCACCGACATGCCCGCGATCAGCCCGCCGCCGCCGATGGGCGCCACGATGGCGTCGAGGTCGGGGACCTGCTCGAGCATCTCGCAGGCCACGGTGCCCTGCCCCGCCGCCACGATCGGATCGTCGAACGGGTGGATCAGGACCAGACCGTCGCGCGCGATCAGCTCATGGGTGTGGGCCATCGCCTCCTCGAAGTTGGCGCCGTGCAGCTCCACCCGGGCGCCGAAATCCTGGGTGCGCTTGATCTTGTTGAAGGGGGTGCCGTGGGGCATCACGATCACCGAGCGCACCCCCAGCCGGGTCGCATGATAGGCCACGCCCTGCGCGTGGTTGCCCGCGCTGCAGGCGATCACGCCGGTCGCCCGCTCCTCCGCCGACAGGCTCAGCAGCTTGGCGAGCGCGCCGCGCGCCTTGAAGGCGTTGGTGTGCTGGAGGTTCTCGAGCTTCAGGTAGAGCTCGAAGCCCAGTTGCAGCGACAGCCGCGTGGCGGGAACGGTCGGCGTCAGCAGGGTCGCGTCGGCGATGGCGCTGCGCGCCCGGGCGACATCGGCATAGGACAGGGTCATCGGCGACTCCGGGGCCTGGGATGCTCTCCGCCCGCGGACCTGCGCCCTGGCGTCGGGGGGAGCCCCGGGGCTTTGCGGGTCCTGAGGGCAGGCGTCAACCCGCGCCACGACATCGGCGCGCCCGGAGCGGCCGCCGCCGCCCGGCGCCGCGCCCCGGAGACGCCGCCTGACGATGCGGCAGGACGCCGAGCATGTTCCCACAATGTTCGCGATCCGTTAACATCCCCTCGACCACCGAGGCGAGCGGACGGGACGGACCATGCAGCAGGCGAGCCATCTAGCGGGCCTGAACGCGCAGCAGCGCGCGGCGGCGACGTTCGGAATCGCGCCGGGCGAAATCCCTCCCCCCCTGCTGGTGATCGCGGGCGCGGGCTCGGGCAAGACCAGCACGCTGGCGCACCGGGTGGCGCATCTGCTGGTCAATGGCGCCGACCCGCGACGGATCCTGCTGATGACCTTCTCGCGCCGCGCGGCGACCGAACTGACCCGGCGGGTCGAGCGGATCGCCGCCCGGGCGCTCGGCGGCGGCGTCGCGGCCGAGGCGCTGACCTGGGCCGGCACCTTCCACGCCGTCGGCGCCCGGATCCTGCGCGAGAATGCGCGCGCCATCGGCCTGAACCCCGATTTCACCATCCACGACCGAGAGGACAGCGCCGACCTGATGAACCTGTGCCGGCACGGGCTGGGCCTGTCGAAGACCGCCGCCCGCTTCCCGGCCAAGGGCACGTGCCTGGCGATCTACTCGCGCGTGGTGAACGCGCGCGCGCCCCTGCCCGAGGTGTTGACCGAGCACTTCCCCTGGTGCGCCGCCTGGGAGGCCGAGCTCAAGCAGCTGTTCGCGGCCTATGTGAAGGCCAAGCAGGCGCAGGGGGTCATGGACTACGACGACCTGCTGCTGGCCTGGGCGCAGGTGATGTCGGACCCCGATTTCGCGGCCCATGTGGGCGCCGCCTGGGATCATGTGCTGGTCGACGAATACCAGGACACCAATCGCCTGCAGTCGCGCATCCTGATGGCGCTGAAACCCGACGGGCGCGGGGTGACGGCGGTGGGCGACGACGCCCAGTCGATCTACGCCTTCCGCGCGGCCACCGTGCGCAACATCCTCGACTTCCCCGACGCCTTCTCCCCCCGCGCGCAGGTGCTGACGCTGGAGCGCAACTACCGCTCCACCGCCCCCATCCTCGCCGCCGCCAACGCCGTCATCGGGCTCGCGCGCGAGCGCTACGCCAAGGAGCTGTGGACCGAGCGCGCCTCGGACGAGAAGCCGCGTCTGGTGACCCTGGAGACCGAGGCCGACCAGGCCCGCCACGTCGTCGACCGCATCCTCGAGGATCGCGAGGAGGGGCTGCGCCTGCGCGATCAGGCGGTGCTGTTCCGCACCTCGTCGCACTCGGCCCAGGTCGAGGCGGAGCTGACCCGGCGCAACGTGCCCTATGTGAAGTTCGGCGGGCTGAAGTTCCTCGATTCCGCGCATGTGAAGGACCTGATGGCCTTCCTGCGCTTCGGGCGGAACCCGCGCGACCGGGTGGCGGGCTTCCGGGTGCTGCAGCTGATCCCGGGCGTGGGGCCGGCGGCGGCGGGGCGGATCCTGGATGCGCTCGACCTCGCGCCAGAGCCGCATGCCGCGCTGGCCGACGTGGCGCCGCCGCCGCGGGCGGGGGCCGACTGGCCGGGCTTTGTCGCGGCCTTCGCGAGCCGCGCCGAGTGGCCGGCCGCGCTCGGTCGGGCGCGGGCCTGGTACGACCCCCACCTCGACCGCATCCACGAGGACGCCGAGGCCCGCCGCGCCGACCTCCTGCAACTCGAGCAGATTGCCGCCGGCTATCCCTCGGCCGAGGCATTCCTGACCGAGCTGACCCTCGATCCGCCCGACGCCACCAGCGCCCAGGCCGGCGTGCCGCTGAAGGACGAGGACTATGTGATCCTGTCCACGATCCATTCGGCCAAGGGGCAGGAGTGGCGCTCGGTCCACCTGCTGAACGCGGTGGACGGGTGCATCCCCTCGGATCTGGGGACCGGGACGGCGGCGGAGCTGGAGGAGGAGCGCCGGCTGCTCTACGTTGCGATGACCCGGGCGAAGGACCGGCTGTCGCTGGGCCTGCCGCTGCGCTTTCACGTCACCCAGCAGGCGCGCAACGGCGACCGCCACGTCTACGCCATGCGCACCCGCTTCATTCCGCGCGAGATCCTCGACCGGTTCGAGAGCGTCGCCTGGTCGCCCCTCCCGCAGGGCTCCGAGGCCCCCGCCCCCATCGACGTCGCCGCCCAGCTTCGCGACATGTGGGCGTGAGAGGGGCCCCGGGGCCTCAGGGCAGCACCTCGAAGTCGCTGCGGCGGTGGTTCTCGACCATCCGGCGCAGGGGTTCGGGGGCCAGCACCTCGACCGAGTCGCCCCACTGGTAGAGATGCCAGGCCATCTCGGTCCAGCCGGCGGCGCGGAAGCGCACGATCAGGGCGCCCTCGGGGGTCTCCTCGACCTGTTGATCGGGGTGAAAGACGAACTCGCGCGCGTGGGCGGCGGCGCGGGGGGCGAAGCGCCAGACCACCTCGCCGAACTCGCGCGCCGACTGGAACAGGCCGAAGGCGCGGGCGGCGTGGGCGTCGATGTCGAAATCCGGCGCGCGGGCGAAGCTGTCGGCCAGCGCCTCCGCCTCGCGGATGCGGTCCATGCGGAAGTGGCGCAGCTCCGGCCCCCGGTCGGGCTGGCGGGCGACGAGGTAGCGGCGCGGGCCGACCAGCAGGCCGTGAGGCTCGACGATGCGCGGCGCGGGCGGGGCGCCGCCGGGGGTGACATAGAGGATGCGCAGGCGGAACGGGCCCTTGAGGGCATGGGTCACGACCTCGGCCACCCCGGGATCGACGCGGGTGCGCGGGCCGGGACGGGCGACGAAGCCGCGCGCCTCCAGCAACGCCTCGGCGTCGGTCTCGGCGCGGCGGGCCTCGCGGGCGGGGGCGTGGGCGATCAGCCGGTCGCGCAGGCGCTTCAGCGCGGCGGCGTCGGCGGCGGTGTCGCCCCGCTCCGCCGCGCGGATGGAGATGTCGAGCGCGGCCAGCGTCTCGTCCTCCAGCCCCTGGAACCGCGCCGGGCCCGGATCGCGCAGCTTCCAGGCGCGGCGACGGTCGGGCAGGACGCGGACCTCGACCTCGCCGAAACAGTCCTCCAGCGCGCGGGCCATGCGCTGGGCGGTGCGGTGGTCGACGGCGAAGGCCTCGGCGATGTCCTGAAGCGTGACGCCGCCATGGCGGGCCGCCGCCATCTCGGCGAGATGCAGAAGCTGGCGGGCCTTGGCGAAGGACATCGGCGGGTTCCTGCGTCTTCCATGACGGTTCCGGTCATGGTTGATGGCAGGCGCGCGCCCCGCGCACGAGCCCGAATCGCAGCGCCCGCCCAATACATGACCGTTTCCGTCACCCCCAGGCCGCAGGGTGGCGCCCCGATCCCAGACACCCGCCGGAGCCCATGACCGCCTTCCGCTTCATCCACGCCTCGGACCTGCACCTCGGCCGCCGCTTCTCGACCTGGCCCGAGGAGATCCGCGGACGCCTGCAGGAGGCGCGGCACGCCAGTCTCGCGCGCCTCGCCGCCGCCGCGCGCGCGCATGGCGCGCAGGAGGTTCTGGTGGCGGGCGACGTGTTCGACTCAGAGACGCCCTCCGACCCCGTCTGGCGCCAGGCGCTGGCCGCCATGGGCGCCGAATCCGACATCCGCTGGCGCCTGCTGCCCGGCAACCACGACAGCCTCGCGGCCGAGGCGCTGTGGGACCGGCTGGCCCGCCGCCGCCCCGACAACGTCCACCTGATCCGCGAGGCCGGCTGCGAGGAGATCGCCCCCGGCGTGCACCTGCTCAGCGCCCCCTCCACCCGCCGCTATCCCGGCCGCGACCTGACCGAGTGGATGGAGACCGCCGCAGACCCCGGCGGCCTCCGCATCGGCCTCGCCCACGGCGGGGTCACGCGCTTTGGCGACGACGACCCCCACGACGTGATCGCCCCCGACCGGGCGGAGCGGGCGGGGCTCGACTATCTCGCGCTCGGCGACTGGCACGGGCGCGTGCAGGTCACGCCGCGCACCTGGTATCCCGGCTCGCCCGAGCGCGACGGCTTCCGCCATGCCGGCCGCGGCGAGTGCCTGGCCGTCGCCCTCCCCGCCCGCGGCGCCCTGCCCGAGGTCGAGCCCGTCCCCGTCGGCGCCTTCGCGTGGACCGAGACCGAGCTTCCCCTCCTGCCCGGCGTCGACGCGGCCGAAGAGCTGGAGCGCCTGCTCCCCCCCTCCGCCGCCCGGCGCGAGACGTTGATGCGGGTGCGCGCCACCGGCCGCCTGGGCCTGGCCGAGCGGGCCGCCCTGACGGCCTGCGCCGAGCGTCACGCCCCCGAATTCGGCTTCTTCGAACTGGCCGACGCCGCCCTGGCGCTGGAGGCCGCCCCCGGCGACCTCGACGAGATCGACCGCGCCGGCGCCCTGCGCGCCGCCGCCGACGCGCTGGACGCAGAAACCCGGGCCGAGGCCCTCTCGGCCGCCGACCGCGACGTGGCGCGCGCGGCCCTCGCCCGCCTCTTCGGCCTGCTGCGGGAGACGGAGGCATGAGGATCCGCGCCATCCGCCTCACCGACGTGCGCCGCTTCGACCGCCCCGTCGCGGTGGAGGGCGTCGGCGACGGGCTCAACCTTCTCTGCGCCCCCAACGAGGCCGGAAAGTCGACCCTCTTCGACGCCCTGCACGCGGCCTTCTTCCTCCCCCACCGCTCCCAGGCGAAGGAAGCCAAGGCCCTGCGGCCGCGCGTCGGCGGCGCCCCCGAGGTGACGGTCGAGATCGAGACCGAGGACGGCCGCTTCGAGATCGCCAAGCGCTGGTTCTCGCGCCCCATGGCCGAGGTCCGCCGGGTTCCCCCCGGCGGCGGCGCCCCGGAGCTGGAGGCCAAGGCCGACGAGGCCGAGGCCCGCATCGCCCGCCTGGTCGGCGCCGCCGACAACCGCGGCCCCGCCGGCCTCTTGTGGGTGCGTCAGGGCGAGCAGGGCCTGGGCGGCGACCCCGGCCTGCGGCGCGACCTGCTGTCCTCGGTCACCGGCGAGGTCGAGGCGATGACCGGCGGCCGCCGCATGGACCGGGCCCGGGCGCGGGCGCAGGCGGAGCTCGACCGCCTCGCCACCACCACAGGGCGCGCAAAGACCGGCGGCCCCTGGAAGGCCGCCCAGGACGAGGCCGAGGCGCTGGAGCTGGAGGTTGCGCGCCTCGAAGCCGACGCCGCCCGCCTGCACGACGACCTCGCCCGCCGCCGCGCGGTGCGCCGCGAACTGGCCGAGCTGACCGAGCCCGCGGCCGTCGCCGCCCGCGAGGCCGCCCTCCAGGCCGCCCTGACCGCCCACGCCGACGCCGAGCGACATGCCGAGCGTCTGCGCGCCGCGCTGAGCGCCGAAACCATGGCGCGCCTGGCGCTCGACGCCTCCCGCGACCGCCTCTCCCGCCTGCACGCCGCGCAGGCCGAGCGGGAGGAGGCGCAATCCCTCGCCGCCGAGGCCGCAAAGTCCCACGCCTCAGCCGCCGCCGAGCGCCGCGCCGCCGACGCGGCCCTGCGCGCCGCCCGCGAAACCGCCGAGACCGCCGCCGCCGCCCGCGTCGAGGCCGACAGCGCGCTCGCCCGCGCCCACGAGGCCGACCGCGCCGAGGACCAGCGCCGTCGCCGCAAGTCGCTGACCGACGCGCTCGCCACCGCCGAGACCCTGCGCCAGCAGCGCGAGGCGGCGGAGGCCGAGGCCCGCCTCGGCCCAGACGCCAAGGCCCTGCGGAAGCTGGAAGATCTCTCCGGCGAGGTCCGCGCCCGCCGCGCCGCCCGCGACCGCGAGGCGATGGCGCTGGTGATGCGCCACGCCCCCGGGGCCGAGGGCGCCGTGACCCTGGAGGGGGCGCCTCTGGCCGAGGGCGCCCGCCTGCCGATCCCCGGGGGCGCGGTGGTGGAGCTGCGCGGCCTCGGCGCCCTCTCGATCGAGCCCGGCCGCGGCGCGGGCGACGCGGGCGCCGTGACCGCCGCCGAACAGGCCCTGACCCAGGCGCTGGAGGCGTTGGGCCAGCCGAGCCTCGCCGCCGCCCGCGCCGCCTTCGACCGCCGCCAGGACGCCGACTCCCGCCGTCGGGAGGCCGAGGCCCGCCTCGCCGCCCTCGCCCCCGACGGTCTGCCCGCGCTGCGCCAGGCCCTCGCCGCCCTGCCTGCGCCGGCCGAGACCGAGGCCCCCCCCGTCCCCGAGGCCCAGGCCGCCGCAGAGACCGCCCGCGCCGCCCACGCGACCGCCGTCGCCGCCCAACGAGAGGCCGACCGCGAGGACCGCGCCGCCGAGCAGGTCGAGACCCGCGCCGCCGCCGCCGCGGACGCCGCCGCCGCCCGCCTCGACCGCGCCCGCCTGGCGCTGGAGGCCCTGGCCGAGCGCGACGCCGACGCCCTCGCCGCCCGCATCGCCGACGAGGAAACCGCCCTCGAGGACGCCGAGGCCGCCCGCAGGACCTTCGCCGACACCGCTCCCGATCTCGAGGCGGCGCAGGCCGAGCTCGCCCGCGCCCGCGGCGTCGCCCGCAACGCCGCCGACAGCCGCGAGCGGCTGGAAAAGCAGCAGATCGAGCTGAGCACCCGGATCGAGATGCTCGCCTCCGACGCGGTCGAGGAGGAACTGGCCGACGCCCGCGCCCGCCGCGCCCGCGCGGTGGCCGCGGCGGACCGCCTGGGCTTCGAGGCGCAGGTCCTTCAGCGCCTTCTGGCGGCGCTGGACGAGGCCCGCTCCGCGGCCCGCGACCGCTGGTTCGCCCCTGTCATGGCAGAGCTGCGCCCCCTGCTGGCCCTGCTTTGGGAGGACGCGGACCTCCGCTTCGACGAGGCCGAGGTCGCCCCCGCCGCCCTCCTGCGCCGCGGCGCCGACGAGCCGTTCGACAGCCTCTCGGGCGGCACGCAGGAGCAGGTGGCGATCCTGGTGCGGCTGGCCTTCGCGCGGATGCTGGCGACCGGCGGCCAGCCCGCCCCGGTGATCCTCGACGACGCGCTGGTCCACACCGACGACGACCGGATCGAGCGGATGTTCCGGGCCCTGCACCGCCAGGCCCGCGACATGCAGATCATCGTGCTCAGCTGCCGCCAGCGCGCCTTCCGCGACCTCGGCGCCCACGCGCTCGACATCGCCCCCGCCCCCGACCGTCTCCCCCCCGACTGACCGCGCCCCGCCCGCCACGCGCCGGCGCCGCGCCCATCACCCTCGCAGAGCGCCTGTTCTCCGGAGCCGTCCGTCGCTGATGCCGATCAGAGCGACTCGTCCGCCCCGGTCAGGGATCGCGAAGCGACCCCGAAGGGGCTTGTCCTTGACCGGGGCGGGCGAGTCGCTCAGGCATCAACAGCGACGGACGGATCCGGAGGACAGGCGCGGGGCCTGTTCTCGGGTGAGTCTTGAAGCGGCCTCCGCGTCTCCAGGCGCCCCCGTCGCCACCGGTCCAGGCCCGCCCGCAGGGCGCCTCCTGCCCCGCCTTCACCGGGGGGGACCAAGGCCCCCCCCGGCCGGCGCATCAGGCGTCGGGATGCGCCTCGGTGATCAGCAGCACCTTGCCGTCGCGCGCGTCTCGCGCGGCGTGGGCCACCGCCTCGGCTGCGCGGTCCAGCGGGTAGCGGGCCGCGACCGGGGCGCCGATCTCACCGGTCTTCAGACGCTCGACCAGGAAGGCGTAGGTCTCGGCGACCTTCTCGCGGGGCTGGTCGCGGAACCACTTGCTCAGCCAGAACCCCTTCAGGGCGATGTCCCGGAACACGAGATGCGAGGGATCCATCCGGCAGGGCTCGCCCGACAGCAGGCCGTAGTTGGCGATCACCGCGCCTTCGTCGCACAGCTTCGCGAGCGCCTCCGTCCCCCAGCCGCCAACCGCGTCGAAGGCGAGCTTCGCGCGGCCCGGCGCAGCGGGCGGCGGCCCCTCGCCGTCATGCACCAGCACGGCGTCGGCGCCGAGCGCATAGAGCCGCTCCTCCGGTCCCGGGCGGCGCACCACGTTGATGGTCTTCAGCCCCAGCGCCTTGGCCAGCCGGATCACGTTCACCCCGACGGCCGAGTTGGCGGCGTTCTGCGCCACCCAGTCGCCCGGCTGGAGTCCCACGATGTCCTTGAGCATCGCCAGCGCGGTCGCGGGATTGGCCTTCAGCATCGCCGCCTGGTCGAGGTCCGCATCGGCGGGGATCGGCACCACGGCGGCGCGGGGCAGGGTCATCCGCTCGACCCAGGCGGGGCCGGGCAGCGGGATCGCGAGGTCTCCGACCGCAAGATCCGTGACGCCTTCGCCGACCTCGATCACCCGGGCCACGCCCTCGGCGCCGGGGATGAAGGGCGGCTCGGGCTTCACCCCGTAGCGGCCCTCGAGCAGCAGCAGGTCGGCGGGGTTCACCGACATCGCCAGCATCTGCAGCTTCACCTCGCCCGGGGCGGGGGCCGCGGGCTCGGGCCGGTCGGCGGGGCCGACGGCGGCGAGGCCGTCTCCGGTGGCTTCCACGACGCGCATGATCTCTCCTCCTGTTCGTTGCCGCGCAGGGAAGAGGGGATCGCGCCGCGGGTCAATCCCGCGGCGCAGGGGTCCGCAGCGTCAGACCCCGGGTCAGGCGCTCGGCAGCGCCACCCGGTAGATCCGCGAGGCGGTGCCGTGGAACAGCGCCGCCTTCTCCTCGGCCGAGGCGCCCGAGGCGACCCGCTTCAGCGCGTTCCACAGCGTCGCATAGGTGCAGGCGCCGCGGTCGACGGGGAAGTTGCTCTCCATCATGCAGCGCTCGGCGCCGAAGGCCTCGATCACGGGCTCGATCCACGGCGCCCAGGCCTTCGCCAGCACCTCGGAGGAGGCCGGCGGCTCGGACAGGAAGCCCTCGAGGTTGCAGAAGGACATCGCCAGGCCGCCAAGCTTCACCGTCACGTTGGGGCACTCGGCCAGCGCCTTCATCGAGGCGAGCCACTGCGGCCGCCGCTCCTCCAGCGTGCCGGCCCAGCGGCCGATGTTCACCGGCGTTCCGACGTGATCGAGGATGATCGAGGTCTCGGGGAAGGCGCGGGCGAGGTCCACCACGTCGCCCAGCTGCGGCTCGAACACCCAGGCGTCGAAGCTGAGCCCCAGGCGCTGGAGATGCGAGAACCCCTTGCGGAAGGTGGAATCGAGATACAGCCCCGCCGGCGCCCGCCCGTGCATCGGGCCCGAGACCTCGCGGTCCTCGTCGTTGGCGCCGACGTTGCGGATGCCGCGGAAACGGTCGGGGGCGCGGTGCATGTGCGCCTCGAGCACGGCGCCCGCGAGGTCCCCCAGCGTCAGGTCCACCCGGCTGACGATGCCGGCGCAGACCCGCTTGGGGCCGAACAGGCCGCTCGCCGACAGGGCGCCGACGCCATTGGCGAACTCGGTCTCGCCGAGCGTGTCGAATCCCTCGGGAGCGTCCGCGCGATAGAAGGCCCGGCAGTCCACGAACACCGTCGCCCGCACGTCATGGCCCGCGTTCATGTCGGCGAGCATGTCGTCGAACATGTAGTTCGGGACCATCTCCAGCACCTTGTTGAAGCCGTGCACGGGCGGCTGCTCGTGCGAGGCGCGGCCGCGCCACAGGTGGTGGTGGGGGTCGATGATCGGCAGATCGGGCTCGAGGATCTCCTCGCGCGGGGCGTCGGTCATGGGCATTCTCCTGGGTCCTCCAGACCGCGATGGATAAGGCGGCCTTGCTTTTTGGGGACATGGAAGTCAGGCGCGGCGGCGCAGGGCAAGAAATTTCTCTGCCGGCCGGTCGGCGCGCGGCATATGCTGCGCTGCCGCAGACGCGCGCTTGACAATGCTCCGGGCGTGCAGAAGCATGAAATCAAGTCGGCCGCATCGAGTTTCGATATGGCCGGGCCGAGCCGGACGCCCCGGCGCGCCCGGTCCGGAGCCGAGGTCGGCGTCCGCCCCCGGCTCGCCGCCCCGTCCCGCCCGGCGGTTCCGCGCCGACCTCCGCCCGATCGAGGCCGCCGCGCCCCGAGACCAGAGCCCCGACCCGAGGACGCGCATGAGCCAGCCGCACCGCTTTCCCACGATCGACGACCGCCTGTTCCTGCAGTCGGTCAGCCGCGCGCTGGACGTGATCGAGGCCTATGCCGCCGCGCCGCGCCCGATGTCGCTGGGCGAGATCGCGGAGGCCGCCGGCATCAACAAGTCCGCCGCCCAGCGCATCGGCCAGACCCTGCTCAGCCGCGGCTACCTCGAGCAGACCGAGACCGGCCGCCTGAAGCTGGGCCGGCTGTTCCTGGACCGCAGCTTCGATTACCTCCGCTCGAACGAGCTGATCGAGCGGGCGACCCCGGTGCTGACCGACCTGCGCAAGGCCGCCGAAGAGCGGGTGGACCTGTCGCTGTTCGACGCGATGAACGACAGCCTGTCCATCGTCTACGCCACCCGCATGCAATCGAAGCGCGAAACCTTCTACGCGACGCTCGCCGGTCGGCGGCAGCCGACCTATGCGACCTCGGGCGGGCGGGCCTGCCTGGCGCTGCTCTCGGACGAGGAGGTCGACGACATCCTCTCGCGCTCGGTGATGACCCGGCTGACCCCGAAGACCGAGACCGACCCGGCCACGGTGCGCGCCGCGATCGAGCAGAGCCGCGCGGACGGCTATTGCCTGGGCGTCGAGCAGGCGCTGCTGGGCGAGATCGCGCTCGCCGCCGCGATCCGCGACCGCCACGGCCGCCCGATCGGCGCCGTCCACATCGCGGGCTCGTTGTCGGAGTGGAACGAGGCGGACTTCCGCCGCCGCTTCGCCCCCATGGCGATGGAGGCGGCCGGCGCGCTCAGCAACTGAGCGCGGACCCGGCCCGGTCGGGTGCGCGCGCGCCCCCCGGGCTTGACCCGGGGCCTCCTGCGCAAGGCGGACGACGGCTCGAGGGTCTGGCGCCGGCGTCGCCCTACTCGGCCGCCGCCGCGTCTGCGGGACGATCGGCGGCGGTCAGGCGACATTCGAAGCGGGCGCCGGCCTGCGGGCGGGCGAGGGTCAGGTCGCCCCCGAAGCGGCGCAGGATCTCGCGGCTGATCGCCAGGCCCAGGCCCGCGCCGCCGGGATCCTTGCGGTCCCAGCCGCGGGAGAACTTCTGAAAGATCCGCTCGCGGTCGGCCTCGATCACGCCGGGACCGTCGTCCTGGATCGCGATCACCACCTGCCCCCCCTCGCGCGTCGCCTCGACCCAGACCTGCGGCTGCGCGCGGTTGGAGTACTTCACCGCGTTCGACAGCAGGTTGATGAACACCTGCGCCAGGCGGTCGGGCTCTCCCTGCACCCACAGTTCGGGCTCGTCGACGCGAACCTGCACCTCGGCCTTCGCCTCGCGGGTGACGCCGCGCACGGTGTCCACCGCCCGGCGCAGCGCGTCGGCGGCGTCGGTGGGGGCGACCGGCAGGCGGACCTGTCCGCGCTCCAGCACGGAAAGATCCAGGATCTGGTCCAGCAGGCGAGTCAGGCGCAGGCTCTCGTCGTGGATGATGCGCAGGAAGCGCTGCGCCTCCGGCCCGTCCATCTGTCCGGCCTCGAGCAGGATCTCCGAGAAGCTGCGCACCGAGGTCATCGGGGTGCGCAGCTCATGGCTGACCTGGGAAAGGAAGTCGTCCTTCTGGGCGTCCAGCTCCCGCAGCCGGGCGTTGGCCTCGCGCAGCTGGGCGAGCGCGCGCTCCAGCTCGCCCGACTTGCGCTCGACCTCCTGGGAATACTCCATGATCCGCACCGTTTCGTCGGCGATGCGCATCAGCTCGGTCAGCGAGATCGTCTCGTTCCCTGCGGCCTTGGTGACCATCGCATGGGCGGTGGCCGCGCCGACCGAGCCCGCAAGCTCGCGTTCCAGCCGCTGCACGAAATGGTCGGTGGGGGCGGGCAGGCCCTCCTCCCGGCCCTGCTCGGCGGCGGCGTCGAGGAACAGGCGGCGGGCGGGCTCGGCCCCAAGGATCCGCTGGGCCAGCACGAACAGGTCCTCCGAGGCGGCCGAGCGGCGCAGAACCCCCGCGGTGTCGTCGTCCCCGGTTCGGAACACGTCCACGAAGATCGCCGATTGCAGCCATTCCAGGGGGCTCGGCTCG
Organism: uncultured Albimonas sp.; assembly: GCF_963977235.1. Lineage (NCBI taxonomy): Bacteria > Pseudomonadati > Pseudomonadota > Alphaproteobacteria > Rhodobacterales > Paracoccaceae > Albimonas > uncultured Albimonas sp. The sequence goes on from NZ_CAXBOD010000011.1 coordinate 46,917, forward strand.
CGCAGCAGTGAGCCGACGGTCAGCAGGGCGACGTTGGCGCTCAGGCTCCAGAAGGTGGCGTGAACCAGCGGGTCCATCCCCTCGAGGCCGAGCAGCGCCTGCGGGCGCAGCAGGCCGATCCCCCAGGGGCCGTTCGCCATCACCTCCGCCGGAAGGCCCGCGGCGGGCAGCAGCAGGGTCCAGGCCCAGACCGCCGCCCCCCCCGCCAGCCCCGCCAGCGCCCCCAGACGCGTCGCCTGGCGGGTATAGAGCCCCGCGATCAGCGGCGGCAGGAACTGCGCCGCGCCCAGGAAGGCGATCAGCCCGATGGAGGCCAGCGCCGCGTTCCCCTCCGAGGCCTGGTGCCACAGGAAGCCCAGCGCCAGCACGCCGACGATGGAGCCCCTCCGCCCCAGCAGCACGATGCGCCGCACGTCGCCCGAGAACGCCTCCGACTCCGCCCGCGCCCGCAGCGCCAGGGGCGTGACGATGTGGTTCGAGACCATGGTCGAGAGCGCGATGGAGCTGACGATCACCATCGAGGTCGCCGAGGAGAACCCGCCCAGGAACACGAAGATCGCCAGCGCCGTCTTGCCCTCGGCCAGCGGCAGCGACAGCACGAAGAGGTCGGGGTTCGCCCCCTCGGGCATCAGCCGCAGGCCGGCGGCGGCGATGGGCAGCACCGAGAGGCACATCACCAGCAGATACAGCGGGAACAGCCAAGAGGCGGTGGCGAGGCTGCGCTCGTCGTCGTTCTCGACCACCGTCACCTGGAACTGGCGGGGCAGGCACAGGATCGCGGCCCCCGACAACAGGGTGATCACCGCCCAGCGGGAATTGAAGGTGGTGTCGAGCTGCAGAAGCTCGGGCGTCATGTCGGCCATCGTCGCCCCGACCCCGTCATAGAGGCCGAAGACCACGAAGGCGCCCACCGCCGTCAGCGCCGCGAGCTTCACCAGCGCCTCGACCGCGATGGCCGCGACCACGCCGAAATGCCGCTCGTTCACGTCGGGCGAGCGCGTGCCGAACAGGATCGTGAACACCGCCATTCCCGCGGCGACCCAGAAGGCGGCGACTCCCCCTTCCTCGGCGCCCGGAACGGCGAAGAGGGCGAAGCTCTCGGTCACCGCCTTGAGCTGCAGGGCGATGTAGGGGGTGCAGGCGACGACCGCGAGCAGCGTGACCAGCACCGCGATCGCCGGGCTCTTGCCATAGCGCGAGGACAGGAGGTCGGCGATGGAGGTGATCCGTTGCGAGCGTCCGATGCGCACCATCTTGCGCAGCATCCACCACCAGCCCGCGAAGACCAGCGCCGGGCCTGTGTAGATCGCCACGAACTCGAGCCCGCCCCGCGCCGCCGAGCCGACGGCGCCGTAGAACGTCCAGGAGGTGCAGTAGACCGAGATCGACAGCGTGTAGACCAGCGGCGAGGTCAGCCAGTCCCCGCCCGGCCGCCGCATCCGCCGGTCGGCCCAGAAGGCCACCCCGAACAGCGCCGCGACATAGAGCAGGCAGACCCCCAGCAGCAGGTCGGTCGAGACGCCGCTCATCGCGCGCTCACGGCTCTGGATCGCGCCGCATCAGGCGACGCGACAGCATCCGCGTGACGACCACCAGCCCGGCCCACAGCACCAGAAGGAACACCAGCGCCGCCGGCGCCCCCAGCACCCGCCCGTCATGGGCGAAGACCCGCACGAAGGGCGGCATCAGCGCGAGGAACGCGGCGATGGGCACGATGGCGGCCAGCGCCTCGGCCCGGCGTCGGCGCAGGAATCGGGGGCGAGGCCCTTCCGACCCGCCCGCGGCGGCGGGATCGGGCGGCGCGGGCGCCCCGCCGGACGCGCTCACGGCCGCCCCGAGGGGCGCGTGCGGGCGGATCGCCCGCGGGGCGGGCGGCGCTCAGCCGGCGATGAGGCGGTGCACATGATCCACCACGTCGCGGTTGGAGAAGGGCTTGGTGATGAAGGCGTCGGCGCCGATGTCCTCGGCGGTGCGCCGGTCCTGGGCCTGGCCCTTGGCGGTCAGCATGATCACCGGCAGGCCGGTGGTGGCGGGATCGGCGCGCAGCCGGCGCAGCACCTCGAACCCGTTCAGCAGCGGCAGCATCACGTCGAGGATAACCAGGTCCGGCCGCTCGGCGGCCAGGGATCGGCAGGCGCTTTCGCCGTCGCCGGCGTCGTCGACCGTGTAGCCCTCTCGCGACAGGATGAACCGCAGGGACTCGACGATATGCGGTTCGTCCTCCGCGATCAGCACCCGCTTCGCGTTCATCCCTCATCCTCCCCTGCGGGCCCTCGGACGGGGCCTCGGCGCGGACTTCGATGCGGCCCGCCGTTCAGGTGAGACTAGGGCGAGTTGAAATGGGGGGAAAGCCCGCACGTCGCCCGGGCGAGACCGCCGGCAAGGCCCCCGCGCCACGGGCGCGAAGACGGCCGAGCCCCTGCGCGACACCTGCCGCGCGCCGCGAGCGGCCCGCGTTTCACAGGCGCGCGGCCCGACGCGGCGCCTCCGGCGCAACGCCAGCAAGGCGTCCCAGGCGCACCATCAGCAAAGCCTCTCGGGCGCAACACCAGAAAAACGACTCCGGCGCAACGCCGGCGGCAAGGCCCACAAGGCGCCACGCCTGCCGCGCGCCGCGGGCGACCGGCGCCCACGGGCGCGCGGCCCGACGCGGCGCCTGCGACCGGCCGGCGGCCGGCTCGCGACAGGGCGCGGGGAAAGCCCCCCCCCTCAGAACTCCACTTCCAGCTCGACGATCTCGTCGGGCTCGGCCATGGCGCCCTCGGTCCATTCCTTCATCAGGTCCCACTCGAACACCGTGTCGCAGTAGGCCTGCAGCTTGGGGTCCAGCGGCACCGCGTAGGTCCGGAAGCGGGTGCAGACCGGCGCCCACATGGCGTCGGCCATGGTCGGGCGCCCGAACAGGAACGGCCCGCCGTAGGCCTCGAGGCACTCGCTCCAGATCTCCTTCACCCGCTCCACGTCGGGGCGGGCGCCGGAGAAGATCTTGAAGCTCTTGTGCTGCGCCTTGAGGTTCATCGGCAGGGCCGAGCGCATGTTGTAGAAGCCCGAGTGGATTTCCCCCGACACCGCCCGGCAGTGCGCCCGCTTGGCCTTGCCGTCGGGCAGCAGCCGCGCCTCGGGGTATTCCTCGTTGAGGTAGTTGGCGATGGCCAGCGTGTCCCAGACCGTGACCTCGCCGTCCACCAGACGCGGCACCAGCACCGAGGGGCTGAGCAGCAGCAGCTCCTGCCGCTGGTCGGCGTCGTCCATGTCCACGGGCAGCTCCTCGAAGTCGAGGCCCGCCATCCTGCACAGCAGCCAGCCGCGCAGGGACCAGGCGCCGTAGTTCTTCGAGGAGATGGTCAGCGTCGCCTTCGCCATCGCGCAATCCCTCCAGATCGTTGCTCGGCGCAAGCCTTGCGCCGCCCCGCGCCGTTCTTGCGACGCTTGCACGCCTGCACCATACTCTCGGGAATGACGCAGTGCAGCACAATTGTCTCGCACGCGGCGAGGGCTTGCGCTAGCGTTTCCTGAATATCGGGATGCGGTCCGGAGTCTCGCCCATGCTCTACCAAGCCTACCAGTTCAGCGACGACCTGCTGGCGCCCCTGCGCCTCGCGGCCCGCTGGGGACAGGTGTGGAGCGGCGCCCTCGGATCCACCCTGGCGCAGGACGCGAACAAGCGCTTCGCCGCGACGCTCGAGATGCTCTCGCGCTTCCAGCTCACCCACACCCGGCCCGACTGGGGCGTCACCCAGGTGCAGGTCGGCAACCGCATGGTCCCGGTGAGCGAGGAGATCCCCCTCGCCCTGCCCTTCGGCAACCTGCTGCGCTTCGCCAAGGACGTGGACGCGCCGCAGCCCAAGGTGCTGATCGTGGCGCCGCTGTCGGGCCATTTCGCCACCCTGCTGGCGGGCACCGTGCAGACGATGCTGCAGGACCACGACGTCTATGTCACCGACTGGGCCAACGCCCGCGACGTGCCGCTGCGCGAGGGCAAGTTCGGGGTCGAGGACTACATCGACTACCTGATCCGCTTCCTCGAGGAGATGGGCCCCGGCTCGCACGTCCTGGCGGTCTGCCAGCCCTGCGTGCAGACCCTGGCCGCCGTCGCGATCATGTCCGAGCGGCAGAACAACTGCACGCCGCGCACCATGACCCTGATGGCCGGCCCCATCGACGTGCGCGAGAGCCCGACCTCGGTCAACGATCTGGCCAACGAGAAGACGCTCAGCTGGTTCAAGGAGCGGATGATCCAGACCGTGCCCTGGCGTCACAAGGGCGGCGGGCGGCGCGTCTATCCGGGCTTCGTGCAGCTCACCAGCTTCATGATGATGAACATGGAGCGCCACAAGGCCACGCACAAACGGCTCTACGATCATCTTCAGGCCGGCGAGATCGCCGAGGCGGAGAAGATCAAGACCTTCTACGACGAGTATTTCGCGGTGCTCGACCTTCCGGAAGAATTCTACATCGAGACCATCGACCGGATCTTCCAGCAAGCCCAGCTCGCCACCGGCGAGTTCACCTGGCGCGGCAAGCCGGTGGACCCCTCGAAGATCACCCGCACCGCGCTGCTGACGGTAGAGGGCGGGCGCGACGACATCTGCGCGCTGGGCCAGACCTCGGCCGCGCACGACCTGTGCTCGTCGCTCCGCCCGCATCTCAAGCGCCACCACCTGCAGGCCAACGTGGGCCACTACGGCGTGTTCAACGGCCGCCGCTGGGAGCACGAGATCTACCCGGTGGTGCGCAACATGATCCTCGCCATGGAGTGAGGCCGGGCGCCGCGGAGGGCGACTCCGGTCTCCTGTTAAGTCTTCGGAAACCCTGAGGCCGCATACCTGCGCCACGCGTCGAACCCGGCGCGGCGCAGGACTGCGGCGCGCGGCTCCCCCGAGGCGCGGGCGCACTACGCTCCGCCAGCCGCGGGAGCCTGGGATGATGCTGCGTCGCTTCGAGAACCTCGGAACCAAGACGAAGGTGCTGGCCGGCACGCTCGTGCCGCTCGCCCTGCCGGTGATCGTCAGCGGCCTGGTGATCCTCAACATCCAGAAGATGACCGAGAGCGCGCGCTGGGTGGACCACACCCACGCCGTGCTGAGCGAGGCGGCCGCCATCGTCGCCTCGGTCGTCGACATGGAAACGGGCGCGCGCGGCTTCCTGCTGGCAGGGGACCCGGCGTTCCTCGCCCCCTACGAGGCCGGAGAGCGCGAGGCCTATCGCCGGATCGAGGCGTTGCAGGAGACCGTCTCCGACAACCCCCGCCAGGTCGCCCGCCTCGCGCAGGCCGAGTCGGTCCTCAAGGACTGGCAGACCCGGAGCGCCGAGGTCGAGATCGCCCTGCGGCGGGAGATCGGCGACGCCCCCACGATGAACGACCTCGCCCACGCGGTGCGCGACGGGCGCGGCAAGGTCTACTTCGACCGCCTGCGCGAACAGCTCGAGACCTTCTCGACGCGCGAGCAGGTGCTGCTCGCCGAGCGCCGCGAAGCTTTCGAGACGCGGCTCGCCTCCGGCCGCACCGACGCCGCCGCCACGCAGGAGGCGCTGCGCTGGGTCTCCCACACCTATGCCGTCCTTCAGGACGCCGCCCGCCTGCTGGCGGCGGCCGTCGACATGGAGACGGGGGTGCGCGGCTACCTGCTGGCCGGCCGCCCCGAGTTCCTCGAACCCTACGAGACCGGGGGCGCCGCCTTCGACGCGCTCTCGACCGAGCTGGCCGAGACGGTGTCGGACAACCCCCCGCAGGTCGCCCTGATCGGCGAGATGCAGGAGACGGTGCGCGCCTGGAAGACCGAGGTGGTCGCCCCCCTGATCGAGCTTCGCGCCCGCATCGGCGACGCCCGGACCATGGACGACATGGCGGACCTTGTGGCCGAGGCCCGCGGCAAGACCTACTTCGACGCCTTCCGCGAGGTGATGGCCGAGTTCAGCGCCGAAGAGGCCGGCCTGATGGCGACCCGCCAGGCCGCGAACGCCGAACGGGTGAGCCAGACCTACCTGATCCTGATCGGGGCGACCGGGCTGGCGGTGCTGGTCGGCCTGCTGATCGCCTGGGGGATCGGGACCGTGATCAGCCGGCCCATCGTGGCGATCACCGGAGCGATGCGCCGGCTCGCCCAGGGCGACACGGCCGCCGAGATCGACGGGCGCGAGCGGCTGGACGAGGTCGGCGAGATGGCGCGCGCCACCCAGGTGTTCAAGGAGAACGCGATCCGCATCGCCGCCCTCACCCGCGAGAAGGAGGAGGCCGACCGGCGCAGCGCCCAGGCGCGCGAGGAGATGATGGCGAAGCTTCAGCAGGACTTCGGCGCGGTGGTCGAACGCGCCGTGGCCGGCGACTTCTCGCGCCGGATCCCGGCCAACTTCCCCGACGCCGAGCTCGACAACCTCGCCCACGGCCTGAACCGGCTGCTCGAGACCGTCGACGAGGGCCTGGGCGAGACCGTGCGGGTGATGGCCCGGATCGCGGACGGCGACCTCGGCGACCGCATGAAGGGCTCCTTCGACGGCTCCTTCGCCGACCTGCAGCGCAGCGTCAACGTCACGGTCGAGCGTCTGTCCGAGCTGGTCGGACGCATCGCCGAGGCGGTCGCCACGGTGCGCGCCAACGCCGACGACATGACCCAGGGCGCGCAGGATCTCTCCGCCCGGGCCGAGCAGCAGGCCGCCGCCATCGAGGAGACCTCCGCCACGATGGAGGAGATCTCGTCCACCATCCGCTCCAACGCCGAAAGCTCGACCGACGCGCGCAACCTGGCGGCCGCGGCCTCGGCCGACGCCGACGGCGGCGGCAAGGTCGTGCAGGGCGCGGTCGAGGCGATGACCGAGATCGAGGCCAGCGCCCGCCGCATCTCGGAGATCATCGCGGTGATCGATTCGATCGCCTTCCAGACCAACCTCCTCGCCCTGAACGCCGCGGTGGAGGCGGCCCGGGCCGGCGACGCGGGCAAGGGCTTCGCGGTGGTGGCCGCCGAGGTGCGCAGCCTCGCCCAGCGCTCCTCGGAGGCCTCGCGCGACATCCGCGAGCTGATCGAGACCAGCGCCGGCCAGGTCTCCGAGGGCGTGCGCCTGGTGACCCGGACGGGCGAGTCGCTTTCCGGGATCGTCTCCTCGATCTCCCGGGTCGAGGCCGCCGTCCGCGAGATCGAGGCGGCCAGCCGCGAGCAGTCCTCCGGCGTCGAGGAGATCACCCTCGCGATCAGCAGCATGGACCAGATGACCCAGCAGAACTCCACCCTGGCGGAGCGGACGGCCACCGGCTCGCGCGATCTGCTCGGCGGCGCGCGGGAGCTGGACAACCTGCTGTCCTTCTTCAGCCGCGTGGGGTCCGCCGAGACGCGCCGCCCGGACGCGAAGAAGACCGCGGCCTGAGCGACGACGCCCGCAGCGGGCGCCCGGCCCGGCGAACCCTCGCCGGGCCCTCGGCCGGCCCGGACGTCGGGCCGGCCCGCAGAGACGACGCCGCAGGACGCCGGCGCTGGACCTCGAGCCCGCCGCCGTCGCGTCCCGCAGATCCGGGCCCGATCGCGCCCCTGGCCGACGGCCCGGTCCAGGGCGGACCCGAAGAAACGCCTGCCGGGCGTGGGCCCGGCAGGCGTCGGATCGAGTCGGCGCTTCCGGAGCCCGGTCGGCTCAGGCGGCCTTGGTCTCGTCCAGCGTCGGATAGTCGGTGTAGCCTTCGGCCCCGCCGCCGTAATAGGTGCTGGGGTCGCCCTCGTTGAGGGGGGCGCCGGCCTGCAGCCGCTCGGGCAGGTCGGGGTTGGCGATGTAGGGCCGCCCGAAGGCCACCACGTCGGCCGCGCCGCTCTCGACCGCCTTCATCGCGTGCTCGCGGTCATAGCCGTTGTTGGCCATGTAGGCGCCGTCGAAGAGCTTGCGCAGCGCCTCGACCGACTGCCCCTCGGCCAGCTCCCGCGGGCCGCCGGTCTGGCCCTCGACCAGGTGCAGGTAGGCCATGCCGCGGCCCGCCAGGTGCGTGCCGATGACATGCGAGAAGGTGGTCATCGGGTCCGAATCCAGCAGGTCGTTGGCGCCCGAGAAGGGCGACAGGCGGATGCCCACGCGCCCCGCCGGGATCGCGCCGGTCACCGCGTCCACCACCTCGCCCAGCAGCCGCGCCCGGTTCTCGACCGAGCCGCCGTAGGCGTCGTCGCGCCGGTTGATGCCGTCCTTGAGGAACTGGTCGATCAGGTAGCCGTTGGCGGCGTGGATCTCGACCCCGTCGAAGCCGGCCTCCATCGCCAGCTCCGCGGCACGGGCGTAGTCGGCGACCAGGCCGGGGATCTCGTCGGTGCGCAGGGCGCGCGGGGCCGAGGTCTCGACGAAGCCGCGGTCCTTGAGGAAGGTCTTCACCGCCGCCGGCGTGGCCGAGGACGAGACCGGCGCCTCGCCGCCCGGCAGCAGGTCGGAATGCGAGATCCGGCCCACGTGCCACAGCTGGATCGCGATCTTGCCGCCGCGCTCATGCACGGCCGCGGTGACGTCCTTCCAGCCCTCGACCTGCGCGGGCGTGTAGATGCCCGGGGTCATCGCATAGCCCTTGCCGCGGGGCGAAATCTGGCTCGCCTCGGTGATCAGCAGCCCGCCCGAGGCGCGCTGGCCGTAGTATTCAGGCGCCAGCGGGCTGGGCACGCCGGTCGCGTCGTCGGCCCGGTTGCGGGTCAGGGGGGCAAGGGCGATGCGGTTGGCGATCTCGATGTCGCCGAGGCGGGTCGGGGTGAAGAGGGGATGGGTCATCGGGGACTTCCTTTGTGGATCGTTCGTTCCAGAATTGAGCGCGGCCCGAGACGGGGCCGCGTCCCGGGATCAGGCGCCGAGCAGCTTCCGCGCCTCCCGGCGCAGACCTTCGACGGCCTCGGCGGAGGCGCCGGACTTGCGCATCACCCCGGCCCCCAGGGCCAGGGCATAGGCGGCGCGGGCGCGTTCGGGGGCCGCGGCCTGCCCCACCAGGGGGGCGGCGAGCGCGGCGAAATCCTCGACCAGGCGGTCGCGGTGGTTGGTGACGATGGCTTCGACATCCGCGTCGCGGGCGCCCAGCTCGGCGGCGGCGTCGCCGATGAAGCAGCCGGTCGAAGCGACCTCGGCGTCGAAGTGCCCGTCCATCACGGCTCTCGCGCGCACCGCAGGCGGATCCTGCGGCAGGGCCAGCGCCCTGAGCCCGGCCCGGTGGCCGTCGCACCAGCGCTGCAGCGCCGCCAGCATCGCGCCGCGCTTGGAGCCGTAGGCGTTGTAGAAGCTCGAGCGGCTGAGCCCGGCGGCCGAGATCAGGTCCTCGACGCTGGTCGCCTCGTAGCCCTGCTCGCGGAACACCTGGGTCAGGGCGGCGAGCGCGCAGTCGGGGTCATAGGCCCGCGGCCGGCCGGGCCCGCAGCGCCGCTCGGCGCAGGCGCAGGGCCAGGCGGAAGGCAGGGGGGATATCGAGGGCGCGTTGCTCATCATCGGCGATATTGGAACGCCTGTTCCGCAATGCAAGAGGCGCGGCGTCCCGAAACAGGGCGCGGCGGGCGAGCGGCGTCCGGGCGACCGCGCGCCCCGCCGCCAGGCCCGCCCGCTGGGCGCCTGCGGGCCGGGAGCCGGCCCTCCGCGAACCAACAGCCGGCGATCAGATCGCCAGCGCCACCAGCACCGCGCCGCCCAGCCCGCCCAGCAGCCCGGCGACCACGCCCACGGCGATGGCGCGGCGCAGCTCCAGCCCCTGGTCCTTGACCTCGATCGGCTCACCCTCGGCCAGTTTGGTCAGCACCTTCTCGGCCATCTCGGGCATCCGCGGGCCGAAGCGCGCCAGCACCTTCAGCGTCGCCTCCAGGTCCCGCTTCACCGCCTTGGGGCCGAGGTTGTCCTTCATCCACTCCTCGACCACCGGATGCGCGGCGCTCCACATGTTGAGGTTGGGGTCGAGCGTGCGCGCCACCCCCTCGACCACCACCATCGTGCGCTGCAACAGGATCAGCTCGGTCCGCGTCTCCATCCCGAAACGCTCGGTCACCTCGAACAGGTGCGCCAGCAGACGGGCCATCGAGATACGCGAAGCGTCCTGCCCGAAGATCGGCTCGCCGATCGAACGCAGGGCCTGGGCGAAGGTCTCGAGGTCCCGGTCGGCGGGGACGTAGCCGGCCTCGAAATGCACCTCGGCGACGCGGCGGTAGTCCTTGCGCAGGAAGCCCAGCAGGATCTCGGCGTAGACGCGCCGCGTGTAGGGGTCGATCCGGCCCATGATCCCGAAGTCGAGCGCCACCAGCGTCCCGTCGCGCAGCACCTTCAGGTTCCCCTGGTGCATGTCGGCGTGGAAGAAGCCGTCGCGCAGGGCGTGGCGCAGGAAGCTGCGGATTATGAAGCGGCCGAGCTCGGGCAGGTCGTAGCCGCGGGTCGCCAGCACGTCGACGTCGCCCAGCGGATCGCCCTCGACCCACTCGAGCGTCATCATTCGCTTCTGCGACAGGCCCCACAGCACGGCGGGCACGCGGAAACCCGCGTCCTCGATGGTGTTGGCCTTGAACTCGGCGGCGGCCGAGGCCTCGAGCCGCAGGTCCAGCTCGGTGGTGACCACGCCCTCGAAATGGCGGGTGACCGCGGTGGGGCGCAGGCGGCGGGCCGACGGAGCCAGTATCTCGATGGTGCGGGCGATGAAGTGGAACGCCTCGACGTCCTTGCGGAAGGCGCGCTCGACGCCCGGGCGCAGGATCTTCACCGCCACGCGGCGGCCGGTCTCGCGTTCGATCGCCGGGTGGACCTGGGCGATCGAGGCCGCGGCCACGGGGGGCCCGAACTCGGAGAACGCCTCCTCCAGCGGGCGGCCCAGCTCATGCTCGACCGTGGCGCGGGCTTCGGCGTCGGGGAAGGGGGCGATGCGGTCCTGCAGCACCCGCAGCTCGCGCGCCAGCTTCGGCCCGGCGACGTCGGGCCGGGTCGAGAGGGTCTGGCCGAACTTCACATAGGCCGGCCCCAGCGCGGTCAGCGCGCGGACCACCGGCGGCAGGGCGGGGTCGCCGCGCAGACCCAGGGGCCCGAGCGGCCAGCCCAGGATGCGCGCGGCCACGCGGATCGAGCGGGGCGCGTCGAGGGCGGCCAGCGCCTCCTCCATCGCGCCGGTGCGCTGGAAGGTGGCGCCGGTGCGCGCCAGCCGCCAGAGATTGGCGAAAACGCCCATGCTCAGATGCGCCAGCCGGAGTGGATCGCCGCCACGCCCATCGTGTAGTTGCGATAGCTCGCCCGACCGAAACCGGCGGCCTTCACCATGTCCAGAAAGGTCTCCTGATCGGGGAACTTCCGAATGGATTCGACCAGATACTGGTAGCTGTCGCGATCTCCCGTCACCGCCTTGCCCATCGCCGGGATCATCGAGAAGGAATACGCGTCGTAGATCTTCTGCAGCGTCGCGTCGGGGATCTGGCTGAACTCGAGGCACAGGAACCGGCCGCCGGGCTTCAGCACCCGGTAGGCCTCGGCCAGCGCCTCCTGCGGGCGGGTCACGTTGCGGATGCCGAAGGCGATGGTGAAGGCGTCGAAGCTGCGGTCGGGGAACGGCAGCGCCATCGCGTCGCCGACCACCCAGTCGAGCTGCTCGGCGAACCCCTGCGCGTCGGCGCGCCTGCGCCCCTCCTCGAGCATGTCGGAGGTCAGGTCGCAGACCGTGGCGTGGCCCTCGCCCTTCAGGCGCTTGAGGAACCGGAAGCTGATGTCGCCGGTGCCGCCGGCCACGTCCAGCAGCTTCATGCCCGGCCGGGGCGCCATCCAGTCGATCAGCGCGTCCTTCCACAGCCGATGCACGCCCCCCGACATCAGGTCGTTCATCAGGTCGTAGCGCGCCGCGACCGAGGAGAAGACTCCCCGCACCAGCCCCGCCTTGTCGCCCTCGGGCACCTCGCGGTAGCCGAAATGCGTGGTGCCCTCGGCGGCCTCCCGGGCCGTCAGGGCGGGGGGCGTGGCCCCCTTGTCATTCTCGGTCGCGTCCGTCATGGCGTTTCCCTTAGCCGAAAGGAGCGCGCGCAGGAACATGCCCGAGCTGCCCGAAGTCGAGACGGTGCGTCGCGGGCTGGAGCCCGTGATGACCGGCGCGCGCCTGACCCGTGTCGAACAGCGCCGCCCGGACCTGCGCTGGCCCCTGCCCGAGCGTTTCGTCGCGCGGCTGACGGGGGCCGAGATCCTGCGCCTGCGCCGCCGCTCCAAATACATCCTCGCGGACCTTTCGACCGGCGAGACCCTGCTGATCCACCTCGGCATGACCGGCCGGATGCTGATCGGCCAGGAGGTGCAGGGCGAGTTCGTCCACGACCCCGGCCTGCATCCCCAGCATGACCATGTGGTCTTCCACCTCGACCGCGGCGAGGGGGGCGACGGGGGCCGGGCCCGCGTCACTTTCAACGACGTGCGCCGCTTCGGGGCCATGGACCTGATCGGGCCGGGGGCCGAGGCGCAGCACTGGCTGCTGGCCTCGCTGGGGCCCGAACCGCTGGGCAACAGCTTCGACGCGCAGCTGCTGCGCGAGCGGTTCTCGGGGCGCAAGGCGCCGGTGAAGGCGCTGCTGCTGGACCAGCGAATCGTCTGCGGGCTGGGCAACATCTACGTGTGCGAGGCGCTATGGCGGGCCGGCGTCGCCCCCGCCCGCGCCGCCGGGCGCATCTCCCGCGAGAGGCTCGAGCGCCTGGCGCACGCGGTGCGCGAAGTGTTGATCGAGGCGCTGGCGGCGGGCGGCTCCAGCCTGCGGGACTATCGCCAGGCCTCCGGCGAATTGGGCTATTTCCAGCACGCCTTCGCGGTTTACGGTCGCGAGGGGGAGCCCTGCCGGCGCGAGGGCTGCCCCGGCGTCGTGGCGCGCATCGTGCAGTCGGGACGCTCGACCTTCCATTGTGCGCGCTGTCAGACGTGACGTAACGGCCGCCGCGACCGGACGGGGAACAGGCCGCCTTGAACGCCCGGCGGCGCTCCGTTAACACCCGCCGGCCGGCTTCAAGGAGGGCGAAGCCGCCCCGCCAGAGGGACCGCAGCAACGGGAGGGGCCGATGGCCTACGCCAACCTGATCGTAGAGACCCGGGACCACGTGGGGCTCGTGAAGCTCAACCGGCCCGACGCGCTGAACGCGCTGAACCACGACCTGCTCAAGGAGCTGGGCGAGGCGCTGGCCAAGTTCGACGCGGACGACAAGATCCGCTGCATCGTGCTGACCGGCTCGGCCAAGGCCTTCGCCGCGGGCGCCGACATCAAGGAGATGTCGGACAAGACCGCCCCCGAGATGTTCAAGCTGGACTTCTTCGCCGAGGGCTCGCGCGGGATCGAGCGCACGCGCACCCCGATCATCGCCGCGGTGGCCGGCTACGCGCTCGGCGGCGGCTGCGAGCTGGCGATGATGTGCGACTTCATCCTGGCCGCCGACACCGCCAAGTTCGGCCAGCCCGAGATCAACCTGGGCGTCATCCCCGGCATGGGCGGCACCCAGCGCCTGACCCACGCGGTGGGCAAGGCCAAGGCGATGGAGATGTGCCTCTCGGGGCGCTTCATGACCGCCGAGGAGGCCGAGCGCTCGGGCCTGGTCAGCCGGGTGATCGCCGCCGACAAGCTGCTCGACGAAGCGCTCTCGGTCGCCGCCAAGATCGCCGACAAGTCGCCCATCGCCACGATGGCCGCGAAGGAGGCGGTGAACCGCGCCTTCGAGACCAACCTGACCGAGGGCGTGATGTTCGAGCGCCGCCTGTTCCACGGGCTGTTCGCCTCCGAGGACCAGAAGGAAGGCATGGCCGCCTTCATCGAGAAGCGCGAGCCGCAGTTCCGCGGGCGCTGAACGCCTGACGCCCGGGTCCGCCCGGGCGACGAATCGCGGGCCGGATTCGGACGCGGGGACAGCGGGCGACTCGCCCGTCTCCGCGGCCGCGCGGCCCAGACGATCCCTCGCCGGAATCCGGCCTGTGGGAATATCGAGACGTCGGAAGGGTTTGGCCAAAGGCCACCGCTCCGCCGTTGACCCCTCGCGGGGCGGCGTGTATACGCCGCGCCTCACGTAGTACGAGCAGAGTTCGGGAATCACAGATGGCCAATTCGCCGTCCGCACGCAAGCGCATTCGCCAGATCGAGCGCCGCACCGCGGTTAACAAGGCTCGCCGCAGCCGCATCCGTACCTTCCTCCGCAAGGTTGAGGAAGCGATCGTCCAGGGCGACGCCGCCATCGCCGCCGAGGCGCTGAAGAACGCCCAGCCGGAGATCATGCGGGGCGTCACCAAGGGCGTGATCCACAAGAACACCGCGTCGCGCAAGGTTTCGCGCCTGGCGTCGCGTGTGAAGGCCCTCTCGGCCTGATCGCCCGGCCGGACCTGGCGTCCGGTCTACCGACAGCGAGACGAGGACGATGCCCAGGGGCATCGCGCCGGTCGGCATGGCCGACCGGCGCGTCTTGTCGTGGCGTCACGGTCTCGACGTCGCGATGTCATGTTCCTGATTTCGTCCTGTTGCCAGCGCGGGCGCCTCGGGCCTAAAGTCGACCTCGTGCTGTTCGAGGGACACGGGACAGCCTCCAAATAAAATCGCAGAACAGACCGATTGAGATGAGACTACTCGCCTCAAATCGGTATCGGCGTTGCTATGCCGTGTCGCAGCGCGTTCAGGAGGCAGACCAAGATGACTCAGTCACTTGAGCGAAAATCCGCCGCGCGACTTGCGAGCGCCTTGCGGGACTTCCCCGCCGCCGCCTACCATACCGCCGATTCCACCGCGACGGCTTGAGGGAGACACGAAGGTGACGCAGGAAACGGGCTCGATCGCGGGCATTCCCCAGCTTCCCCCGGCGCAGGCCTTCGAGGTCCTGTCGGGCGGCGACGCCGCGCTGGTGGACGTGCGCACCCGGGCGGAATGGGCCTGGGTCGGCCTGCCCGACTTGTCGCCCATCGGCGGCCAGCCGGTGCTGGTCGAATGGCAGCGCTACCCCGACATGACCCGCAATCCCGCCTTCGTCGAGCAGGTGCTGGGCGCGCTGGGCGATGCGACGCCGGCGAAACTGCTGTTCCTGTGCCGCTCCGGCGGCCGGTCCCAGCAGGCGGCGCTGAGCGTCGCCGCGGCTCTGTCCGAGAAGGGCCTCGCCGTCGAATGCTGCAACATCGCCGAGGGCTTCGAGGGCGACCTGGGCCCCGACAACCACCGCGGTGGGGTCAACGGCTGGAAGGTCCGCGGCCTTCCCTGGGTCCAGAGCTGACCTGCTGACGCAGCGCCCGTCCCCGACGGCGCATCGTCGCCGCCCGGGCCGGCGCGCCGCCGACCCGCCCGCCGCCTGACCGTCCAGGGCGCCCCACCGCCCACAGGAGACCGAATGCCCGCCATGACTTCCCCGGATGGCCCGGCGCACGGCCGCCAAGCATACCCGTCGTTCGAAACGCCTCGAAGCTGCCCGCCGGCGCTGGTCGCCGCCTGGGACCGCGCCAAGGGCCGCGTGCGCGACGAGATCGGCGAGGCGTTGCATGACAGCTGGATCGCCAACCTCGAGATCGAGGGCGCCGGACAGGGCGTGGCGAAGCTGACCGCGCCGACCGGCTTCATCGCCGAGTGGGTCGACCGCTACTATGCCGAGAGCCTTCTGCGCGCCCTGCGCGCCGAGCTTCCCAACCTGCAGCGGGTCGACCTGCGCGCCGCCCCGCGCCGCGCCGCCGACGGCGCGGCCGAGCCCGACGCCGCGAGCCCCCGGCGCGAGGCGCGATCGGGCCTCGCGCCCGCGGCGCCGGTCGTGCGCGAGCCGGTCGTGCGCGAGACGCTGGACGCGGCCGCGGTTTCCGCGCCCCGGCGCGAGGCCGCGCCCAGCGCGCCGCGCGCCGTCGCGACCACCGATCCGGGCGAGTCGCCCTCGATCCCGCTCGACCCGCGCTTCACCTTCGACCGCTTTGTCGTCGGCAAGCCCAACGAACTGGCCCACGCCGCCGCGCGCCGCGTGGCCGAGGGCGGGGACGTCACCTTCAACCCGCTGTTCCTCTATTCCGCCTCCGGTCTGGGCAAGACCCACCTGATGCACGCCATGGCCTGGCGGCTGGCCGAGTCGCGCCCCGAGGCCAAGGTGGTGCTGCTGACCGCCGAGCAGTTCATGTACCGCTTCATCCAGGCGCTGCGCTCGAAGGACATGATCGGCTTCAAGCAGATCTTCCGCTCGGTCGACGTGCTGATGATCGACGACGTGCAGTTCATCGCTGGCAAGGACTCGACGCAGGAAGAATTCTTCCACACCTTCAACGCCCTGGTCGATCAGGGCAAACAGGTGGTGATCTCCGGCGACCGCAACCCGGTGGACATGGAGCACCTGGAGGAGCGGATCCGCTCGCGCCTGCAGTGGGGCCTGGTCGTCGACCTGCATCCCACCGACTACGAGCTGCGGCTGGGCATCCTGCAGTCCAAGCTCGACCTGTTGCAGGCCAGCCACCCCGATGTGGTGATCCAGCCGCGGGTGCTGGAGTTTCTGGCCCACCGCATCAGCTCGAACGTGCGCGTGCTGGAAGGGGCGCTGACCCGGCTGACGGCGTTCGCCAACCTTGTCGGGCGCCCGGTGGACCTCGACATGGCGCAGGAGTGTCTGGCCGACATCCTTCGCGCCGCCGACCGCAAGGTCACGGTCGAGGAAATCCAGCGCAAGGTCGCGGCCCACTATAACGTGCGTCTGACCGACCTGCTGTCGCCGCGCCGCGCCCGCGTGGTGGCCCGGCCGAGGCAGGTGGCGATGTGGCTCTCGAAGACCCTGACCTCGAAGAGCCTGCCCGACATCGGCCGGCGCTTTGGCGGGCGCGACCACACCACCGTGATCCACGCCTGCAAGACCATCGAGAAGCTCAAGGAAACCGACAGCCAGATGGCCGAGGACCTGGAGCTTCTGCGCCGGATGCTGGAGGCCTGAGGCCCGGTTCGCGCCGCGCTCCCGCCCGGCCCTTGCGGTCGGGACGGGAGCGGCGCCCGTCCCCTATGCCGCCCGGCGGGCGCGCGGGGCCTGACCAACCTTGAACTCGGCGACGCGGGCCTGCACGGCGCGGGCGGCGTCGGTCATCTGCTCGGTCCTCCGCACGGCGTCCTGGGCCATCTCGGCGTTGCGCTGGGTGGCCTGGTCGAGGCTGGCGACGGCCTGGCTGATCTCCTCGATCCCCGAGGTCTGTTCGGCGCTGGCCGCGCTGATCTCGGCGATGGTCCGCTCGAGCGTCGAGACCGCCTCGACGATCTCGGTCAGCGAGCCGCCGGCCCGCTTGGCCGAGGACACGCCCTCGGCGACCTGCTTCACGCTTGTCTCGATCAGGCCCTTGATGTCGGAGGCCGCGTCGCCCGAACGCTGGGCGAGCTGGCGCACCTCGGCCGCGACGACCGCGAAGCCCTTGCCGGCCTCCCCGGCGCGGGCCGCCTCCACCGCCGCGTTCAGCGCCAGCAGGTTGGTCTGGAAGGCGATTCCGTCGATCACCGAGGTGATCTCGGCGATGCGGGCAGAGCTCGCCTCGATCCGTTCGATGATCGCGACCGTGTCGGCGACGACCTTGCTGCCGGCCGCCGCGCTGCCCGAGGCGCGGCGCGAAAGATCCGCCGCGGCGCCGGCGTTCTGGGCGTTGCCGCGCACCGTGGCGGCGATCTCCTCCATCGTGGCGGCGGTCTCCTCCAGAGAGGCGGCCTGACCCTCCGCCCGACCGGCGAGATCGCCGGCGTCGCCAGCCATCTCGGTCGCCAGCGAGACGATCGAGCCGGCGCCGTCGCGGGTCTCGGAGACCAACTGGGCGAGGCGGGTGGCGGCGGCGTCAAGGTCGTCGCGCAGCTGCGCGAAGGCGCCGGCGAAACTGCCGATCATGCGGGCGTCGAGGTCGCCGCCGGCGACCCTGGACAGGGTCTCGCGCGCGGCGCCGACGCCGGCCTCGACGCTGGCCAGCATGCGGTTCATGCCGGTGGCCAGCGCCTGCAGCTCGGCGTCGTCGAAACGGGCCGAGACGCGGCGCGAGAAGTCGCCCGCGACCGCCGCCTCAACCACCACGCCAAAGCTCTGGCCCAGTTCGCGCATCATCTGCGCGCGATGCCGCGCGGCCTCGGCCGACTGCGCCGCGCGGTCCGTCTCGGCCTGGCGCAGGGCGAGCTGGTTGTCGCGGAACACCGCCAGCGCACGGGCCATGGCCCCGATCTCGTGCGTCTGATCCGCGCCGCGAATCTCGACCGAGAGGTCGCCGCCGGCCAGCCGTTCCATGTCCGAGGCAGCGCCGCGCACGGCGCGCCCGATCGAGCCGCCCACGATCGCCGCGACGCCGATCGCAAGCGCCAGCGCAACGGCTGCGCCGATCGCCACGGCGAACAGGCCCGCATCGGCCGAATCGCCCGCCTGGCCGGCGAGCCGCGTCTGGCGACCCACCACGAGGCGCTTGAGCTCGGCCGTCACGTCCAGCAGGCCCGGACCTGCGATGTTCAGACGCTGCTCGAGGATCTCGCGCCGGGCGCCGGCCGCGGACGCGACGGGTTCGACGGCGTCGGCCGCCGCCTGCACCGCGGCGACGCCGGCCTGGGTGTCGCCCGGCACCCCGGTCTGTCCGGCCACGTAGGCGGCCCGGCGGATGGCGCGCGCCGCCGCCTCGTAGCCCGCCTCCGCCGCCTCGAGCGTCGCCGGCGCGCCGGTCAGCCTGAACACCATCAGCTCGGCCTCGGCGGCCAGCAGCATGCGACGCACCGTCTCGGCCAGCAGCAGGACCTCGCTCGCCCGCGGTTCGAAGGCGAGCCGCCCCTCGGCCCGCACCGCCAGCCCCTCCATCTCCTCGAAGGCTGTCGCCCGCGCGGCCTGAGCGTCGGCCAGCCCCTTGGCCCCGCGCTGGGTCTGCACCCTGAGGTCGGCGAAGCCCGCCCCATACTCCTTCGACAGCCGCGCCGCCTCGGTCACCAGACGCGCCTCTTCGGGCCGGTCGGCGAAGGCGGCGGCGAGGGCGCCGAGCGCCTGTTGCTGTTCGGCCACATGTTCGGCGATGTAGTCGACGTCCTGCGAGTTGCCGAAGGCGAGGTAGCGGAAGGCCGCCACGCGCATGTCGGCCACGCTGCGCACCACGAGGTCGAGGGCGATGTTGCGCTCGCTCGCGGCGCTGACCGAGGTCACGTCGCGCTCGATCCGCTGCATGGTCAGCCCGGAGACGCCGGCCAGCGCCAGGACCACGACGATCATCGCGGCGAAGCCGCCCGCGATGCGTTGGAAAATGCTGAGACGGGCAAGCATGGACGGGCTCCGGGTCGTGGGGCTTGGGGGGCGAGGGTCGCCCTGCAGGCCATAGCCGGCGCAGGTTTCCGAAGTCTGAAGGCCCGCCCGACGACGACGCGCCCCGCGCGCCTTCGGCCCCGGTTTCGCGGCCCGACCCGCGACCCGGCGCCTCCGCGGTCGTCGCGACCGTTGCGCCCGCCGCGCCAGCCGCTAGTGTGACCCTCCGAACAATCCGCGCCCTCCCGCCCCACGCTGCGCGCCCCGCGCGCGCGTCGGGCCGAGGGGGGCCATCCGACCCGGCGGGGGACCATGAAGATCAGCGTCGAGAGGGCGGCCCTCCTCAAGGCCATGAGCCGCGCCCAGGGCGTCGTCGAGCGCCGCACCACCATCCCGATCCTGTCGAACGTGCTGCTGGAGGCCTCGGGCGACACGCTCTCGATCCGGGCCACCGACCTCGACGTCGAGGTGCTCGAGCAGATCCCGGCGCTGGTCGAGCAGGCCGGCGCCACCACCGCGCCCGCGCACATGCTCCATGACATCGTGCGCAAGCTGCCCGACGGCGCGCAGGCCACCCTGATCGACGACCCGGCCACGGGCCGGCTCGAGGTGCGGGCCGGGCGCTCGGATTTCAGGCTGGCGACGTTGCCGCGGGAGGATTTCCCGGTGATGGCCACGGCCGACTACGCCTGCGATTTCGAGGCGCCGGCGAAGGTCCTGCGGCGACTGTTCGACAAGGCGAAATTCGCGATCTCGACCGAGGAGACGCGCTATTATCTCAACGGCGTCTACATGCATGTCGCCGAGGGGGCCGAGGGCAAGACCCTGCGCTGCGTGGCCACCGACGGCCACCGGCTGGCCCGCGTGGACGCGCCGCTGCCCGTGGGGGCCGAGTCGATGCCCGGCGTGATCGTGCCGCGCAAGACCGTGGGCGAGCTGAACCGCCTGCTCTCGGACGACGAGGCGGTGATCCAGGTCGGCGTCTCGGAGACCAAGATCCGCTTCCGGGCCGACGGCGTGGCGCTGACCTCGAAGGTCATCGACGGCTCCTTCCCCGACTACACCCGCGTCATCCCGCAGGGGAATCCCAAGCGGATGGAGGTGGATGCCGCCGAGTTCGCCGCCGCGGTGGACCGCGTGGCCACCGTCAGCTCCGAACGCTCGCGCGCCGTCAAGCTGGCGCTGAGCGAGGACCGGCTGGTGCTGTCGGTGAACGCCCCCGACAGCGGCGCGGCGACCGAGGAAGTCGCCGTCGCCTACAGCGAGGAGCCGCTCGAGATCGGCTTCAACGCCCGCTACCTGCTGGAGATCGCCGGCCAGGTGGATCGCGAGAACGCGGTGTTCCTGTTCAACAACTCCGGCGACCCGACCCTGGTGCGGGAGGGCGACGACGAAAGCGCCGTCTACGTCGTCATGCCGATGCGGGTCTGAGGGCCCGACCGTTCCATAGGACCATGCCCCCGCAGGGGCGCAACCGGGCCGCGGGCGGATGAGTCACGTCTCGAGCCTGGCGCTGTCGCACTTCCGCTCCCACAAGCTGGCGCGGCTGGCGCCGGGCGGGCGCTCGGTGGCGCTGTTCGGGCCCAACGGGGCGGGCAAGACCAACCTGCTCGAGGCGTTGTCGATGCTCTCCCCCGGCCGCGGCCTGCGCCGGGCCGAAGCCGAGGCGCTGGCGCGACGGCCCGAGTCGCTGGGCTGGCGGGTGGACGCGGTGATCGAGACCCCCGAGGGCCCCCACGAGGTCGAGACCGGCGCCGAGAGCCCCGGCGCCTCGCGACAGGTGCGCATCGACGGCAAGCCCGCGCCGCAGACCCGTCTGGGCTCGCTGCTGCGCATCGCCTGGCTGACGCCTGCGATGGACCGGCTGTGGACCGAGGCCGCGGCCGAGCGGCGACGGTTCCTCGACCGCACCGCGATGGGCTTCGACCCCGACCACGCCGAGGCCTCGCTGACCTACGAAAAGGCGATGCGCGAGCGCAACCGGCTGCTGAAGGACGACGTGCGCGACGCCCGCTGGCTGGACGCGCTGGAGGCGCGGATGGCGGCCTCGGGCGCGGCGGTGGCCCGCGCGCGGGCGGTGGCCGTCGCCCGTCTGGCCGAGGCCCAGGCCGGCGCCGAGACCGCCTTCCCCACCGCCGACCTGGCGCTGGAGGGGGAACCGGACGCCGCCCTCGCCGAAGCGCTCGCGGCCGGCGAGACGCCCGAGGCCGCGCAGGCGGCCGCCGAAACCGCGCTCCGCACGGCGCTGGCCTCGGGCCGGGGGGCGGACTATGCGGCCGGCCGGACCCTGTCGGGGCCCCATCGCACCGACCTGAAGGCGGTCTACGCGGCCAAGGGGATCGAGGCGCGGCTGTGCTCGACCGGCGAGCAGAAGGCGCTCCTGATCTCGCTGGTGCTCGCCACGGCGCGGGCGCTGGCGGCCCAGACCGGCACGCCCCCGGTGCTGCTGCTCGACGAGGTCGCGGCCCATCTCGACGAGGCCCGCCGCGCCGCGCTCTACGCCGAGATCCGGGCGCTGGGCGCGCAGGCCTGGATGACGGGGACCGAGGCGCATCTCTTCGACGCGCTGGGCGACGAGGCCGTGCGCGTGACGGTGGCCGAGACCGCGGGCGAAAGCCGGGTGCACCCGCCCCCCGACATGGCCCCGTTCTGAGCCGAGGCCCGCGACGCTCGCCCCCTGCGCATGGCCCGATCCCCGCACGACGCCTGCCGCCCGCGCGACGCAGCCAAGCCCGCCCGCAGGGCGCCTGCAGACCGTTTGCCTGCGCTCCCGCGGGACCGCTCGCCATCGGGCCCGTCCCGGCGTAGCCTCGGCGGCGCAGCCAGGGAGGGCTCCCCGATGAAGTTCCGCCACAAGCTGGCCGATCCGGCCCGCGCGCTCTCGATCCAGTTCGCCACCATCCCCAGCCCGGTGGTCACCCAGGCGATGGCCGCGGCCGGCGCCGACGGAGTGCTGATCGACCGGGAGCACGGGGCCGTCGACTGGGCGACCTGCCACGCGATGATCGCCGCGACCCAGGGCTTCGACTGCTCGCCCGCCGTGCGCATCTCGAGGATCGACGAGGCCGAGTGCGGCAAGGCGCTCGACATGGGGGCCGAGGGCATCTGTTTTCCCTTCGTCAACACGCCCCGGGACGCCGCCCGCTGCGTCGCGGCCCTTCGCTACCCGCCCGAGGGAACCCGCGGCTGGGGCCCGTTCCTGGCCGCCTCGCGCTGGGACGCGCCGCTGTTCGACTACCAGCCCCGCTTCGGGGACCGCCCCTACGGCTACTTCACGCTCGAAACCGCCGAGGCCGCCGCCAACGCCGAGGCGATCCTCGCCGTCCCCGGCGTCGATATCGCGGTGATGGCGGCCTTCGACCTGAGCTCCGACCTCGGCGTCGCCGGCCAGTTCGACCACCCCGACTTCCTGGCGGCGGCCAGCAAGATCGAGGACGCGGCGCTCGCCGCCGGCGTGCCGCTGGCCGGCGGCGCCCGGGACGAGGCGCAGGTGCGCGCCATGAAGGCCCGCGGCTACCGGATCTTCGCCAGTTTCGACGTGCTGATGCTCAAGGGCGCCACGGCCGCGCAGGCGGGCTGGGCGCACGGCTGACCTCAGCCCCCCGGGGACGCGCCCGGAAGCCTCCCAGATGAGCCCATTTCTAAAGAACGCGCGCGCGTGCGCGCGTGGACTTCGCCCCCTGCCCCCGATAAGGTGCGCACGCCTATCAGGGAACAGGACGAGCATGAGCGACGAGGCCCAGCCGGGCGCCGAGTACGGCGCGGATTCCATCAAGGTGCTCAAGGGGCTGGACGCGGTGCGCAAGCGCCCGGGCATGTACATCGGCGACACCGACGACGGGTCGGGCCTCCACCACATGATCTACGAGGTCGTGGACAACGCCATCGACGAGGCGCTGGCCGGCCACGCCGACCGGGTGACCGTGACCCTGCATGCCGACGACTCGGTCTCGGTCACCGACAACGGCCGCGGCGTCCCGGTCGAGATCCACAAGGAAGAGGGCGTCTCGGCGGCCGAGGTCATCATGACCCAGCTCCACGCCGGCGGGAAGTTCGACCAGAACTCCTACAAGGTCTCCGGCGGTCTGCACGGCGTGGGCGTCTCGGTGGTCAACGCGCTGTCGGACTGGCTCGAGCTGCGCATCTGGCGCAACGGCAAGGCCCACTACGTCCGCTTCGAACATGGCGCCACCGTCGAGCCCCTTCGCGTCACCGGCGAGGCCGAGGGCCGCAAGGGCACCGAGGTCCGCTTCCTCGCCAGCCTCGACACCTTCTCCAACCGCGAGTTCGTCTGGAAGACGCTGGAGCATCGCCTGCGCGAGCTCGCCTTCCTGAACTCCGGCGTCCGCATCCTGCTGACCGACGAGCGCAGCGCCGAGCCCCATGTTGAGGAGCTGTTCTACGAGGGCGGGATCGAGGCCTTCGTGCGCTATCTCGACCGCTCCCGCACGCCGCTGATGTCCGCTCCCGTGGTGGTCAAGGGCGAGCGCGACGGGATCGAGGTCGAGGCCGCGCTGTGGTGGAACGACAGCTACCACGAGACGGTGCTGCCCTTCACCAACAATATCCCCCAGCGCGACGGCGGCGCCCATCTCGCCGGCTTCCGCGGCGCGCTGACCCGCACGATCAACGCCTATGTCGGCTCCTCGGGCATCGCAAAGAAGGAGAAGGTCTCGCTGACCGGCGACGACGCCCGCGAAGGCCTGACCTGCGTGCTCTCGGTCAAGGTGCCCGACCCCAAGTTCTCCTCCCAGACCAAGGACAAGCTGGTCTCCTCGGAGGTGCGCCCGGCGGTCGAGAACCTGATGAACGAGAAGCTCTCCGAGTGGTTCGAGGAGAACCCCAAGGAAGCCCAGCACGTGGTGGGCAAGATCGTCGAGGCCGCGCTGGCGCGCGAGGCCGCCCGCAAGGCCCGCGAGCTGACCCGGCGCAAGACCGCGATGGACGTGGCCTCGCTGCCCGGCAAGCTGGCGGACTGCCAGGAGAAGGACCCGGCCAAGTCCGAGCTGTTCATCGTCGAGGGCGACTCCGCCGGCGGCTCGGCCAAGCAGGGCCGTCACCGCGGCAACCAGGCCGTCCTGCCGCTGCGCGGCAAGATCCTCAACGTCGAGCGGGCGCGCTTCGACAAGATGCTCGGCTCCGACCAGGTGGGCACGCTGATCACCGCGCTCGGCACCGGCATCGGGCGCGACGAGTTCAACCTCGACAAGCTGCGCTACCACAAGATCATCGTGATGACCGACGCCGACGTCGACGGCGCCCACATCCGCACCCTGCTGCTGACCTTCTTCTACCGGCAGATGCCCGAGCTGATCGAGGCCGGCTACCTCTACATCGCCCAGCCCCCCCTCTATAAGGTCGCCCGCGGCAAGTCCGAGGTCTACCTGAAGGACGAGCGGGAGCTGGAGAACTTCCTGATCCGCGAAGGCTCGGCCGACGCCTCGCTGGAGCTTGCGGGCGGCGAGGTCCGCGTCGGCCCCGACCTGCTCGCCGCGATCGAGGAGGCCCGGACCGCCCGCGCCATCCTCAACACCTTCCCCACCAACTACCCGCGCTTCATCCTCGAGCAGGCCGCCATCGCCGGCGCCTTCGCCCCGGAGGCCGCCAACGACCCCGAACAGACCGCGGCCCGCGTCGCCCAGCGCCTCGACTCCGTGGCCCCGGACACCGAGCGCGGATGGCGGGCCGAGACGATCGGGGACGGCGGCATGCGCCTGATCCGCACCCTGCGCGGAGTGACCGAGACGCGCACCCTTGACGGTCCGGTGTTCCGCGCCGCCGAGGCGCGCCGCCTCGCCTCGGTCGCGCCGAAGCTGGCCGAGGTCTACGGCGGCGGCGGCACCACCGATCCCAACGCCGAGGCGCCCCTGACCTCCCCTGTCACGCTCCGCCGCAAGGAGCGCGGCTATCCGGTCCGCGGCCCGCTGGAGCTGCTGGATCTGGTGATGGCCGAGGGCGAGCGCGGCCTGAGCCTGCAGCGCTACAAGGGTCTGGGCGAGATGAACCCCAACCAGCTGTGGGAGACCACGCTGGACCCCGACGCCCGCACCCTGCTGCAGGTGCGCATCGACGACATGGAGGACGCCAACGACCTGTTCTCCCGTCTGATGGGCGACATCGTCGAGCCGCGCCGCCAGTTCATCCAGGACAACGCCCTGAACGTGGTGAACCTCGACGTCTGAGCCGTGCGGGGCCGGGTCCGGCCGGCCTTCGACGCGTCGCCTCCGATTGCAGGGGCTCCGGGCCCGTCCCGGAGCCCCTTTTGCTGTCGGGGCAGGCCAGACGGCGAGCGACGGCCCCCTTCCAGCGAAAGCCAGACCCGGGCCCTGGCCCGCCGGCCGAGGGCTGCGCCCAATACGCCGGCCCCTGTGAATCGTCGCCGCACGGCATCGACGGGACGGCTTGCGTTCATTCCCCGTGTGGCATTGTTGAACGAAGTTACGAATTCGGCCGCTCAGCCTGCAACGCAGGCGCGGCGCGCTCCGGGCTGTTTCGGCCCGGTCGGCCGCGCTCGCCCCCGCGGCCGCCAGGATTGAAGAGACCTCCGGAAAGGACCCGATGACGCCTGCCGACGCCTATGCCGCCCTGCTCGACCACGCGCGACGCGTCTCGGCGCTGGAACAGACCGAAGGACTGCTCGCCTGGGACCAGGAGACGATGATGCCGCCCCGCGGCGCCGCGCAGAGGGCCGAGCAGATGGGCGCGCTCGCCGCCGTGCTGCACGCCATGCGCACCGATCCGCGCCAGGAGGACTGGCTGGCCACCGCCGAGGGGCTCGACGATCCCGCGCCCGACGTCCGGGCCGACCTGCGCGAGATCCGGCGCGAGCTGACCCGCGCCGCCCGCCTGCCCGACGGCCTCGCCGAGGCGCTGGCCCGCGAACGGTCGGCCAGCCACCAGCTGTGGGCCGAGGCGCGCTCGACCCGCGACTTCGCGCCGTTCGCCCCCGCCCTCGCCCGCGTCCTGGCCCTGCGGCGGGAGGAGGCGCAGGCCGTCGCCGAACCGGGCCAGACCGCCTATGACGCGCTGCTAGACCGCTACGAGCCCGGCGCCCGGGCCGCCGAGCTGGAGCCCGTCTTTGCACGGCTGCGCGAGGGACTGACCGAGCTTCTGGACCGGATCCGCGGCTCCTCCGCCCGGATCCCGAAGATCTCGGGCGCCTTTCCCGAGACGGCGCAGATGGCGCTGGCCCACGAACTGGCGGGCGACTGCGGCTATGACTTCGCGGCCGGGCGGCTGGACCGGGCGGTGCATCCGTTCTCCTCGGGCTCTGGGCTCGACGTGCGGATCACCACGCGGGTCGACCCCGCCGATCCGACCGAGTGCATCTTCGCCACGATGCACGAGACGGGCCACGCCCTCTATGAACAGGGGATCGCGCGGGAGCTGCACGGCCGGCCGGCCGGCGGCCACGCCTCGATGGGCGTGCACGAGAGCCAGTCGCGCTTCTGGGAGAACCATGTCGGCCGCTCGGCCGCCTTCGCGCCGTTCCTGCGCGACCGCATGAAGATCGCCTTCGGCAGTCTGGGCGTGCGCAGCCCCGAGGCGCTGTTCGCGGCGGTGAACGCGGTGACGCCCGGCTATATCCGCACCGCCGCCGACGAGGCGCAATACGACCTGCATATCCTGATGCGCTTCGATCTGGAGCGTGCGCTGCTGTCGGGCGACCTGCCGGTCGAGGATCTGGAGGTCGCCTGGGCCGACCGGTTCGAGGCCGATTTCGGTCGCCGCCCCCCGCACGCGAGCCTCGGCTGCCTGCAGGACGTGCACTGGTCCGAGGGGCTGATCGGCTATTTTCCCACCTACACGCTGGGCAACCTCAACGCCGCCGCGCTGGCCGAGGCGCTGCGGCGCGACCTGCCCGATCTGGACGCGACGCTGGGGCGGGGCGACCTCGAAGCGCCGCTCGACTGGCTGCGCGACAGGATCCACCGCCACGGGCGGGTGAGCACGGCCGAGGACCTGATGACCGGCGCCTGCGGCGGTCCGGTGGACGAGAAACCGCTGCTCGCCCATCTCGAGGCGAAGTTCGGCGCGATCTACGACCTTTAGGCGCGGACGCGGGCCGGCGCGGGGCTCAGGCCCCCGCCGGCCGTCGCGACAGCTGCACCAGCAGAATGCCGACGGTCACGATGCCCACGCCGAGCAGATCGCGGGAGCCCAGCGTCTCGCCCAGGAACAGGGCGGCGACGGCGACGCCCAGGCACGGGTTGAGGAAGTGGAAGGCGGCCGCGTTGGTCGGCCCGATCCGGCGCACCAGCAGGAACCACACCAGCGTCGCCAGGATCCCCGAGAACACGATCGAATAGCCCACGCCCAGCAGCATCGGCAGGCTCCAGGTCACGTCCGCGACGCTCTCGAACATCAGGCCGAACGGGGCCAGGCCGAGACCGCCGACCAGCATCTGCAGTCCCACGATCATCAGCACGTTGGGCCCCGGCGAGACGCCGCGCACCACCAGCGTGGCCACCGCCAGCGCCAGCGCGCCCAGGGCCGCGAGACCCACGAACAGCGGATCGGCCCCGCCCTCGATCCGCGCGCCCATGATCACCGCGACGCCGGCGAAGCCCAGCGCCAGGCCCGCCGCGCCGAGCCGGTTGGGCCGCTCGGACAGGAAGGCCCAGGCGCCGGCGGCCACGAACAGCGGCAGGGTCGAGGCGATGATCGCCGCCAGCCCCCCGTCGATCCGGGTCATCGCCAGGAAATTGAGGCCCAGGTAGAGGCTGTTCTGGCAAAGCCCGAACACCACCACCAGGCCCCACTGCTTGCGCGACAGGCGCGCCGACTGCCCCATCGCGGCGGCAAGCCCGCAGGCCAGCGCCCCGGCGACGGCGAAACGCGCGGTCAGCGCCAGGAACGGCGGCGCGTCGGCCACCACGAACTTCGCCGCGGTAAAGGCCGAGGACCACATCACCGCAAAGGCCAGCCCCATCAGCATCGCCAGCGGATCCAGCCGCGCCCACCACCCCTGCGGAGCGGAGGCGGGCGCCCCGGCGGTTGCGGAGTGGGCGTCGGGGGAAGCTGAGGGGGAGGAAGCTGAGGGCGCGTCGGTCATCCCGGGGCCTTAGCATTTCCCCACACGCCCCGCCAGCGAGAGCGCGCCGCCGACGCGCCTTCGAAAGATCGCCCTTTCCGACCGCCTGGCGCCCTGGGCTCGCCCCGTGACGGTCGGCGGAGCGCGCGCCTGACCGTTGCCGCCCGGAACCTTGCGGGCCGCCCGTGCTGCGCCGCAGCAACACCGACACCGGGCGAATCGCCGTCCGGGCGAGGCGCCGCCACCTCCTTCAAACCGGCGCATCCATTGTGATCACAGCATTCGGACGTGTGATCACAGACGTCGGTTTTTCGGCATTGCGTGAAAGAGTCGATTGCGGCCGGCGCGCGAGGGCGTCTAAAAGGCGCCGAAGGCCGGATCGCCGGCGACGGGGCTCCTCCCGCAAGGGAAGGGCCCGATGCGCGCGCCGCGACCCGGCTCCCGAGGGAGAACCGCGGAAGGGTGCGAGCGACATGAACATCCACGAATACCAGGCCAAGCAGCTCCTCAAGGAGTATGGCGCGCCGGTGGCCGACGGCCGGGCCGTGACCCGCGCCGAAGAGGCGAAGACCGCCGCCGGAGGCCTGGACGGCCCGCTGTGGGTGGTGAAGGCCCAGATCCATGCCGGCGGCCGCGGCAAGGGCAAGTTCAAGGAGGCCTCGGCCGGCGAGAAGGGCGGCGTCCGCCTGACCAAGTCCGTCGAGGACGCGGCCGAACAGACCGCGATGATGCTCGGCCGCACGCTGGTCACGCACCAGACCGGCCCCGCCGGCAAGCAGGTCAACCGCATCTACATCGAGGACGGCGCGGACATCGAGACCGAGCTGTACCTGGCGCTGCTGGTGGACCGCGACACCTCGCGGATCTCCTTCATCGCCTCGACCGAGGGCGGCATGGACATCGAGGAGGTCGCGGCCTCGACCCCCGAGAAGATCGTCACCTTCTCGGTCGACCCTGCCTCGGGCGTCTCCAGCTTCCACGGCCGCAAGGTCGCCTTCGCGCTGGGCCTCAAGGGCCAGGCGTTCAAGGAGTGCGTGGCGCTGGTCGCCAAGCTCTACAAGCTGTTCGTCGAGAAGGACGTCTCCCTGCTCGAGATCAACCCGCTGATCGTGATGACGGACGGCCACATCCGCTGCCTCGACTGCAAGATGAACTTCGATTCCAACTCGCTCTACCGCCAGCCCGACGTGTTCGCGCTGCGCGACGAGACCGAGGAGGACCCGAAGGAGCTCGAGGCGTCCAAGTACGACCTCAACTACATCGCGCTCGACGGCGAGATCGGCTGCATGGTCAACGGCGCCGGTCTTGCGATGGCGACGATGGACATCATCAAGCTCTACGGCTCCGAGCCCGCCAACTTCCTCGACGTGGGCGGCGGCGCGACCAAGGAGAAGGTGACCGAGGCCTTCAAGATCATCACCTCCGATCCGCAGGTGAAGGGCATCCTGGTCAACATCTTCGGCGGCATCATGCGCTGCGACGTCATCGCCGAGGGCGTGATCGCCGCGGTGAAGGAGGTCGGCCTGCAGGTCCCGCTGGTCGTCCGGCTCGAGGGCACCAACGTCGATCTCGGCAAGAAGATCATCGGCGAGAGCGGCCTGAACGTGATCGCGGCCGACAATCTCTCGGACGCGGCCGAGAAGATCGTCAAGGCGGTCAAGGGCTGAGGCTCCGCGGGGCCGGACCGGGCATGAGGGGCCGACACATGTTCCACAACGACCGCGAACCGATCCGCGAGGCGCCGCTTCTGGCGGCGGGCGCGCTGATCGTGGCGGGGATGTTGCTGCTGCGCTCCGACCCCGAGACCCTGTCCATGCCCAGGCGGCGCGGCACGCTCGCCTCCGCCAGGCGGCGGTTCCGGCGTGGCGACCGCGTCGGCGCCGTCGCGCAGGAGACGCGCGACCGCGTGGCCGACGTTCTTCCAAGCAATCTTGCGGCCGGGATCGGCCGCTCCGTTCTGTTCGCCGGGATCGGCATCGTGCTGGCGCGGGTCCTCGACCGGCTCGCCGACGATCGCCCGGCCTCGAAACTCTGAAGGGAGAGACGGAACATGGCCGTTCTCGTCGATGAAAACACCAAGGTGATCTGCCAGGGCATCACCGGCTCGCAGGGCACGTTCCACACCGAGCAGGCGATCGCCTACGGCACCAAGATGGTCGGCGGCGTCACGCCCGGCAAAGGCGGGATGGAGCATCTGGGCCTGCCCGTCTTCGACGGCGTCATCGACGCCAAGGAGAAGACCGGCGCCAACGCCTCGGTGATCTACGTGCCGCCGCCCTTCGCGGCGGATTCGATCCTCGAGGCGATCGACGCCGAGATCGAGCTGATCGTGTGCATCACGGAAGGGATTCCAGTGCTGGACATGATGAAGGTGAAGCGCGCGCTGCAGGGCTCGTCCTCGATCCTGATCGGGCCGAACTGCCCCGGCGTGATCACGCCCGACGCCTGCAAGATCGGCATCATGCCCGGCCACATCCACAAGCGCGGCAAGGTCGGCGTCGTGTCCCGCTCGGGCACGCTGACCTATGAGGCGGTGCTGCAGACCACCGTCGCGGGTCTCGGCCAGTCGACCTGCATCGGCATCGGCGGCGACCCGATCAAGGGCACCGAGCATATCGACGCGCTCGAGTGGCTGCTGGCCGACGACGAGACCGAGTCGATCATCATGATCGGCGAGATCGGCGGCGCCGCCGAGGAAGAGGCCGCGCAGTTCATCGCCGACGAGGCGAAGAAGGGCCGCTCCAAGCCCATCGCCGGCTTCATCGCCGGGCGCACGGCCCCTCCGGGCCGCCGCATGGGCCACGCGGGCGCGATCATCTCGGGCGGCAAGGGCGGCGCCGAGGACAAGATCGAGGCGATGAAGTCCGCCGGCTTCGTCGTCGCCGACAGCCCCGCCGGTCTCGGCGAGGCGGTGCTGAAGGCGATGGGGCGCTGACGCGGCCTCTCGCCGCGCGAACGTCCCTGCATAGTCCCTCGTCCGGCGCGTCCCTATATGGGGGCGCGCCGGCCGAACCCGTTTCGGAACGTCCGGCGCCGACCGGCGCTCCGAAGCGTCCCAGCCGGAGGCGGGCCAGCCGACCTCCGCAACCGTAGGGAGGGCGCGAAGGCGCCTGAATGAGCATGACGGATCAGAGCCCCAACAAGGCCTTCCACTCCTCGTCGTTCCTGCAGGGCCACAACGCGGTCTTCGTCGAGCAGCTCTATGCGCGCTACGCGAAGGACCCGTCCTCGGTGGACGAGAGCTGGCGGAAGTATTTCGACAGCCTGGGCGACGATCCCGCCGCGGTCGAGGCCGAGGCCGCCGGGCCGAGCTGGCAGCGCGACGACTGGCCCCCGCAGGACTTCTCGGAGCTGACCGGCGCGCTGACCGGCGAATACGCGCCCGGACTGGAGCGCTCGCCCAGGGAGCTGGGCGAGAAGATCGCGGCCAAGGCGCAGGCCGACGGCAAGCCCGCCTCCGCCGCCGAGATCAAGCAGGCGGTGCTGGACTCGGTCCGCGCCATCATGCTGATCCGCAACTACCGCATCCGCGGTCACCTCGCCGCCGATCTCGACCCGCTGAAGCTGACCGCGCAGACCCCGCACCCCGAGCTCGATCCGCGCACCTACGGCTTCGCCGAGGCCGACATGGACCGCGAGATCTTCCTCGACCAGGTGATGGGGCTCGAGACCGCGACGATGCGCGAGATCGTGGCGCTGGCCTCGCGCACCTACTGCGGCACCTTCGCGCTGCAGTACATGCACATCTCCAACGCCGACGAGGCCGGCTGGCTGAAGGAGCGGATCGAGGGCTACGGCAAGGAGATCCAGTTCACCAAGCAGGGCCGGCGCGCGATCCTCAACAAGCTGGTCGAGGCCGAGGGCTTCGAGAAGTTCCTCCATGTGAAATACATGGGCACCAAGCGCTTCGGCCTCGACGGCGGCGAGGCGCTGATCCCGGCGATGGAGCAGATCATCAAGCGCGGCGGCGCGCTGGGCGTTAAGGAAATCGTCATCGGCATGCCTCACCGAGGGCGTCTCAACGTCCTGGCGGCCGTGATGGGCAAACCGTATCGCGCGATCTTCCATGAGTTCCACGGCGGCTCGGTCACCCCGGACGAGGTCCAGGGCTCGGGCGACGTGAAGTATCACCTGGGCGCGAGCTCGGACCGCACCTTCGACGGCAACTCGGTGCACATGTCGCTGACCGCCAACCCCTCGCATCTCGAGGCGGTGAACCCGGTGGTGCTGGGCAAGGTGCGCGCCAAGCAGTACCAGCTGCATGACGAGGACCGCATCGGCGTGCTGCCGATCCTGCTGCACGGCGACGCGGCCTTCGCCGGCCAGGGCGTTGTGGCGGAGTGTTTCGGGCTTTCGGGCCTGAAGGGCCACCGCACCGGCGGCACCATCCATATCGTGGTGAACAACCAGATCGGCTTCACCACAGCGCCGCACAACTCGCGCTCGTCCCCCTACCCCACCGACATCGCCCTGATGGTCGAGGCGCCGATCTTCCACGTGAACGGCGACGCCCCCGAGGCGGTGGTCCACGCCGCCAAGGTGGCGACCGAGTATCGCCAGAAGTTCCACAAGGACGTGGTGCTCGACATCTTCTGCTACCGTCGCTTCGGTCACAACGAAGGCGACGAGCCGATGTTCACGCAGCCGCAGATGTACAACAACATCAAGCGGCACAAGACCACGCTGCAGCTCTACACCGACCGCCTGATCGAGGACGGCCTGATCCCCGAGGGCGAGATCGAGGACGAGAAGGCCCGCTTCCAGGCCTTCCTCTCGGAGGAGTTCGAGACCGCCAAGGAATACCGTCCCAACAAGGCCGACTGGCTGGACGGCCGCTGGTCGGGCATGGGCGCGGGCGAGGGCGAGTACCAGCGCGGCGCCACCGCCGTGCCGATCGAGCGTCTGCGCGAGGTCGGCGAGGCGCTGACCACGATCCCCGACGAAGTGAAGGCCCACCGCACCGTCGGCAGGGTCTACGACGGCCGCCGCGAGATGCTCGAGAGCGGCAAGGGCATCGACTGGGCCTTCGCCGAGGCGATGGCCTTCGGCACCCTGCTGGCCGAGGGGCACCCGGTGCGTCTCGCCGGCCAGGACTCGGCCCGCGGCACCTTCTCGCAGCGCCACTCGGCGATCATCGATCAGGAGAGCGAGGAGCGGTACTTCCCGCTCAACAACATCAAGTCCGGCCAGGCCCAGTATGAGGTCGTGGACTCGATGCTCTCGGAATACGCGGTGCTGGGCTACGAATACGGCTACAGCCTCGCCGAGCCCAACACCCTGACGTTGTGGGAGGCGCAGTTCGGCGACTTCGCCAACGGCGCGCAGATCATGATCGACCAGTTCGTCAGCTCCGGCGAGCGCAAGTGGCTGCGCATGTCGGGCCTGGTGATGCTGCTGCCCCATGGCTACGAGGGTCAGGGGCCGGAGCATTCCTCGGCCCGCCTCGAGCGGTTCCTGCAGAACTCGGCCGAGGACAACTGGATCGTCGCCAACTGCTCGACGCCGGCGAACTACTTCCACATCCTGCGTCGCCAGATCCACCGGACGTTCCGCAAGCCGCTGGTGATCATGACGCCCAAGTCGCTGCTGCGGCACAAGAAGGCGGTCTCGGACCTCGACATGCTGGCGACCGGCTCGTCCTTCCACCGGGTGCTGTGGGACGACGCCGAGATGGGCGGCGGCTCGGAGATCAAGCTCAAGCCCGACGCGGAGATCAAGCGCGTGGTGATCTGCTCGGGCAAGGTCTACTACGACCTTCTGGAGCGCCGCGACGCCGAGGGCCGCGACGACGTCTATCTGCTCCGGCTGGAGCAGTTCTATCCGTTCCCCGCGATCTCGCTGACCAAGGAGCTGAGCCGCTTCAAGGAGGCCGAGATCGTCTGGTGCCAGGAGGAGCCCAAGAACCAGGGCGCCTGGACCTTCGTGGAGCCGAACATCGAATGGGTGCTGGGCCGTATCGGCGCCGCGCACGGTCGGGCCCGCTATGCGGGTCGCCCGGCCTCGGCGTCGCCGGCGACCGGCCTCGCCTCGAAGCACAAGCAGGAGCAGGAGACGCTTGTCTCCGACGCGCTCGGCTGACGGGAGACTGAGAAGATGGCTGTTGAAGTGAGGGTCCCGACCCTCGGCGAGAGCGTCACCGAAGCGACCGTGGCGACCTGGTTCAAGAAACCGGGCGACGCCGTGGCGGTGGACGAGATGCTGTGCGAGCTCGAGACCGACAAGGTCACCGTCGAAGTGCCCAGCCCCGCCGCCGGCGTGCTGGGCGAGATCGTCGCCGCCGAAGGCGACACGGTGGGCGTCGACGCGCTGCTGGCGATGGTCGAGGAAGGCGAGGGCAAGGCCCCCGCGCCCAAGAAGGACGCGCCGAAGTCCGAGCCCAAGGCGAAAGCCGAGCCCGAGCCCGAGGCCGACGAGGCGCCCGCCAGCGGTGGCGGCGGCGGCGAGACGGTCGACGTGAAGGTCCCCTCGCTCGGCGAGTCCGTCTCCGAGGCCACCGTCTCGACCTGGTTCAAGCAGGTCGGCGACCAGGTCGCGGCCGACGAGATGCTGTGCGAGCTCGAGACCGACAAGGTCTCGGTCGAGGCGCCGAGCCCCGTGACCGGCGTGCTGGCCGAGATCGTGGTCGCCGAGGGCGACACGGTCCAGGCCGGCGGCGTGCTGGCCAGGATCACCGCCGGCGCTTCCGCGGGCGGCGCGAAGCCCGCGCCGAAGTCCGAAGACGCTCCGGCCGAGGCGCCCGCGGCCTCCGGCAGGAAGGACGTCGAAGACGCGCCCTCGGCCAAGAAGCTGATGGCCGAGAAGGGCCTGACGCCCGATCAGGTCAAGGGCACCGGCCGCGACGGGCGGATCATGAAGGAGGACGTTCAGAAGGCGGCCTCCGGCGGCTCGTCCTCCCCCGCGCCCGCCCCGCAGTCGGCGCCGCGCGCGCCGGTCGCGGCCTCGGACGCGGACCGGGAGGAGCGGGTGCGCATGACGCGCCTGCGCCAGACCATCGCCCGCCGCCTGAAGGACGCGCAGAACACCGCCGCGATGCTGACCACCTACAACGAGGTGGACATGTCCGCGGTGATGGACCTGCGCAACGAATACAAGGGCGTGTTCGAGAAGAAGCACGGCGTGAAGCTCGGCTTCATGTCCTTCTTCGTGAAGGCCTGCATTCACGCGCTGCATGAGGTGCCCGAGGTCAACGCCGAGATCGACGGGACCGACGTCGTCTACAAGAACTACTACCACATGGGCGTCGCCGTCGGCACGCCCAACGGCCTGGTGGTTCCGGTGGTGCGCGACGCCGATCACATGTCCTTCTCGGAGATCGAGAAGCGCATCGGCGAGCTCGGGATCAAGGCCCGCGACGGCAAGCTCTCGATGGCCGAGATGCAGGGCGGCACCTTCACCATCTCGAACGGCGGCGTCTACGGCTCGCTGATGTCCTCGCCGATCCTGAACCCTCCGCAGTCCGGCATCCTCGGGATGCACAAGATCCAGGAGCGTCCGATGGTCGTCGGCGGCCAGATCGTCATCCGCCCGATGATGTACCTGGCGCTGAGCTACGACCACCGGATCGTCGACGGCAAGGGCGCCGTGACCTTCCTGGTGCGCGTCAAGGAGGCGCTGGAGGATCCCCGGCGCCTGCTGATGGACCTCTGAGGCCGCCATGGCCCGGTCCGCCCGCCACGTGATCGCCGCCCTTCTGGGCGGCGCCACGATCGCCTTCGCGGCGGCGGGCTGGGCGCTTTGGCTCTCCTGGGGCGCGACCGGCTGGCCGCGCCTCGACGGTTTCGCACGGGGCTTCGACGAGGGGGCCGAGCTGTTCGCCAGCCTCCTCCTCATGCTGCTGGGCCAGCTTCCGATGCAACTCGCGCGAAGCCTGCTGCCCTCCTCGGGGCAGGCGGTCGCGCAGACGGAGGCCGCGCAGCCCCGCCGGAGCCGGAGGCGGCCGCTCGCCGACTTCCGGGTGCAGCTGGCGCTCGCCGCGATCCTGCTTGCGGCGGTCCTGCCCTATGCGTTCGGGGCGGCGGAGTGGTCCTGGTTCTCCGCCCTGATCCATCACACGCCGGGCTGGGTCCCGATGACGCTGGTCTCTCTGATCGTCGTTCTGGGCGGGGCCCGCTGCATCCGCGACGCGCTCCGCGCCTCCTCCGCGCCCGCGGTCGGGACCTGAGGCGGGGATCGCTCGATGAAGGACAACCGCTCCCGTCCCGAAGCCACGCCGCGCGAGGCGCCGCACTGGACCACCGACGACAAGGGCGTTCTTGTGCTGGCCACGCTGGGGATCGTCCTCGCGCTCGCGATCTGGCTTCCCGGGACCGAGGCGGCCCGCCGCCTCTGGCCCGCGGGACACGACTGGCTCTACGCCTCTGCCCATCGCGTCGGCGCCCTCGCCTGTTTCTCCCTGTTCTTCGGGGCCAGCGCGAACCTGCTGACCCACCGCTTGCGGGATGCGCCGCGGGACGGCGACGCGCGCCGCGAAAAGCGGCCCCTGAGGGACTGGCGGAACCTGGCGCTGTTCTCTGGTGGGCTCGCGCTGGTCTTCTGGGGTCTGCCGATGGCGCTCGGCGCGGGGGAGGGAAACCTGTTCGATCTGTTGGCGCGTCTGGGGTCGATCCCGGTGCGCGACGCGGGTCTGTCGCTGGGCGGCCTGTTTTTCGCCGCCGGCGCTCTCGCGACGCTCCGCCGCGACAGGGCGAAGCGGGCCCCGGCCGGGCCGTCGTCCGCGACCGCCGAATGGCATGGACCGAAGGGAGCCTGAAGATGCCTGAAACCGTCCCCCTGGGCGGGACCGAGATCGTGGTGCTGGCGCTCGGCGGCGTGCTGCTGTTCGTGCAGTTCGTTCTGATGGCGGTGCCGGCGAACCGGCAGCTCGGCCCGAAGAACACCATGGGCCCGCGGGACACGCCGCTGGAGCTGCACGGCAAGGCCGGGCGGTTGCACCGGGCGCTTTCGAACATGCATGAATCGCTGCTGTTCTACGCGGTGGCGGCCCTCAGCGTGACCCTGCTGGGCGCGGCATCGCCGGTCACGGCGGCCTGCGCCTGGATCTGGCTGGCCGCCCGCGTGCTCTACGTGCCCGCCTACGCCTACGGCTGGACCCCCGGCCGATCCCTCATCTTCGCGGTGGGCAATGGCGCCGCGCTCATTATGATCCTCGTCGCGCTGCTCGGCTGAGAGCGCGCGGCCCGAACCCGCGGGCGGAGACCCGCAAGGAGGACCTTCATGTCCGAGACGGAATTCGACCTGGTCGTCATCGGCGGCGGCCCCGGCGGCTACTACTGCGCCATCCGCGCGGCCCAGCTGGGCCTGAAGACCGCCTGCGTCGAGGGACGCGGCACGCTGGGCGGCACCTGCCTCAACGTGGGCTGCATCCCCTCGAAGGCGCTGCTGCATTCGTCCGAGATGGTGCATGAGACCGGCGGCAACTTCGCCAAGATGGGGATCTCGGTCGGCGACGTCTCGGTCGATGTGGCCAAGATGCTGGAGTACAAGCAGGGCGTCATCGACTCCAACACCGGCGGGATCGAGTTCCTGTTCAAGAAGAACAAGGTCACCTGGCTGAAGGGCTACGGCAAGATCACCGGCAAGGGCCAGGTGCAGGTCTCGGGCGAGTCCGAGGGGACCTACAAGGCGAAGAACATCGTCATCGCCACCGGCTCCGACGTCGCCGTCCCGCCCTTCGTCGAGCTGGACGAGGAGCGGATCGTGAGCTCCACCGGCGCGCTGGAGCTGAAGGAAGTCCCCAGGAAGATGGTGGTGATCGGCGCCGGCGTGATCGGGCTCGAGCTCGGCTCGGTCTGGCATCGGCTGGGCGCCGAGGTCTCGGTGATCGAGTATCTCGACCAGATCACCCCCGGCATGGACGGCGAGATCTGCAAGACCTTCCAGCGCACGCTGAAGAAGCAGGGCATCGACTTCACGCTCGGCGCCGCGGTGCAGTCGGTCGAGAAGGGCGACCGCCTGACCGTGAAGTACAAGATGCGCAAGGACGACTCCGAGAAGGAGATGGAGTGCGACGTCGTCCTCGTCGCCACCGGCCGCAAGCCCTACACCGAGGGGCTGGGCCTCGAGGACATGGGCATCGAGCTCGACAACCGCGGGCGCATCGTCACGGATGAGCACTTCAAGACCCGGCTCGACGGCTGCTACGCCATCGGCGACGTGATCGCGGGCCCGATGCTCGCCCACAAGGCCGAGGACGAGGGCGGCGCGGTGGCCGAGATCATTGCGGGCCAGGCGGGGCACGTGAACTACGACGTGATCCCCTCGGTGATCTACACCAGCCCGGAGGTCGCCGCCGTCGGCAAGACCGAGGAGCAGCTCAAGGAGGAGGGCCGCGCCTACAAGGTCGGCAAGTTCCCCTTCATGGGCAACGGCCGGGCCAAGGCCAACCTGGTGGCGGACGGCTTCGTGAAGATCCTCGCGGACAAGGAGACCGACCGGATCCTGGGCTGCCACATCATGGGCCCCGCCGCCGGCGACCTGATCCACGAGGTCTGCGTGGCGATGGAGTTCGGCGCCGCGGCCGAGGATCTGGCCCGCACCTGCCACGCCCACCCGACCTTCTCCGAGGCGGTGCGCGAGGCCGCGCTCGCCTGCGGCGACGGCGCCATCCACGCCTGAGGCCCCGCTCGGCGGCCCTTGCCGCCCCTCCACGCCCGGCAGGCCCCGCGCCCGCCGGGCGTTTGCGTTTCCGCCCCCTCGCGATCCGGGTGGACAGCCGCCCCCCGGCGCCCGAGGCTCGCGCCCGCGATGGCCGAGGCGACCGCCCGGCGAGGAAGGAGCGCGCCGATGACCGAGACCTACGCCCTGCACGGAGAGATCGACTTCGCCGTCACCTTCATCTCGCCGGACCGCACGCTGGGCGAGATGCCGGTGCAGCCGGGCATCCTCAACCCGTTCGGCACGGTCCACGCCGGCGCGCTGATCTGGTTTGCCGACGTGCTCGCCACCCGCCACGTCTTCGGCGACGGCGCGGTCGAGGCGGGCATGGCCTCGTTCCCCGTGGCCGTCACGCTGAACGCGCAGCTGCTCTCGAACCGCAACGACGGGGTGCTGACCGGCGAGTCGGCCTGGGTGAAGAAGGGCCGCCGCGTCTCGACCGTGCGCACGCTTGTCTCGGGGCCTGACGGCAAGGTCCTGCTCGATCTCACCTCGACCCACGTCTCCGCGCGCTGAGCCGCGCCGGCGCTCCGCCCCGGTGTCGGCGAGGGCGGGCGGGTGGGGAGCCGACGCCGGGGCGGAGCGCCGGCGCGGCGGGGACGGCCTCCGGACGTGGCGTCATGCCCCCGGCCCTCCATCGACGCGCCCCGATTTCCCTGCCATTCTCGCCCCATCGCCCCGCCCGCCACCGCGGAGACCCGCCCCCATGCGCCTGCGCCACGAGACAGAGGCCGACCGCGACACCGTCCGCCGCGTGATCGAGGCCGCCTTCGGCCGCGAGGACGAGGCGCACCTGGTTGACCGCCTGCACGCCGAGGACGCCGCCGCCATCAGCCTGGTCGCCGAGATCGACGGCGAGATCGCCGGCCACGTGATGTTCTCCCCCATGCGCAGCCCGCAGGGCGCGCTGGGCCTCGCCCCGGTCGCGGTCCGCCCGGACCTGCACGGCAAGGGCATCGGCGGCGCCCTGATCCGCGAAGGGCTGGAGGAGGCCCGCAAGACCGGCGCCTCGGGCGTCTTCGTGCTGGGCGATCCGCCCTACTACACGCGCTTCGGCTTCGCGCCGGAGACCGCGCGCGGCTACGCCACCCCCTTCGCCGGCCCGTTCCTGATGGCCCTCGAACTGACCCCCGGCGCGCTGCGCGGCGAGGGGGACCTCGCCTACGCCCGCGCCTTCGACGACCTCGCCGAATGACAGCCTTCCTCCTGCAGCGCGCCTTCACCCTCGCGCTCACCCTGCTGGCGGCCACCGTCGCCATCTTCCTGCTGCTGGAAGTCGTCCCCGGCGACCCGGCCCTGACCATGATGGGCATGAACGCCGACCCCGCCGCGGTCGAGGCGCTGCGCGAGCAGCTGGGCCTCAACGCGCCGCTGGTCGAGCGCTACGTCTCCTGGATGGGCGACATGCTCACCGGCGACTTCGGGACCTCCTACACCTACAAGACCCCGGTGACCGAGCTGGTGCTCGAGCGACTGGTGGTGACCCTGCCGCTGACCCTCTACGCGCTGACCCTCTCGACCCTGATCGCGATTCCCGCGGGGATCGCGGCGGCGGCGCGGCGGAACTCTCCCGCGGATCTGACGATCATGGGGATCACCCAGATCGGCATCGCGGTGCCCAACTTCTGGTTCGCGATGCTGCTGGTGATCCTGTTCGCCTCGGTGCTGCAGATGTTCCAGGCGGGCGGGTTTCCGGGCTGGGACGCGGGGTTCTTCGCGGGGATGAAGTCGCTGACCCTGCCCGCCGTCGCGCTGGCCCTGCCGCAGGCGGCGATCCTGACCCGGATCATGCGCTCCTCGCTGCTCGACGCGATGGGCGAGGACTATGTGCGCACGGCGCGCGCCAAGGGCCTCAGCCGATCCCAGGCCCTGCGCCGCCACGCCCTGCGCAACGCCCTGATCCCGGTGCTGACCATCATCGGCATGCAGTTCAGCTTCCTGATCACCGGCGCGATCATCATCGAGAACGTGTTCTTCCTGCCCGGCCTCGGCCGGCTGGTGTTCCAGGGCGTCGCCCAGCGCGACCTGATCGTGGTCAAATCGGTCATCGTGCTGATGGTCTTCGCGGTGGTCATCGTCACCCTGCTGGTGGACATGGCCTACGCCCTCGTCGATCCGCGCCTGCGGGAGGGGCGGCGATGAGGGTCTCGGCCTCGCTCCTCGTCGGCGTGGCGCTCTCGTCGCTGTTCGTCGCCGCCGCGCTGATCAGCTACCTGTGGACGCCCTTCGACGTCGAGAAGATGGCCGTCGCCGCCCGCCTGAAGCCGCCGGGGGCGGAGTTCTGGTTCGGCACCGACCATTTCGGGCGGGACATCTTCTCGATGGTGATGGTCGGCGCCCGGACCTCGATCGCGGTGGCGCTGGTGGCGGTGGGCATCGGCGCGGTCTTCGGCGTGCCGCTGGGCCTGCTCGCGGCCGCCAACCGCGGGGCCTGGTACGACGAGCTGATCATGCGCTTCAACGACCTGGTCTTCGCCTTCCCCGCGCTGCTGCTGGCGATCCTGTTCACCGCCACGCTGGGTCCCGGCGCGATCAACGCGATCCTGGCCATCGGCATCTTCAACATCCCCGTGTTCGCCCGCCTCTCCCGCGGCGCCGCGCTCAGCCTGTGGACGCGGGAGTATATCCTGGCGGCGCGCACGGCGGGCAAGCGCTCGGCCCGGATCTCGGCCGAGCACATCCTGCCCAACATCCTCAACCTGCTGATCGTGCAGGCGACGATCCAGTTCTCGCTGGCGATCCTGGCCGAGGCGGGGCTGAGCTATCTGGGTCTGGGCACGCAGCCGCCGATCCCGTCCTGGGGACGGATGCTGTCCGAGGCGCAGACGATGATCTATGTGGCGCCGTGGTTCGCGATCTTCCCCGGCCTCGCCATCGTGCTGACCGTGCTGGGGCTGAACCTGATGGGCGACGGGCTGCGCGACTGGCTCGACCCCAAGCTGAGGCGCGCGCGATGAGCCTGCTGGAGATCGACCGCCTGAACCTGACCATCGGCGGCGTCCCGATCCTGCGCGACGTCAGCCTCTCGATCGCGCCGGGCGAGTGCCTGGGGCTGGTCGGCGAGAGCGGCTCGGGCAAGTCGATGACCGCGCTCTCGATCATGCGGCTGCTGCCGGGCGGGTCGCAGATGTCGGGCGCGATCCGTCTCGACGGCGACCCGATCTCGGAGATGAGCGAGCGGGAGATGTGCGCCCTGCGCGGCGCCCGCGTCGGCATGGTGTTTCAGGAGCCGATGACCGCGCTGAACCCCCTCAAGACCATCGGCGAGCAGGTGGCCGAGGTGATCCGCATCCACGGCCAGGACCGCGAACCGCGCCGCGCCGCCATCGAGGCGCTGGCCCGCGCCGGCCTGCCGGCCGAGCAGTTCCCTCTCGACCGCTATCCCCACGACCTCTCGGGCGGCCAGCGCCAGCGCGTCGTTATCGCCATGGCCGTCGCCCTGCGCCCCCGCCTGCTGATCGCCGACGAGCCGACGACCGCGCTCGACGTCACCACCCAGGCGGTGATCCTGGATCTGCTCAAGAAGCTGGCGACCGAGGACGGGGCCGGGCTGCTGATGATCACCCACGACCTCGCGGTGGTGGCCGACATGGCCGACCGCATCGCCATCATGAAGACCGGCGAGGTGGTCGAGGCCGGCCCCACCGCCCCCCTGTTCCGCGCCATGTCGCATCCCTACACGCGCGCGCTGTTCGCCGCCTCGACCCACCGTCCCGCGCGCCGGGCCCGCGCGCCGGGCGAGGAGGTGCTGGGCGTGCGCGGCGTGGTCCGCGACTATCGCCTGCCCCGCAAGCGGATCTTCCAGGCGCGCCGCCTGTTCCGCGCCGTGGACGGCGTGGATCTCAGCATCCACGCCGGCGAGAACGTCGGCCTGGTGGGCGAGAGCGGCTGCGGGAAATCCACTCTCTCCCGCGCGATCCTGGGGCTGGAAGGGGTGCAGTCGGGCGAGATCGCCCTCGTCGGCCGCCCCTTCGGCCCCGAGGCGCCCGCCGCCCGTCGGCGCGACGTGCAGGTGGTGTTCCAGGACCCCTACGGCAGTTTCGACCCCCGCTGGAAGGTGGCCGACCTGGTCGCCGAGCCCTTCCACCTCGTCGACCCCAGGCCCCCGCGCGCGGAACGCCGCCGGCGGGTCGAGGCGCTGCTCGAGCGCGTGGGCCTGAAGGCCTCGGACGCCGACAAGTTCCCCCACGAGTTTTCCGGCGGCCAGCGCCAGCGCATCGCCATCGCCCGCGCCCTGATCACCGAGCCCAAGCTGGTGGTGCTCGACGAAGCGGTCTCGGCGCTGGACGTCTCGGTTCGGGCCCGGATCCTGGACCTGCTGGCGGAGCTGTCGGAGACGCTGGACGTCTCCTACCTGTTCATCAGCCACGACCTGCACGTGGTCCGCGCGATCACGGACCGGGTGATGGTGATGCAGAAGGGCAAGATCGTGGAGGCGGGCGAGACCGAGCAGGTCTTCTCCGCCCCCCGGCACGCCTACACCCGCCAGCTCCTCGCCGCGACGCCGGATCTGGAGGTCGCGCTGGCCCGCCGGGAGGGCGCCACGTAGGGCGCATTTCAATGCGCCGCGATCACCAGCGCGCCCCGGGCCTGACCCGGGGTCTCCGC
Source organism: uncultured Albimonas sp. (assembly GCF_963977235.1). Classification (NCBI taxonomy): domain Bacteria; kingdom Pseudomonadati; phylum Pseudomonadota; class Alphaproteobacteria; order Rhodobacterales; family Paracoccaceae; genus Albimonas; species uncultured Albimonas sp. The sequence continues at coordinate 90,354 of NZ_CAXBOD010000011.1, forward strand.
CGCTCTCGGCCGCCGGCGTTGCGCTGGAGGCCCCGGGTCAGGCCCGGGGCGCGCGCGTGCTCCCCGCCCGTCGCGCCCGGGTCAGGCCGGCGTCAGCGCCACCCGGAAGTCCACCGCCGCCTCGACCGCCGCGTCGGTGTAGAGGAACGGCACGTACTCCCCCTTCGCCCACAGCGGCGCGAGATCCCGGTAGTGGGGCGAGGCCGGATCCCCCGACTGCCCCGGCGCGTTGACGCACACCGAGGCGTCCCAGTTCCCCACATCCACCACGAAGCGGACCGAGGCCCCCGCGATCACCCGGAAATCCGTGCCGCGATAGGCGGCCATCATCACCGTGGTGTAATCGCCGCCCTTGGCGAGCGGGCCGATGTTGAGCCCCTCGTCCATGCGGGCCAGGGGGTGTTCGAAGAACCCCTTGTGCAGCTCGCCCCAGGCCCAGGCGGTCTCGTCGGCGCCGTAGCGCTCGACGAGATCCGCATGGGCCTGGGCCAGGGTCTCCGCCAGCAGGGCGTCGCGAGCCTCGAGGGGAGCGGCGCCGAAGCGGGCGTCCGGGGTCTCGAGCGCCGAGACGATGCCCTCGACGTCGCCCGGCGCGAACAGGACCGCGGGGAGCTGCGGCGCGACCAGCGCCAGCAGCCCCGCCTTCAGCCGCCGCGTCCACCACCAGCCCATCAGCAGGGCGGCGGCCGAGTCCGCCCGGTAGGCGCCGTCCCAGTCCGCCAGCAGCGCCCGGCCGGGCGTGTCGTCGGGCAGCGCCGCGACCAGCTTCGCCAGCCGCTGCGCGGGCAGCGAGGTCACATCGGTCTGCAGCGCCTGGCTGGCGGCCACCGAATGCGCCGCGTCAGCCGACAGCACCGCCTCGATCCGGGCGGCGCGGGTGTTCTCCAGCCACTCGAACCCGATCTGGGTCTGCGACTGGTCGTAGCCCTGCGGCAGGTTGAACTCGTTGGCGGAATGGACGAAGCCCCGCTCCGGGTTGATCTCGTGGGGCAGCGCCTCGAGCGGATGGAACCCCTCCCACTCGTTCGCGCCGTCGCCCTTCGCGGGCAGCAGGCCGGTCCAGGTCCGGCGCACCGGGACCATGCCGGCGGGCTGCCAGCAGATGTCGCCGCCCTCGTCGGCCCAGACATGGTTCAGCGAGGGGGTGGCGAAGCGCTTCAGCGCCTCGCGGAACTCGGACGCCGACTGCGCGCGCATGGTCGAGAGCCCGCCGAAATAGGCCGCCGAGCCCGGCTCGAACCACACCGAGCGCAGGGAGAACAGCCGCCCCCCCTCCCGCAGCAGGACCGGGCCGTGGGCGGTGAACTCCAGGACGTGGGTCTGGGGAGCGTGGCCGGCGATCTCGAAGACCTCCTCGACCCGCTCGATGTCCGTCCAGCCCTCGGGCCCGCGGTAGCGGTCGCCGTCCAGCTCGTAGACGTAGACGTCCTCCTGGTCGGTCCCGAAGATGGTCTGGGTGAAGGCGCCCCGCCCGTTGTGACCCATCGAGATGCCGGGCATCGAGGGCTCGCCCGCCCCGATCACGTCCAGCCCCGGCGCGGTCAGGTGCACGAGATAGCGCAGCGAGGGCAGCCCGTGCGCGCGATGCGGATCGCCCGCGCAGATCGGCCGTCCGGTGGCGGTGCGCGCGGCCGAGACCGCCCAGTTGTTCGACCCCGTCCAGGCGGCGTCGGCGACCACCCCCTCCAGCTCGTCGACCTTGCGCCACTTGCCGGCCTGCTCCAGCGGGCAGTCCATGCGGTCCTTGGGGAAGGTCGCGGGGGCGGTGGCGAGCCGGAACAGGTCCAGCGCCGCCAGCGGGATCTCGTCGAACGGGGCGGCGGGCTCTCCGGCGTCGACCGGAGGCTCGAGGTTGCGGCGCAGCAGGTCGGTCTCCGGCCCGGTCTTCGCCAGAACCTGCGCGCGGATCACCTCCGAGAGCGCGTTGCGGGTCAGCGCGTGGGAGCGGACGCGCACCAGATCCTGGGGGGCGAATTTTTCGGGGCGCGTGCCGGTGAGGGCGAATTCGGGGGGAAGGGGGGCCTCGCCCGCCTCGATCGCGTCGATCCAGGCGTTCACCCCTTCGGCGAAGCGGGTGCAGATCATCTCGGCGTCGTCGCCGTAGGCCGCCCATTCCGCCGCCATGTCCCCGCGGTAGAGGAAGGCGCGCGAGGCGCGGTCCTGCTCGAGGAACCCGGGGCCGAAGCTGGCGGCCAGCCGGCCCAGCCCCCGCTTGCGCCACAGGTCGATCTGCCAGAGGCGGTCGCGCGCCGCGTTGGCGCCCTGGGCGAAGAACAGGTCCGACAGGCTCTGCGCCTTGATGTGCGGGATGCCCCAGCGGTCGACCCGGATCTCGGCGGGGGCGGCGAGGCCGGCGAGGGCGAGGCTCTTGCTCATGAGGGGGGGCCTTTCGTGATTGCCCGGGCAGCTTAGGATCGGGCCCCGTCCCGCGCAATACGCCTGAATTGTCTGCAGAGACGCTCGCGCGCGTCCTCAGCCGAGCCCCACCGCCCGCCGCGCCAGCGCCGGCAGCTCTGCGAAATCGGAGAAGGCGGCGACGGGGGCCAGATCCTCCGCCGGGCCGTGGCGGTAGCCTTCGAGGTGCAGCAGGAACGGCAGCTCGGCGGCGCGCGCGGTCTGGGCGTCGGTCTCGCTGTCGCCGAGATAGGCGGCGGGGCCCTCGCCCAGCGGGGCCAGGGCCGCGGCGATCACCCGGCGGTCGGGCTTCAGCACCTCCTGCCCGTCGTCGCCGCGCAGGCTGTCGCCGCCGACCACGTGGTCGATCGCAAAGCCCAGGCCGGTCAGCAGGCGGCGGGCCTTGGCCTCGGTCTTCTGGGTGCAGACGGACAGGCGCCAGCCTTCGGCGGCCAGCGCCGCCAGCGCCGCCACTGCGCCGGGATAGGCGGTCGAGGCCTCGAGCGGATCGTAGCCGTCGCGGAAGGCGGTCAGGAACGGGGTGACGTCGCCGCCGGGCACGCCGCCGGTGTGGGTCAGCAGGCGCTCGACCTGCACCCGCTGGCCGCGGCCGACAAAGCCCTTGTAGGTCTCGACCGTCACCGGCGGCCGGCCCAGCGCCGCCAGCAGCCGGTTGCCCGCCGCGCAGAGGCTGGGGGCGCTGTCGGCCAGCGTGCCGTCAAGATCGCAGACCAGGCGCGGCGCGCGCGCATCGGGGCTCGGGGGCATGGGCTCTCCGGGGGAAGGGCGTCGGGCGGGGGGAAACCAAGCCCGGCCCGGAATGCGGGGTCAATCGCGCCCGACGACGCGCCCGCCCGAGAAGACCAGCAGCCCGATCGCGGCCAGCACCATCGCCGCCGAGCAGAACGGCAGCACGGCGGGCCCGAAGGCCTCGTAGACGGCGCCGGCCACCGTCGCCCCCACCGCCATGCCGAGATAGACCGCCGAGCTGTTGAGCGCGAGCGTCAGCGACGCCCGCTCGGGGTCGAGGGCGACCAGCAGGCTCTGCACCGGGACCATGATCATCATGCCCGAGCCCGCCCACAGGGTCATCAGCGCGATCGCCGTCCAGGCCGGCCAGTCGGCCGCGAAGGGCAGGCACAGCATCACCAGCAACGTGGTGACCATGCTGGCGATGGCAGCCCCGCGGGCGCCCATCGCCGACACCGCGCGGGCGGCGAAGATGTTGCCCGCGATGCCGCCGAAGCCGAACATGAACAGCGCCGGCGGGATCATCGAAGCCTCGAGCCGGCCGACCTCGGCCAGCCACACCGCGATCAGCGCGTAGGTCGAGAACATGCCCACGACCGAGACCCCGCAGGCCGCCACCGTCATCGCCAGCGGCCGGTTGCGCAGCACCGCCATCAGCGTGGCGATGGAGGCGCGCGAGCCCTTGTTGGCCGCCGGCAGCAGTTGCCAGACCACCACCGCGCAGATCACCGCGGCCAGCGCCAGCGCGCCCCAGGCCCAGCGCCAGCCCAGCGTCTGCGCCAGGAACGAGGCCAGCGGCACGCCCAGCACCGACGAGGCCGTGACCCCCCCGAAGACCATCGCCAGCGCGCGGGCCCGATCCTCGGGCGCGACGAGCGTGGCGGCGGCGGCGGTCAGGAACGGGCCGGTCATCGCCGCGCCGAGGCCCATCAGCAGGCGGGCCGCGATCAGCACCGGATAGGAGGGCGCCGCGGCCGAGATCACGCAGCCCGCGGCAATGGCGGTCAGCCCGCCGGCGATGGCCGCGCGGCGGCGCAGGTGGCCCGCGACCGCCTGGGCGGCCGGCGCGGTCAGCGCGTAGACGACGGAGAACACGGTCACCAGGCTCGCCACCGCGGCGGCCGACACGCCGAGCCCGGCCTGAATCTCCTCGACCATGCCCACCGCGCCCAGCGAGGCGCAGCCCAGCACGAAATAGGCCCCGCCCAGCGCGAACAGCGCCACGCGCGGGAAGCCGGGATGCTGGGACGAGGGCGCGGACATCGTCTGGGAAGACGCTTCGCAGAGAGACATACGGGAACACCTGACCGGGCGGCAGGGAGGCCGCGGTTGCGGTGCAACATGGCCCAGCAGGGGCCGAAAGGCAATAAGGCGGCCGAAGTTTACCTTACGGCTCAAGGGGCGCCGTCTGCGCTCCGCCGGCCCGTCCGAGCCTTGGCGTTCGGGCCGCAGGCCGTGCGTCGTCTCGGTTGCCGATCGCGCGAGGCCCCGGGTCAGGCCCGGGGCACGGCGGCAAGCGGCCCTCAGAGGAAGCTCTGCGGGTCCACGTCGATGCGCACGGTCACCTGCGGCTCGGGCCGCACCGCGCCGCGCCAGGCGCGCAGGGCGGGCTGCAGGGCCGGGCCGCGCGGCGCCTTGACCAGCAGGCGCACGCGAAACCGGCCGCGGACCCGGTAGATCGGGGCGGGGGCGGGCCCCAGCAGCTCGGCATGAGCGGGGGCGAGCTGGTCGTGGGCGCGGGCCAGCGCCTCGGCCGTGCGCCAGACGCGATCCTCATGCGGGCCCGAGACGATGGCCGCGGCGTAGCGGCCGAAGGGGGGGGCGCCGGCCTCGCGCCGGGCGTCCGCCTCGGTCTGCAGGAAGGTCTCCTCGTCGCCGGACAGCAGCGCCTCGAGGGCGGGATGCTCGGGCGCGTAGGTCTGCAGCAGCGCCTCGCCGGGGCGATCGGCCCGCCCGGCGCGGCCGGCCACCTGACGCAGAAGCTGGAAGGTCCGCTCGCCGGCGCGCAGGTCGCCGCCGCGCAGGCCGAGGTCGGCGTCGATCACCCCCACCAACGTCAGCAGCGGGAAGTTGTGCCCCTTGGCGACCAGCTGCGTGCCGATCACCAGATCGGCCTCGCCGGCGGCGATCGCCTCGATCCGCGCTTTCACCGCCCCCGCGCTCTCGGCCATGTCGGAACTCAGGATGGCGATCCGGGCCTCGGGGAACCGCTCCTGCGCCTCTTCGGCCAGACGCTCGACGCCGGGGCCGATCAGGGCCAGCTTGTCCTCGCGCCCGCAGGTCGGGCAGGCGGTGGGAATCGCCGCCTCGTGCCCGCACTGGTGGCAGACCATGCGCCCCCGCCGGCGATGCTCGACCAGCCAGGCGTCGCAATGGGGGCACATCACCGGGTCCCCGCAGGCCCGGCACATGGTCAGGGGCGCATAGCCGCGACGGTTGAGGAACAGGAGCGACTGCTCCCCCTTCCCCAGCCGCTCGACCACCGCCTGCGCCAGCGGGTCGGAGATCCAGCGCCCGGTCTCGGGCGCGCAGTCGCGCAGGTCCAGCGCCCGGATCTCGGGCAACACCGCGGGGCCGAAGCGCTCGGGCAGGTCGACGAGATCGTAGCGCCCGGTCCGCGCGTTCACCCAGGTCTCCAGCGAGGGCGTGGCCGAGGCCAGCACCACCGCCGCCCGCCCCAGAGAGCCGCGCAGCACCGCCATGTCGCGGGCGTGATAGAGCGCGCCGTCCTCCTGCTTGTAGGCGCCGTCGTGCTCCTCATCGACGACGATCAGCCCGAGGTCGGCGAAGGGCAGGAACAGGGCCGAGCGGGCGCCGACCACCACCTGCGCCTCGCCCGAGGCGGCCGCGCGCCAGCAGCGCCGCCGCTCGATCTCCGGCGCGGCAGAGTGCCATTCCGCCGGCGGCGCGCCGAACCGCTCATGGAAGCGGGCGAGGAACGCCGAGGTGAGCGCGATCTCGGGCAGCAGCACCAGCGCCTGGCGGCCGCGCGAGAGGCACTCGGCCACCGCCTCGAGATAGACCTCGGTCTTGCCCGAGCCGGTGACCCCGTGCAGCAGGGTCGCCGAGAATCGCCCCTCCGCCGCGGCGACCACCTTTGCGCACAGCGCCTGCGCCCCGGCCTCCTGCGCCTCCGACAGGGTCCGGCGGGGCGCCTCGAGGTCGAGCGGCGCATAGGGCCGGTCGCGCGGAACCTCGACCGAGGCCAGGGCGCCGGCCTTCTCCAGCCCCTTGAGCACGGCGGACGAGACCCCGGCCTCCCGCGCCAGTTCGCCGGGCAGCCACAGGCGGTCGGGCTCGGCCTCGACCAGCTCCAGCACCTTCTCGCGGGCAGGGGTGAGGCGGGCGGGAGGCTCCCCGCCCCGGCGCAGGGCGCGGCGGGCGCCCGGCGCCTCGCGCAGCCCCGGCGCGCGGGAGGCGAGCCGGGCCATCATCCCGAAGTCGGTCAGCGTGTAGTCGGCGGCCTTCTCCAGGAAGGCGCGCATCTCCGCGGTCACCGGGGGCAGGTCCAGCCGGCGCAGCGCCGGGCGCAGTTTTGCGCGCGCGACCTCACCCGTGCCCGGGCCCCAACACAGGGCGACGACCACGCGGGGGCCGACCTCGACCTCCAGCCAGTCGCCCGGCGCGCAGCCGCCGACGGGCGCGAGGTAATCCAGCGTGCGGTCTACCGGGATCGGGACCAGCACTGCCACGGCCGCCCCCTCGCCCCAGCCGCCGGGCGGCGCGGGGCCGATCGCGGGTCCGCCGAACAGGTCGCCGGTCCGACCTTCCCCTGAGTCCGTCATGCAACGCCTCCGACCCGCGCAGTGCGGCGTTCCGCCCGGGCGCGTGGCCTCTCCCCGCGGTCTGCGATATGGTCCCTGCAAGCCTGCCCCCCGGGCCCGGGACGGAGGGGACTGGCGACGCGACCCCGGGACGGAATCAGGCGCGAGCACATGAAATTCTTCGTCGACACGGCCGATGTGGACGCGATCCGCGAACTGGCGGACAGCGGACTGGTGGACGGCGTGACCACCAACCCCTCGCTGATCGCCAAGTCGGGCCGCGACATCCTCGAGGTCACCAAGGAGATCTGCGACATCGTCGAGGGCCCGGTCAGCGCCGAGGTCACGGCCCTGAAGGCCGACGAGATGATCGAGCAGGGCCGCAAGCTGGCCGGGATCGCCGAGAACATCGCGGTCAAGGTTCCTCTCACCATGGACGGGCTGAAGGCCTGCAAGGTCCTGACGGACGAAGGCCGGATGGTCAACGTGACCCTCTGCTTCTCGGCCAACCAGGCGCTGCTGGCGGCCAAGTGCGGGGCGAGCTTCATCTCGCCGTTCATCGGCCGGCTGGACGACATCAACCTCGACGGCATGGAGCTGATCGCCGAGATCCGCCAGATCTACGACAACTACGGCTACGAGACCGAGATCCTGGCCGCCTCGATCCGCACCGCGAACCACGTCAAGCAGGCGGCCCTGATCGGAGCCGACGTGGGCACGATGCCGCCGAACGTCCTCAAGGGCCTGGCCCAGCATCCGCTGACCGACAAGGGCCTCGACGCGTTCATGGCCGACTGGGCCAAGACCGGGCAGACCCTCTGATGTCGGGGGAGGAGGGAAAGGCCGTCAGCCCCGCGGCCGAGACCGACCGGGACGTCGAGGCGCTGCGCGAGGCGGTGCTGGCTTCGCCCGAGGCGGTGCTGGCCGACGAGGCGATGGTCCAGGCCCTCCTCCGCGCCCACGCGGCGCCGGCGGGCGCGCCGGGCCGTCAGGTGGTCGACCTGCGCGGCGCGCTGGTCGACCGGCTCGAGAACCGGCTGGGCCGGCTGGAGGAGACGCACCGCTCGGTCGTCGCCGCGGCCTACGACAACCTCGCGGTCACCGAGTCGGTGCACCGCGCCGCCCTGGCGGTGCTCGAGCCCGACGACCTCGAGGGGGTGCTGCACGTGCTCTCGCGGGTGCTGCCGCCGATCCTGGGCGTGGACCTGGTCCGCGTGGGGATCGAGCGCGAGGGCGCCGGCGATCCGCCCGCGCCCCCGCTGACCGCGCTGGGCGTGGGCGGGGTGGCCCGCTACATGGGCGCCGACGAGGACGGGCCGTTCCGCCCGGTGGTGCTGCGCGCCACCGATCCGGACTGCGCCCGGCTCTACGGTCCCGAGGGGGTCGCGATGGGCTCGGAGGCGCTGGTGCGGCTCGAGTTTTCCGGAGACACCGCCCCGGGTCTGCTGGCCTTCGGCGCCCGCGACGCCGACCGCTTCGGCCCCGACCAGGGCGGCGACCTGCTGGAGTTCCTGGGCGCCGTCGTCGCCCGCGCCCTTCGCCCATGGGCCAAGGGCTGAGCGCCGCGGAGGACGCCCCGCTCGACCCGGCCGCGGCCCTGATGGTCCGCTGGCTGGGCCAGGCGAGCGCCGTGCGCGGCGCCGCCCCCGCCACGATCGAGGCCTATCGCCACGACGTGGCCGGGTTCCTCGCCTTCCTGCGCGCCCATCACGGCGGTCCGCTGGCCGCCGCGGAGCTGTCGGCCACCGGCCAGTCCGAGCTGCGCGCCTGGATGGCGCGGGAGCGGGGCCGCGGCCTCTCGGCCCGCTCGCTGCGCCGGGCGCTGTCGGCGGTGCGCGGCTTCTACCGCTGGCTGGGCGACGCCGAGGGGATCGAGGCGCCCGCCGTGCTCGCCGCCCGCGGCCCCCGCGCCCCGGCCCGCCTGCCGCGTCCGGTCTCCGAGGACGCCGCCCGCGCCCTGATCGAGGACGCCGAGACCGCCGACGCCCCCGACTGGATCGCCGCGCGCGACGCCGCGGTGCTGACGCTGCTCTACGGCTGCGGCCTGCGCATCTCCGAGGCGCTGTCCCTGCGCCGCGCCGACGCCCCCCTGCCCGAGGTGCTGCGGATCCGCGGCAAGGGCGGCAAGGAGCGTCTGGTCCCCGTCCTCCCCGCCGCCCGGGCGGCGGTCGATGCGTATCTCGAAATCCTGCCCTGGGACGCGACGGCGGGGGACGGCGCACTGTTTCTCGGCGCCCGCGGCGGCCCGCTCTCTCCGCGCCTGATCCAGCTGCGCATGGCGGAGGCCCGCGCCCGCCTGGGCCTGCCGGCGACGGCCACGCCCCACGCCCTGCGCCATTCCTTCGCCACCCACCTGCTGAAGGCCGGCGGCGACCTGCGCGCCATCCAGGAGCTGCTCGGTCACGCCTCGCTCAGCACCACCCAGGTCTACACCGGACTCGACGAGGCCCGCCTGATGGAGGTCTACGCCAAGGCCCACCCCCGCGCCTGAGCCGCCCCGCCCCTCGCCGCCAACGCCCGTGCATGCGCCCAAGGCGCCCGGCCGCCCCCCCGCGCGAAGCGCCTGTTCTCCGGAGCCGTCCGTCGCTGATGCCGATCAGAGCGACTCGTCC
>NZ_CAXBOD010000012.1:0-98661 GCF_963977235.1 uncultured Albimonas sp.
GCCTGGGGCCGGGCCGGGCCGGGCGCGGAGGCGTCCCGACCGGGGCGCCCAGGCGGCGTCGGACGCTGGGGCGCCTGCGGCGCCGGCGCCTCACGCCTGTGTGACCTCCCGCCGCGAAGGGTCCCGCGGCTTGCGTCCGCCGAGCCGCCCGATACCTTGATCGGCCATGAACGTCGGCGCCTTCCTGCGCGCGCGCCTGCCCGGCGGCGCCCCCGATCCCATCGCGGCCGCCGAGGCAGCGGAGGAGGCGCAGGCGTCCGCGTCCCCGCCGTCATCTGCAGAGCCTCGCCCCGTCGACCCGCCGCCGGCCGAGCCCCCTCCGCCGGCGCCCCCTCCCGCGCCCGCCGCCCGCCGCGGCCTGCGCGGCGAGGGCGGCGACGCCGCGCTCTCGGGCCTGCGCGCCCCGCGCGCGGGACCTCCGCCCAGCCGTTCGCACCTGCCCTCCGACCCCGAGCGGCGCGACCCCGTGGCCCGCGAGTTCTGGGCCGACGCGCCCGAGGATCCGTTCGCCCGCAAGCGCACCGGGATCGAACGCTTCTGCCTGTGGGCCGGGCGCTCGCTGTCGCTGGTCTTCTCGCTGGCCGCGCTGAAGGTGCTGTGGGACGCCACCAACCGCTTCCAGACGCACGAGGGCTTCATGCTTTCGGGCCACATCGCCTATTCGGCGCTGCTTGCGCTGTTCCCGTTCCTGATCTTCTGCACCTCCGTCGCCGCGGCCACCATCGGGCCGGGAGAGCTGCAGGCGCTGATCGACCTGATGTTCGACATCGCCCCCGCGCAGGTCGCCGACGCCATGCGCCCGATCCTCGAGCAGGCGCTGGGGGTCGAGCGGCGGGGCCTGCTGACCATCTCGGGCGTCGGCGCGATCTGGGCCGCCTCGAACGGGGTCGAGGCGTTCCGGCTGGGCTTCGACCGCGCCTACCAGCCGCCCAACGTGCGCAACTTCGTGATCAGCCGGGCGGTGGGGCTGGTGTTCGTGCTGATCGGCGCCGGGGCGGCGCTGATCATGGGGTTCGCCGTGGTGCTCGCGCCCCTGATCATCGAGCTGACCGAGATGCTGATCGGCCGCGCGCCCCCCTTCGGCATGGGGGTGCTGCGCTACATCATCGCGCTGGTGGCCTTCGCGCTCTTCCTCTACATGATGCACGCGATCCTGCCCTCGGGGCGGCCCCGCGCGCGCCGGCTCTGGCCGGGGATCACCGCCACGATCCTGCTGTGGACCGTCGCGGCCTCGGCCTTCTCGATCTACCTCGCGCGGTTCCCGACCTACACGGTCACCTACGGCGGGCTCGCGGGCGTGATCATCACGCTGCTGTTCTTCTACCTGTCGGGGGCGGTGATCCTCTACGGGGCGGAGATCAACGCGGCCATCCATCGGCGCGAGGCCGAGGCGGAGGCCAGGGCCCGGGCCGAGCGCGAGAGCCTCGCCACGGCCTGACGAGCAGGGACGGAGGACCGGCCATGGCCATGACCCGCAAGCGTCGGCGCATCATCCTGATCGGCATCGGCGCCGGCTTCGTGCTGGCCGCCTCGCTGCTGGTGGGCGTGGGGATGCGCGACTCCATCGTGTTCTTCTTCTCCCCCTCCGAGATCGCCGAGCGCGCGCCCGGCCCCGAGCAGCGCGTGCGCGTCGGCGGCCTGGTGGTCGAGGGCTCTGTCAGCCGGCAGGACGACGGCTCGGTCGCCTTCACCGTCACCGACGGCGCGATGGAGCAGCGCATCGCCTTCCCCGGCATCCTCCCCGACCTTTTCCGCGAGGGGCAGGGCATCATCGCCGAGGGTCGCCTGCAGTCCGGCGGTCTGTTCGTCGCCGAAGAGGTGCTCGCCAAGCATGACGAGAAGTACATGCCCAAGGAGATCGCCGACACGCTGAAGACCGAGGGCCATTTCAAACCCGAGTACGGCGCCGACGCCCCCCAGGCCGCCGGCGAGGCCGCCGCCGACGCCGACGGCTGAGGTCCGCCGGCCTTGCCGCCCCGCTCTCGCGAGCGGCTGCAAGGCGGGCCTGAGGATCTGACGTCGGCGCTTGGGCGCCGATCCGTCAGGACCTGCGCCCGTTTCGGGCCGCGCGAGGCCCCGGTTCAGGCCCGGGGCTCGCGCCCGACCCAAGCCCTTGCGATGCCCGCTGACCGGAGACCCGTCCCATGACCTACAGCTTCGACTGGGTCGACGCCTTCGCCGAGGCGCCCTTCGGCGGCAACGCCTGCGCCGTGGTGCACGGGGCCGAGGGCCTGAGCGTCGAGACCCGCCTCGCCCTCGTCCGCGAGACGAGCCTGAGCGAATGCGCCTATCTCGTCCCCTCGGCGCGCGCCGACTTCGGGGCCCGCTACTACCTCGCCCATCGCGAGATCCCGATGGCCGGCCACCCCACCGTGGCCACGGTGACGAGCCTGGTTTCGCGCGGGCTGGTCGACGTTTCGGCCGGCCCCGCGCGCTTCACGCTGGAGGTGGGCGCCGGGGTGCTGCCGATCGAGGCCTCGCGCGACGCGCAGGGCCGGATCCGCGTGACGATGACCCAGGCGCGTCCGCAGATCGGCCCGCCTCTCGACCCCGCGCCCATCGCCGCGATCTACGGGCTGGAGGTCGCCGACATCGCCCACCCGCCGCGCATCGTCTCGACCGGCACGCCGTTCTGCGTGACGCTCCTGCGCTCGCGCGAGGCGCTGCGCCGCGCCCGGCTCGACGTGGCGCGGCTGGAGGAATGGCGCGTCGCGAGCGCCCACCCCGACGCCGGCCTGATGGAGCCGTTCCTGGTGACGCTGGGCGGCGAGACTCCGGGAGGCGACGTCTTCTCCCGCCTGCTTCTCGCGCCCCCCAGCCCCGCCGAGGACCCGTTCACCGGCTCGGCCACCGGCTGCATGGGCGCGTATCTGTGGTCCGAGGGGCTGATCCCAGCCCCCCGCTTCACCGCCGAGCAGGGCCACTGGCTCGGCCGCCCCGGCCGCGCCGAGGTCGAGGCGCTGGGCCCGCGCGAGGACATCGCCGGGGTGAAGGTCTCGGGCGCCGGCGTGGTGCTGATGCGGGGCGAGCTGCTGGTCTGACCGGGGGGGACTCGCGGGGACGCGCGGCGGCCCGAGAGCTCCCGTCGGCGCGCGGCCCCCCGCGCATCAAAAGGCCGGCGGCCCAGGGAGGGGGGCGCGCCGGCCGGCTTGATGAAATCGGCTTGTCTGGAACGGGTCGCCCGGCGCTCAGGCCGCGGCGCGCAGGGCCTGCGACAGCTCGCCGGCGTGGCGCAGGTCGGCGCCGCAGCTCCCGCCGAAGACGTTCATCCACGGCATCCGCGCCCGCATCTCTGCCACCAGGCGACCGAACTCCTTCGCGTCGCCGGGGGCGAGCGCGCCGCAGTCCCCCCGCTCGGCATCACCCTCGCGCGCAGGGGCGCAGCGCAGGCCGCGGATCCGACGCGCCCAGACCTCGTCCTCGAGCCTCGCGGGGAAATGGTCGGGCTTGGCGCAGTTGACCATGTAGTAGGCCGGCGCCGCGCTGGTCGCGAAATCCACCCGGCGGATGGCCTCGGCCAGCGTCTCGCCCGAGGGCAGGCGGCCGTCGGTCTCGACCGTGAAGCTGACCACGTGGCGCAGCCAGGCGTCGGAGGCCGCGCGCGAGAACCCGATCGCCTCGGCCGAGGCGACATGGGTGGTCGCGGTGACCAGGTCGACGTCCGTCTTGGCCAGCCAGCCCATCTGCACGGCGTGGTAGTCGCGGGCCTGCTCGGCGGTCATCTCCGGCCGCCCGGCGCCGCCGTGGGGGCCCACGGGGGCGTTGAGCAGGATCGGCTGGGTCCCGGCGAACTCGTCGCGCAGGGTGGCGGCGAAGGCGACGGCCTCATGGTTGGCCAGGCGCAGCGCGGTCTCGTCCTCGCCCAGTTCCTGCGACCAGCAGGGGTGCGCCTTCCAGGTCGGCGCGTCGAGGATGAAGCCCGTCCCCGCCTCCCGCGCCAGGCGCAGGAAGCCGCGGAAATACTCAGCCAGCGCCGCACGGCCCTTGGGGTCGGGAAGCAGCGTGTGCGCGGCCATCGCCCGCACGGCGAGGCCGCGGTCGGCCATCAGGTCGGTCTCGAGCCCGGCATCGGTCAGGAACGGCGCGCCGGTCAGCTGGGGCAGTCGGGAGCTGCGGTCGAACATCGCTCTGCCTCTTGTGCGGGGAGCGGCGGGGATCGCCGGTCTCGGCCTCCGGTTTCGCTGCGTCAGCGTGATACGAACGTGATATTTGTGTTGCAGTAATGCCGCGAAAACGATTTCCAGCCGCAGCGCGCCGCAAAAAAGCCGCCGCGACCATCGGCGGACTGGCCTCGCGACCTCCTGAATTGCACCACGCGCCCGGTCGCGGCATGGTCCGCGCAGGCGCGCGCCCCGCGCCGGGTTCCACCGCGGGAGGCCGATCATGACCGCCGAACTGGGCCACTTCGCCCTGATCCTCGCCCTTGTGGCGAGTCTCGCGCAGACCGTCGTGCCGCTGGTCGGCGCGGGCCGGGGCTGGTCGGACTGGATGCGGCTGGCGACGCCCGCCGCGGGGATCTCGTTCGTCCTCACGCTGGCGGCCTTCGGGGCGCTGACGGCGGCGTTCGTGACCTCGGATTTCTCGGTGGCGCTGGTGGCCAACAACTCCCACTCCGCCAAGCCGATGCTCTACAAGGTGTCGGGCGTGTGGGGGAACCACGAAGGGTCGCTGCTGCTCTGGACCCTGATGCTGACGCTGTTCGGCGCGCTGATCGCGGGGCTGGGGGGGAACCTGCCGGCCTCGCTGAAGGCGCGGACGCTGGCCGTGCAGGGGGCCATCGGGGCGGCGTTCCTGGGTTTCATGCTGTTCACCTCGAACCCGTTCGAGCGGCTGGCCCATCCGCCGCTGGACGGGGCCGACCTGAACCCGCTGCTCCAGGACCCCGGCCTCGCCTTCCATCCGCCGTTTCTCTACCTGGGCTATGTCGGCCTCTCGACCGCCTATTCCTTCGCGGTCGCGGCCCTGATCGAGGGCCGCGTCGACGCCGCCTGGGCGCGCTGGGTCCGGCCCTGGGCGCTGACCGCCTGGCTGTTCCTGACCGTGGGGATCGCGCTGGGCAGCTACTGGGCCTACTATGAGCTCGGCTGGGGCGGCTGGTGGTTCTGGGATCCGGTCGAGAACGCCTCGTTCATGCCCTGGCTGGCGGCCGCCGCGCTCCTGCACTGCGCCATCGTGGTCGAGAAGCGCGACTCGCTGAAGTCCTGGACCATCCTGCTGGCGATCCTGGGCTTTTCGCTGTCGCTTCTGGGCACGTTCATCGTCCGCTCGGGGCTGCTGACCTCGGTTCACGCCTTCGCCTCGGACCCCACGCGGGGCGTGGTGGTGCTGGCGATCCTGGTGGTGGCGGTGGGAGGGTCGCTTGCGCTTTACGCCTGGCGGGCGCCCAGGCTCGCGCCGGGCGGGGTCTTTGCGATGCTCAGCCGCGAATCCATGCTGGTGGCCAACAACCTGCTGCTGACCGTGGCCTGCGCGGTGGTCCTGCTGGGCACCCTGATGCCGCTGATCCGCGAGGCCTGGGACGGCGGGCGCATCTCGGTCGGGGCGCCGTTCTTCGACCTCGCCTTCACGCCCTTCATGATCGCGCTGGCGGTGCTGCTGCCGATCGGCGCGCTGGCCCCGTGGAAGCGGGCCCGCCTCGGGCGGATCCTGCGCCGGCTGTGGCCCGCCGCGGCGCTGGCCTTCGCGGTCGCGGCCCTGGTCTGGGCGCTGCAGACCGGGCGCAGCGCCATGGCGCCGGTGGGCATCGCGCTCTCGGTGTGGATCCTCGCCGGCGTGGGCGTCGAGATCTGGGAGCGGGCCGGCCTGTCCCGCCCCGGCCGCTGGCGGCGCCTGTCGGGTCTGCCGCGGGCCGACTGGGGCAAGTCGGTCGCCCACTCGGGCCTCGCGCTGACCATCTTCGGCATCGCCTCGCTGACCGCGTGGGAGAGCGAGTCCGTTCGCGCCCTGCATCCCGGCGACACGGTCGAGGTGGGCGGCTACGCCTTCCGCTTCGACTCGGTCGATCGCGCGCAGGGCCCCAACTACTCGATCGAGCGGGGCGCCTTCACCGCCTTCAAGGACGGGACCGAGGTGGCCGTCCTGCGCCCCGAGAAGCGCTTCTACCCCGTCCAGCGCATGCCCACGACCGAGGCCGCCATCGACGCCGGCCTCCTGCGCGACCTCTACGTGGTGCTCGGCGACCGGCAGCAGGCCGACGCGGGCGCCTGGGCGGTGCGGATCTATGTCAAACCCTTCGCCAACTGGATCTGGATCGGGGCGCTGGTGATGGCGCTGGGGGGCGTCGTGTCCCTCTCGGATCGGCGCTACCGGGTGGGGGCGGCCGCCCGGCGGGCCCCCTCGGCCGCGGTCCCCGCGGAATGAAGCTCCCCTCGCCCCTGCGCGCCCTGGTCCTGGCGCTGGCCCTCCTCGCGCCCCTCGCGGCCCCTGCCGTGCAGCCGGACGAGGTTCTCGCCGACCCCGCGCTCGAGGCCCGGGCGCGGGCCCTCTCGGCCGAGGTCCGCTGCCTGGTCTGCCGCTCCGAGAGCATCGACGAGTCCAACGCCGACCTCGCCCGCGACCTGCGGGTGCTGGTGCGCGAGCGTCTGCTGGCGGGCGACAGCGACGCCGAGGTGAAGGCCTATCTCGTCGCCCGCTATGGCGAGTATGTGCTGCTCAAGCCCAGCTTCTCGATGGGCAACGCGGTGCTGTGGTTCGGCGGGCCGGCCCTGCTGATCGGCGGCGGCGCGCTGGCCTTCCTGTGGATCCGCCGCGCCCGCCCGGAGGCCGCCGCCGGCGCCGCCCCCCTCAGCCCAGAGGAGAGGGCCCGCCTCGACGCCCTGATGAAGCGGGACGACGCCTGAGGCTTGCCTCGCCCGGCCCCGCCCCCTAGCTGCCGTTCTGGGCCCTCGCGGCCTCCCCCATTGTCTCCCGGAGGCCCCGCCGATGACCGAAGCTCCCGCTCCCCAGGCTCCCGCTTCCGTCGCCGCCCCCGGCCGCTCCCCCTACCAGACCCTGCGCTACGCCGTGCGCGAGGGCGTCGCCACCCTGGCGCTGGCGCGTCCCGAGCGGCTCAACGTCCTCGACGCGCAGGCCAAGTCCGACCTGGTCCATGCCCTGCGCCGCGCGCCCGGAGAGGCGCGCGTCGTGGTCCTCACGGGCCTGGGCGAGGCGTTCTGCGCCGGCCACAGCCTGGGCGACGCGCCCCGCATCCGCGAGCTCGACCTCGGCCGCACCCAGCGCGAGGACACCCGACCGCTGCTCGAGGCGATGGCGGGCTCGCCCCTGCCGATCCTGGCCGCCGTCAACGGGGTCGCGGCCGGCGCGGGGCTGGCGCTGGCGCTCGCCGCCGACATCGCCGTGGCGGCGGAAGGCGCCAGTTTCGCCGTCACCTCCGCGCGCGTCGGCACGATCCCGGACGCGGGGCTCTCGTTCTGGCTGCCGCGCCTGGTCGGCCCCGCCCGCGCCCGGGGCCTGGCCCTGCTGGGCGAGCCGCTCTCCGCCCGCCAGGCCGCCGACTGGGGCCTGATCTGGGAGGCCGTCCCCGACGCCGCCTTCGCCGAGCGGGTCGAGTCCCGCGCCCGCGCCCTGGCCGAGGGCCCCACCGAGGGCTTCCGCCTGACCCGCGAGGCCCTGCGCGCCGGCCTGGAACTGTCCTGGTCCGACCAGCTCGAGCGCGAGGCCGACCTCCAGGCCCAGGCCGGCCGCACCCGCGATTTCCTCGCCGGCGCCCTGGCCGAGGCCGAAGGCCGTCCCCCCCGGTTCGAGGGCCGCTGAGCCCCGCCCGCGCGGCGCCGCCCTCCACGCGGCGGGACGACGCCGCCTGCGGATGGAAAAGAGAACAAAACAGGAATATCCTGTCTCCCGGATCACGGGAGACTCGGCATGACGAGCAGGGCGGATCGCTTCCCTGCAAGGGAAGCGCCAGCAAGGCGCCCCCTGGGCGCGGACAGCGTCAGGGGCGTGGGCTGTGGCAGGGGCGCGGGCAGGCGGCGGGGCGGGGCGGCGGCCTCAGCCCTTGAACACCGCCTCGCGATGCCACTTCAGATACGCCGGATGTGGCCGGGCGGGCGCATGGTCGGGCAGCAGCAACCGACGCTCGGGCCGCAGCAGCGCCTCGGCGCCCGGGGGCAGCGAGTCGCGCGCGGTCAGGATCGAATAGTCGTCGTCGATCGACAGCAGCCCGCGGTCGAACATCCAGTGGACCGTGCCCGACAGGGCCACGCCGTTGTTCAGCACGTCGGGGCCGTCCTGCTCGACGGCGCGGATATGGGCGGCCTGCACCTCCGGCCGCCCGCCGCCGTTCAGGATGCGCAGCCCGGTCATCGCGCAGGTCTCGCGGTAGGCGCTCTTCACCTGGCGGGCGAAGGCGGCGTCGCGCAGGCGTCGGCTGGTCAGGCGCTCGACCAGGGGACGGCGGAAGGGCTCGGCCGGGGGCTCGGCCGCCTCCAGCACGGGCTCGGGCGCCTCCGCCCAGCGCCGCCCGCCGTCCTCCTGGCGGGGCGACGGGGACGGCATGGGGCGCGGCGCGCGGTCGATCTGCGGCGTCCAGTCCTCCGCTCCCAGCTCCTCGCGCAGTCCGGCCATGCCCAGGGCCACGATCGTCTCGAACTCGGCGTCGGGGATGAAACGCACGTTGCGCCCGAAGGCGCCCTTGTTGGTGCTCCCGTCCGCCTTGCGCAGCCCGCTTTCCAGATAGAGCCCGTCCGTGCGGAACGGGACCGCGGCCGCGAAGGGCACATAGCCGGTCATGTCGGCGTAGAAGTGGTCGGCCAGGGCCGGATCCGGCCGCACCCGGACCACGCGGGCCGCGGCGTAGTAGGCCATCCGTCCCCGCCCCGAGGCCGCATCGCGCCGCGGCTCGTAATAGATCGCCCAGTCGCCGAGAGCCGCCTGCACGACGTTCAGATAGGTTCGCGGGAAGTGATACCGCTCCCACGGCAGGTCGTCGTATTTCGACCCTTCCGCGTGCGTGAAGATCGCCTTGGCCATGGGGCGAGCCTATACCTGTCCCATATCGGCACGCCAGGCGCCGCCTGATGCCGTTCGCCGAGCTCCACGTCACCACCAACTTCAGCTTTCTCACCGGCGCCTCCCACCCCGAGGAATTCGCCCGCGAGGCCGCGGCCCTGGGCCTTTCGGCGCTGGCGGTGGTCGACCGCAACTCGGTGGCCGGGGTGGTGCGCGCCCATCAGGCGCTGCGCGACCTCGCCCGGGCCGCGGCGCAGGCGGGAGCCGGGGCGGAAGGCGCCGGCGCGGTGCGCACCACCGACCGCATCGGCCACGCCGAGGTGATCGCCCACGCCCTCGCCCGCCGCCAGGGCGCCTCCCGCGACGCCCATGACGACGCCGCCGATGTTCGCGCCCGCGGCCAGGCCGCCCTGCGCGCCGCGGCCGCCCGGCATGCGCCGGGGCCCCCCGCGTCCCTGTCCGGGCCGCCCTCCCGTTCCGGCGACGGACCGCCACAGGCCGACCGCCCTGAGCGCGAGTCGGGCCAACCTGCAGAGACGGCCGCCCCCGGCGCCCTGCGCCCTGCAGCGCCCCGGCCTGCAGGGAAAAGCGATGCGGCCGCGTCTGTCGCTCGCGCCCGGCTGGCGGCGCAGGGCGCCTTGACGAGCAAGGCCGCGGCGCCGTCGAGGCGGGACTCGCAGACGGTTTCGGCCGTCATGTCTTCCGCAATGTCTCCGGCTCCCGCAGGCAAGCAGGGTCCGGATCCCGACCCCGACCCCGGCCCTGGCGGCGATCTCATCCCAGGCGCCGACCCCGAGCCCGGCTCCGTCTCTGGTCGCGATCTCGCCCCCGGGACCCATCCCGACTCCGGCCCCGACCTCGAGCCGGAGCCCTGGTGGCTGGCGCCCGGGCCCGCCCGTCCGGCCTCCCCCGACGGTCCCACCAGGCCCGATCCGCCCAGCTTCGCCCCCCTGTCCCCGCTCTCGCTTCCGCGCCTGATCCCCGGCGCCCTGCTGGCGCTCCGCGACGGGCAGGAGCTGGTGGCCCTGCCTACCGACCGCGCCGGCTGGGCCCGGCTCACCCGCCTGCTGACGCTGGGCAAACGCCGGGCTCCGAAGGGCGAGTGCTGGCTCGATCCCGCCGACGTGCTCGACCACGCCGAGGGCCTGATCCTGCTCTGGCGCCCCTCGCCCGAGGCCGCGCCCGAGGAGCTCGACCCCGACGCGCCCCCCGCCGCGCGCCCCGACACGCCCCCCGCCGGCGCCGAGGGACCGGACGCTCCTCGTCGCCGCGCTCCCGGGAGCGAGGGCAGGGCGCCGCATGGTCCGCCCCGGTCGGTGGACGCGCCCCCAGAGGGCGCCCGGCCCGCCGCGGGCGCCTGCGCCGCCGATCACGCCGCGGGCGGCGGGCGGGTCGCGCCTCCCGTCTCCGCCGGCAACGCCTTTCCCCCGCCTGCCGGACAGGCCTCCCCGGCCGCCGCGGCGGGAAGCCCCCCGGCCGCAGCCCCCGCGCGCCCCACGGCGCCCGCCCGCCACAGGGCGCCGCGCCAGCCGCGCGGCGCGGGCGCCGCCTTGGCATCCTTGCGACAGTGGTCGCGCCGCCTCCCCGGGCAGGTGTTCCTGCTCGCCGCCCCGCTCTACGACGGCCGCGACGCCGCGCGCCTGGCCGCCCTCGCGCGGCTGGCCGAGGCCGCCGGCGCGCCCCTCGTCGCCTCCGCCTCGCCGATCATGCACGTGGGCGCCCGGCGCCGCCTCGCCGACGTGCTCGCCTGCATCCGCGAGGGCGCCACCATCGACCAGCTCGGCCGGCGCGCCCAGCCCAACGCCGAGCGTCGCCTGCGCGCCGAGGCCGAGATCCGCCGCCTCTTCGCCGACCACCCCGAAGCCGTCGACCGCGCCCAGGAGATCGCCGGGCGCTGCCGCTTCTCCCTCGATGAGCTGCGCTACGAATACCCCGACGAGGTCTCGGGCGGCGAGGTCCCCCAGGCCCGGCTCGAGCGCCTGACCGCCGAGGGTCTTCGCGTCCGCTACCCCGACGGCGTCCCCGCCAGGGTCCGCGCCCAGGCCGCCCACGAGCTCGCCCTGATCGGCAAGCTCGACTACGCGCCCTATTTCCTGACCGTGCGCGACCTGGTGGCCTTCGCCGAGTCCCGCGGGATCCTCTGCCAGGGCCGGGGGTCGGCGGCCAATTCCATCGTCTGCTACGCCCTGCGGGTCACCGCCATCGGCCCCGAGGTCGCCTCGATGGTGTTCGAGCGCTTCGTCTCCGAGGCCCGCGACGAGCCCCCCGACATCGACGTCGACTTCGAGCATGAGCGCCGCGAGGAGGTCATCCAGCACATCTATCAGCGCTACGGCCGCCACCGCGCCGGCCTCTGCGCGACCGTGATCCACTACCGCGCCCGCCGCGCGGTGCGAGAGGTGGGCAAGGCGATGGGGCTGAGCGCCGACGCGATCAACGCCCTCGCCTCCCAGATCTGGGGCTGGTCGTCGGAGTCGATCCGCGAGGAGCGCATCCGCGAGATCGGCCTCGACCCCACCGAGCCGCGCCTGCGCCAGACCCTCGATCTGGTGGCCGAGCTGATCGGCTTCCCCCGCCACCTCTCCCAGCATGTGGGCGGCTTCATCATCACCCGCGACCGGCTCGACGAGCTGGTGCCCATCGAGAACGCGGCGATGGAGGACCGCACGGTGATCGAGTGGGACAAGGACGACATCGACGCGCTGGGCATCCTGAAGGTCGACGTGCTCAGCCTCGGGATGCTCACCTGCATCCGCAAGGCCTTCGAGCTGATCGAGCGTCATGCCGGCGACAGCTGGTCGCTGGCGACCCTGCCGCCCGAGGACCCCCTCGTCTACGACATGCTGTGCGAGGCCGACAGCATCGGCGTCTTCCAGGTGGAATCCCGCGCCCAGATGAACTTCCTGCCGCGGATGCGCCCGCGCTGCTTCTACGACCTGGTGATCGAGGTCGCCATCGTGCGTCCCGGCCCGATCCAGGGCGACATGGTCCACCCCTACCTGCGCCGCCGGCGGGGGGAGGAGCAGGTGAGCTTCCCCTCCGACGAACTCGGCCAGGTGCTGGGCAAGACGCTGGGCGTGCCGCTGTTCCAGGAGCAGGCGATGCAGATCGCCATCATCGGCGCGGGCTTCACGCCCGAGGAGGCCGACCTCCTGCGCCGGGCGCTCGCCACCTTCCGCAAGTCCGGCACGATCCACAATTTCCGCGACCGGTTCCTCGCAGGCATGACCGCCAACGGCTATGAGGCCGACTTCGCCGAACGCTGCTTCTCCCAGATCGAGGGCTTTGGCGAATACGGCTTTCCCGAGAGCCACGCGGCGAGCTTCGCGCTGCTGGTCTACGCCTCGGCCTGGATCAAGCGCCATCATCCGGCGGCCTTCGCCTGCGCGCTGCTGAACTCCCAGCCGATGGGGTTCTATGCGCCCGCCCAGATCGTGCGGGATGCGCGCGCCCATGGGGTGGCGGTGCGCCCGATCTGCGTGAACGCCTCCTACTGGGACAATGTGCTCGAGCCCGACCCCCGCTCCACCGGCGGGCTGGCGCTGCGGCTCGGGTTCCGCCAGCTGCGCGCGATGAAGGAGGACGACGCGCTGTGGCTGACCGGGGCGCGGGGCAACGGCTATCGCTCGGTCGAGGATCTGTGGCGCAAGGCGGGGCTGCCGGCCTCGGCGCTGGCCACGCTGGCCGAGGCCGACGCCTTCGCCGCGCTGGGGCTCGACCGTCGCCAGGCCCTGTGGCAGGCCAAGGCCGTGCCGGGGGGCGACCCGCTGCCCCTTTTCGCCGGCCTGCTGGAGGGCGAGGGGATCGAGGAGCCGCCCACCCCGCTCCCGGCCATGTCCGAGGGCGAGGAGGTGGTCGAGGACTACGTCGCCGCCCGCCTGACGCTGCGCGCCCATCCCGTGGCCCTGCTGCGCCCGCGCCTGACCCCGCCCGGCGCCCCCATGCCGGGCGGCCGCACGGGAGAGCCCTGGCCCCGTCCCCCCGCCTGCCTTCCCGCCACGGCTCTGGACCTGCCGCCCGAGAAGGCCCGCGTCTCGGTCTGCGGCCTGGTGATCGTGCGCCAGCGTCCGGGCAGCGCCGGGGGGGTGATCTTCATCACGCTCGAGGACGAGACGGGGGTGGCCAACATCGTGGTGTGGGCGCGCGTCTACGAGACCTTCCGCCGCCAGGTCATCGCCGGCCGCCTGCTGCGGGTGACCGGGCGGGTGCAGCGCGACGGCTCGGTGATCCACGTGGTGGCCGAGACGATCGAGGACCTCTCGCCGATGCTCGACGACCTCGCCCGCGGGGCCCGCGAGATGCCCGACCCCGCCGGGCCGGTGGACGAGGTCCGCCGTCCCGTGCAGGGCAGCCGCCGCGGCAGCGCCGCCGAGGAGATCCGCGATCCCCGCCGCGAGGGCCCCGCGTCGGCGCCCGGCGCCCCGGCAGGCCACCCCCGTCGCCAGGCGAGGAAACTGTTCCCCTCCCGCGACTTTCACTGAAGGCCCCGGCGGCGTCCTGCCGGGCGTCAGGCCCGTTCGCGCACCTGCGCGTAGGCGAGCGCCGAGAAGATCCCGGTTCCGCCCAGGACGTTGCCCGCCAGCGCCGGCGCCGTGTCGCGCCACAGCGCGCCCCAGAGGTCCAGCTCGCCCGCAATGGCCAGCATGAACAGCTTGGTCGAGCCCGCGACCACGTGGGACATCTCGGCCACCGCGATCAGCCAGGTCACCATCACGATGGCGATGATCTCGCCGGCCCCGTCCTGCCGCGGCAGCATCCAGACCAGCGCCGCGATCAGGAAGCCCGCCGGGATGCCGCGCAGGAACTGCTCGGTCGGGGTCATCGAGGCGTAGGACCGGGCGATCTCCAGCGCGCCCTCGGCGATCTTCTCGGGGATCAGGCCCGGCAGGCTCATCGCGGTCGCGGCCACCGCGCAGCCGACCAGGTTGGCGGCCAGCACCACCCCCCACAGCCGCGCCAGCCGGCCCAGCAGGCTCCGCCCGGGGTTGAGGAAGAAGGGAAGGATCGGGGTGATGGTGTTCTCGGTGAACAGCTGCATGCGCGCCTGCACCACGATCAGGAATCCGAACGAGTATCCGAACGCCGCCACCAGCGGCCGCCAGGGCTGGTCTGGCAGCAGCGCATGCAGCGCCCCCTCGGCCAGCACCGACAGGCTCAGCGCGATGCCCGCCGCCACGCCCGACCACCACAGGCCCGAGACCGGCCGCTCGAGTTCATGGAGCCCGGCGCGGCGGATCGCTTCGTAGACGACCTCCGTGGGCGCCTCGGCGTGTTCCTCGACCTGCTGCCGCTCCTGGCTGTCGAGATGGATCTCGTCCTCGGTCTCGCGCATTCGGCTCTCCGTGGTCGCGGCGCGCCGCAGGGGCGCATCCCCCTCGATATGGCGCGGCACGCGCGCGGGGCGAGCCCTGCGGCCCGGCCCGTTCCCGGCCCGCCTTGTTCCCGGCCGCCTTCGCCTTGCGCCTTCTCGCCCCCTCTGGCATCCCCGACCTGCCGGCCGTAAGGTCCCCGGCGAACCGG
This sequence comes from uncultured Albimonas sp., assembly GCF_963977235.1. Classification (NCBI taxonomy): domain Bacteria; kingdom Pseudomonadati; phylum Pseudomonadota; class Alphaproteobacteria; order Rhodobacterales; family Paracoccaceae; genus Albimonas; species uncultured Albimonas sp. Next base: position 14,467 of record NZ_CAXBOD010000012.1, read on the forward strand.
CCCCGGGCGGACCAACGGCCCGCCCCCGGAGGAGAGGAGACGCCATGACCGCCTATTCGCAGCCCGAGCTCGGGATCGAGCTGAAGGACTTCGTCGCCACCGTCGAGATCCAGCGCCCGCCGCTGAACTTCTTCGATTTCAAGCTGATCCAGCAGATCGCCGACACGCTCGAGGCGCTGGACAAGGACCCCGACTGCCGCGCCATCGTGCTGTGCGCCAACGGCAAGGCGTTCTGCGCGGGCGCGGACTTCTCGTCCTCGGGCGAGGACGACGACGCGGTCGACCGGCTGGGCGTGGGCAACCTCTACCAGGAGGCGACGCGGATCTTCGCCTGCCGCAAGCCGATCGTGGCGGCGGTGCACGGGGCGGCCATCGGCGGCGGCCTGGGGCTGGCGATGTCGGCCGACTTCCGGGTCTGCTCGGAGGCCTCGCGCTTTGCGGCCAACTTCACGCGCCTGGGCTTTCACCCCGGCTTCGCCCTGACCCACGTGCTGCCGCGGGCCATCGGCCAGCAGCGCGCCTGGCTGATGTTCTACACCTCGCGCCGGGTGAAGGGCGACGAGGCGGTCGAGTGGGGCCTTGCCGACGTGCTCGCCCCGGTGGGCGAGGAGCGCAAGGTGGCCTGGGACCTGGCGCGCGAGATCGCCGAGAACTCGCCGCTGGGCCTCGACACCACCCGCGAGACCCTGCGCCAGGGCCTGGTCGAGTCGGTCAAGGCCGCCACCGCCCGCGAGCTGGCGGTGCAGGAGGAGCTGCGCCACACCGAGGACTTCGCCGAGGGCGTCCGCGCCACCGCCGCGCGGGAGGTCCCCAACTTCAAGGGCCGCTGAGCCCCCTGCGGCGCCCCCGACCCCGCGGTCGGGAGCGCCGCGACAGCCCGACCGCGGATCGCCGCGTTCCGCCCGCGGCGCGGGGCAGGCGGGGCGCCTGGGGCCCCCGTCTCCCACCGGCGGCGGAGGTCCCGGGCGCCCGGCCAGTCGCGCGCCGCGGGCGCAGCGTTGGTCCCGGGCGGCGCGCCTGACGCGGCGCTTCCGCCGGCCGGGCGCCGCCTTCTGCCGCTTCCTCTCGGGCCTGGTCACGCGCCAGTCGGCCCCGAGCGCGCACGACTTCGGTCGGGGAGCTGACCACCGCCTCGGCGTCGGCGCCCCGGGCCCCGGGGCCGCCCCGGCCTTGGGGTCGTCGCCCACGCCCGCGATCCCCCGCGGGTTCAGCGCGCGGCCGGTGTCGATCGGGCCATGCCCACACCGCCCGCGGCGCCGGTCACAGACATCGCCGTGCCGGGCTGCAGTGCCGCGCGGTCCGCCAGCGCGGGGCGGGCGGCGAGGCCGTTGCGCAGGATCATCGAGGCGACCCCGTTCTCGACCGCGTCGGGCAGCGTCGCCATCCGGTGGGCGTCGATCATCGTCCGCTCGGCGAGGGCGCCGCGCCAGCCCGAGCAGCAGACCCGGCCGCCCGGCTCCAACCCCTCGGCGCCCTCACCCGGCGCCTCGTTCTCGCCGGCCGCGTCGGCGCCGGGCAGGCAGGGCAGGGGCGGCCTGAACTGGCGGCGCCCCCGGGTCGTCAGCCTGTCCATGCCGCCGACCGAGGCCGCGCGAACCCGCACCCTCACCCGCACCTGGCCCGAACCGGCCGCGCTTGGGCGCCCCGCATCGCAATTCTTTCTGCGCGCCATCACGCCCTGTCATGGCCGCCCGAAAAACCCCCAACTTTCCAACCACGTCCTCGCGATATCGCCGCCGCTCGCCCCTCCCGTCCCTCCCAGCCCATCCCCCGCGGCGGCGGCGGCACTTCCGGCGGCCACGATTTGCCGCTAGCGATTCCCCCGGCGCCCGCTCTTTCGCCCCGAGGCGCCCTCGTCACCGTCGCCGCCGCCGAGCCCTCCCCGGCGGCCGCCCCTGTTTCAGGAGCCCCTGCCATGTCGCTCGCCAACGGTCGGCATTTCCTGGCCATTCCCGGCCCCTCCGTGATGCCCGACCGGGTGCTGAACGCCATGCACCGCGGCGCGCCCAACATCTACGAGGGCGCCATCGTCGAGCTCGTCGACGGCCTCGCCGACGACCTGCGCAAGGTCGCCCGCTCGAAGGACGCGGGCGTGGCGATCTACACCTGCAACGGCCACGGCGCCTGGGAGGCGGCGATCGCCAACCTGTTCTCGAAGGGCGACAAGATCCTGACCCTCGACTGCGGCCGCTTCGCCGAGGGCTGGGCCCAGACCGCGCAGGGCATGGGCGTGGACGCCCAGGTGGTGATGACCGGCGACCGCGGCCCGGTGCCCCCCGACCAGCTCGAGGCGCTGCTGCGCGCCGACACCGCCCACGAGATCAAGGCGGTGATGGTGGTGCAGGTCGACACCGCCTCCTCGGCCTGCAACGACATCGCGGCCCTGCGCGCGGCCATCGACGCGGCCGGCCACCCGGCGCTGTTCATGGTCGACTGCATCGCCTCGCTCGGCTCGGAGCGGTTCGAGTTCGACGCCTGGGGCGTGGACCTGATGGTCGCCGGCTCCCAGAAGGGCCTGATGACCCCGCCGGGCCTGGCCTTCTGCTTCGTCGGTCCCAAGGCCTGGGAGCATCGCGGAGAGCTGGTCTCGGTCTACTGGGACTGGCGCCCGCGCATCCGCCCCGACATGCCCTACCAGCGCTTTGGCGGCACCGCGCCCACCCATCACCTGTTCGGCCTGCGCGAGGCGCTGGACATGCTGCTGGAGGAGGGGGTCGAGGGCGCCTGGGCCCGCCACCGCGCCATGGGCGACGCCGTGCGGGCCGCGGTCGCCGGCTGGTCCGAAGGGATGAACGACGGGCCGATGGAGTTCAACGTCACCGACCCCGAGCGCCGCTCCAACGCCGTCACCACGATCCTCACCCGAGGGTTCGAGCCGAAGAAGCTCCGCAACCTGTGCGAGACCGAGATGAACGTGACCCTGGGGATCGGGCTCGGCCGCTTCGCCCAGACCTCGTTCCGCATCGGTCACATGGGCTGGCTGAACCCGCCGATGGTGATGGGCGTGCTGGGCGCGGTCGAGAGCGCGCTCGACGCGCTCGAGGTGCCGCACGGTCCCGGCCTCTCGGCCGCGGCGCAGTCGCTGGGCCGGGCGATGCGCAAGGCGGCCTGAGGCGGGCGGGGCCCGGCCTCTGGTCCCGAACCGCGCCGCCTGTGCAGACGCGGGTCTGCGCAGGCGGCGCGCACTCTGTCCGGGCGGAATCCCGGCCTTCCCAACCCGCCGCGCGGCGTGTAATACCCGGGCCCATGAGCGACCTGCGCGCCCGATATCGACCCCTGCGGTCCCGGCGAATTACCGGCGCGGCCTCCTGAGTTCAGGAGCGCCGCCAGTCCCGTTTCGCCGACCATCCCGAACATGGATCCCGCAAGGGGATCAACAGCTTGTGGAGCGCTCCTGATGTGCGCCGACTCCCCCTCGACCGACGCGGCTGTCGATTATCGAGACACTCTCTTCCTGCCGAAGACCGACTTTCCGATGCGCGCGGGCCTGCCCAAGCGCGAGCCGGAGTGGCTGGCCCGCTGGGCCGAAATGCGCGTCTACGACCGCCTGCGCGAGACCGCCGAGGGCCGCCCGCCCTTCGTGCTGCATGACGGCCCGCCCTATGCCAACGGCCATCTCCACATCGGGCACGCGCTCAACAAGGTGTTGAAGGACTTCGTGGTTCGCTCCCAGCAGATGCTGGGGCACGACAGCCGCTATGTGCCGGGCTGGGACTGCCACGGCCTGCCGATCGAGTGGAAGATCGAGGAGCAGTACCGCGCCAAGGGTCTCGACAAGGACAAGGTCGAGATCAACGAGTTCCGCGCCGAGTGCCGCAAGTTCGCCGAGGGCTGGATCGACGTCCAGCGCGAGGAGTTCCAGCGCATGGGCGTGACCGGCAACTGGGACGATCCCTATCTCACCATGGACTTCGACGCCGAGGCGGTGATCGCCGCGGAGTTCATGAAGTTCGTGATGAACGGCTCGCTCTATCGCGGCTCCAAGCCGGTGATGTGGTCGGTGGTCGAGAAGACCGCGCTGGCCGAGGCCGAGGTCGAGTATCACGAGCACCAGTCCCACACGATCTGGGTGAAGTTCCCGGTGGTCTCCGCCGCCGAGCCCGCCTCGGCCGCGGATCTCGAGGGCGACTTCGCCGGCGCCGCGACCGAGCAGGTCGAGGGCGCTCTGGCCGACGCCTCGGTCGTGATCTGGACCACGACCCCCTGGACGATCCCGCAGAACCGCGCCGTCTGCTTCAATTCCAACATAAACTACGCGCTCTATCGCGTTGAAGAGGCTCCGGAAGGCAATTGGGCGAAGCCCGGCGACCTGCTGGTGATGGCCGAGAGCCTGGCGGACGCCGTGATGGGCCAGGCCAAGGTCGAGCGCTTCACCCGCCTCGCCGCCGTGGGGGCGCAGGAGCTGGAGGGGCTGACGCTCGCCCACCCGTTCCGCGGCCTCGACGGGGCCGGGGGGGAGTGGGACTTCGACGTGCCCATGCTGCCTGGCGACCATGTCACCGACGACGCGGGCACCGGCTTCGTGCACACCGCGCCCTCCCACGGCGCGGACGACTACGAGGTGGGGCGGAAGCACGGGCTTCCGATGACCTACAATGTGCTCGAGGACGGCAGTTTCCGCGCCGACCTGCCGCTGTTCGGCGGGGCGGTGATCTTCGATCACAAGGGCAAGGAGAAGGATGCCAACAAGCGGGTGATCGATGCGCTGGCAGGCTGCGGCGCGCTGATCGCGCGCGGTCGGCTGAAGCACTCCTACCCGCATTCCTGGCGCTCCAAGGCCCCGCTTATCTTCCGCAACACGCCGCAGTGGTTCGCCGCCATCGACGTGAAGCTGGGCGACGGGCAGGACACCTATGGCGAGACGATCCGCCAGCGCGCTCTGAAGTCCATCGACGATCTCGTTGAATTCACGCCGAAATCCGGCCGCAACCGCCTGCACTCGATGATCGAGGCGCGCCCGGACTGGGTGCTGTCGCGCCAGCGCGCCTGGGGCGTGCCGCTGACCTGCTTCATGCGCGAGACCGGGCCCGGCCAGGTCGAGGTCCTCAAGAACGCCGAGGTCAACGCCCGCATCGAGGCGGCCTTCCGTGCCGAGGGCGCCGACGCCTGGTTCGCCGAGGGCGCGAAAGAGCGCTTCCTCAAAGGCTTGGTGGACGATGTTGAGGCGTGGACGAAGGTCGACGACGTGCTCGACGTGTGGTTCGACAGCGGCTCGACCCATGCCTTCGTGATGCGCGACCGGCCCGACGGGCTGTGGCCGGCCTCGCTTTACCTCGAGGGCACCGACCAGCATCGTGGGTGGTTCCACTCCTCGCTGCTGCAGGGCTGCGGGACGCGGGGGCGCGCGCCCTACGAGGGCGTGCTGACTCACGGCTTCACGCTCGACGAGAAGGGCATGAAGATGTCCAAGTCGCTGGGCAACACCATCGCGCCCGAGGACGTCATCAAGCAGTACGGCGCCGACATCCTGCGCCTGTGGGTGGCCCAGACGGACTTCACGGCGGATCAGAGGATCGGCCCGGAAATCCTTAAAGGCACGGCGGATTCCTACCGTCGCCTGCGCAACACCATGCGCTTCATCCTCGGCGCGCTGGACGGGTTCGACGAGGCCGAGCGCCTCGATCCGGCCGAGATGCCGGAGCTGGAGCGCTGGGTGCTCCACCGCCTCTCGGAGCTCGACGCCGAGGTGCGCGAGGGCTACGGGCGCTACGCCTATTCCCAGGTGTTCCAGAGCCTGTTCCAGTTCTGCACGGTCGACCTCAGCTCGGTCTATTTCGACATCCGCAAGGACGCGCTCTACTGCGACGCCGCGGACAGCATCCGCCGCCGCGCCTGCCGTACGGTGATGGACCTGCTGTTCCACCGCCTCGTCACTTGGCTCGCCCCCATGCTGGTCTTCACCATGGAGGAAGCCTGGCTGGAGCGGTTTCCGGGCGTCGACAGCTCGGTGCATCTCGTCGACTTCCCCGACACGCCTGACTGGCGCGACCCGGCGCTGGCTGCGAAATGGGCGAAGATCCGAGAGGTGCGCCGCGTGGTCACCGGCGCGCTCGAGATCGAGCGGCGCGAGAAGCGCATCGGCGCCAGCCTCGAGGCCGCGCCCTCGGTGCATGTCGAGGATGCGGGCGTCCGCGAGGCGCTGGCCACCGTCGATTTCGCCGACATGTGCATCACCTCCGGCATCGAGGTCACCGGCGATCCGGCCCCGGCCGAGGGCTTCCGCCTGCCGGACGTCGCCGGCGTGGCGGTGGTCTTCGCGCAGGCCGAGGGCGCCAAATGCGCCCGCTGCTGGAAGGTGCTGCCCGACGTTGGCGCGCATGCCCACGACGGCGTCTGCGGGCGCTGCGACGCGGCCCTGAGCTGAGGCGAAGCGGCCCCGCGGCAGGGGCCGAACCGGATGCGCCCCGCGCGCCGCCTCCCGCCGGGGGCGGCGCGCTTTCGTTTCAAGCGGGCGGCGCCCCGGCCTGACGCAGCGCTGCGGGTCGGCCGCGTCGGGGCGCCGCAGAGCCTGTTGTCCTATGTCGGCCTTATTATATCGGCCCTGCAACCTTCCCTGCATGCTGATCCGAAAGGACACCCGATGAGCGCTTCGAACGCCGAGTCGAGCGCGACCACCGTGGCCGCGCCGAGCACCCCCGTCACCCGCGTCACGCCCGGCCTGCTGCTGGGCGCCGTCGTCGCGGTGCCTGCGGCCGCCGCGCTGGTGATCCTGCCCGAGGTGGCCGGCTTCGAGGGCCCGGGCTTCTTCGTCGCCGCGCCGGTGTGCTTCGTCGCGCTGGCCGTCGTCGTGGGAACCATCGCCAACCGCCTGTTCCGGACCTGAGCGGGCAGGGGCCCCGAGCCCCGCTCGACCCGTCCGGAAGCGTCGGGCGCAACGAGAAAGGGCGCGGACCGCCAGGTCCGCGCCCTTCTCATGTCGCGAGCGAAAGGCTCAGAGCAGGCTCTTGGCCTTCTCGGCCGCGGCCTCGGCGGTGATGCCGAAGTGCTGGTAGAGCTCGGGTGCGGGGGCCGAGGCGCCGAAGCCCTCCATCCCCACGAAGCCCGCCTTCTTCGAGGCGCCGCGCTCGCCCGACAGCCACTTGTCCCAGCCGAAGCCGGTCAGCGCCTCGATGGCGACGCGCACGGGGCCGGCGGGAAGGACCCGCTTGCGGTAGGCCTCGTCCTGGGCCTCGAACAGCTCCCAGCAGGGCATCGAGACGACGCGCGTGCCGATGCCCTCGGCCTGCAGCAGGTCGCGGGCGGCGAGCGCGATCTCGACCTCCGAGCCGGTGGCCATCAGGATCACCCGGCGCTTGCCCTCGGCCTCGGCCAGAACGTAGGCGCCCTGGGCGGTGAGGTTCTTGGAGCTGTACTTGGTGCGCACCGTCGGCAGGTTCTGACGCGACAGGGCCAGCACCGAGGGGGTGCCGGCGGTGGTCAGCGCCAGCTCCCAGGCCTCGGCCGTCTCGACCGCGTCGGCGGGGCGGAAGACGTGCATGTTGGGCGTCGCGCGCAGCATCGCCACATGCTCGACCGGCTGGTGGGTGGGGCCGTCCTCGCCCAGGCCGATGGAGTCGTGGGTCATCACGTAGGTGACCTGCGCCCCCATCAGCGCCGACAGCCGCATCGCGCCCCGCGCATAGTCGGCAAAGCACAGGAATGTGCCGCCGTAGGGCATGCAGCCCCCGTGCAGCGCCAGGCCGTTCATTGCCGCGGCCATGCCATGCTCGCGGATGCCGTAGTAGACGTAGCGGCCCTTGCGGCTGTCCACGTCGAAGGTCCCGAGGTCCTTGGTCAGCGTGTTGTTCGACCCGGTCAGGTCGGCCGAGCCGCCGATGGTCTCGGGCATCACCGGGTTGATCGCGGCCAGCGCCATCTCGGAGGCCTTGCGGGTCGCGACCTTGGGCGCGTCCTCCGACAGCTGCTTCTTGAGCTTGCGGATCGCGCCCGCGAGCTTCCTGGGCGCCTCGCCGGCGATCACCCGCTCGAACTCCGCCTTCTTGGCGGCCGAGAGCTGGTCGAGGCGGACCTCCCACTGGTAGCGCTCGCCGGCGCCGCGCTTGCCGATCTCGGCCCACTGGGCGGCGACGTCGTTGGGGATCACGAAGGGCGCGTGGCTCCAGCCGTAGATCTCGCGCACGGCGGCGATCTCGTCGGCGCCGAGCGGCGAGCCATGGGCGCCGGCGGTGTCCTGCTTCTTGGGCGAGCCGTAGCCGATGTGGGTCTTGCAGGCGACCAGCGTCGGGCGGTCGGACTTCTTGGCCGCGGTCAGAGCGCGGTCGATGTCCTCGGGGTCATGGCCGTCGCAGGACAGCACCTCCCAGCCCGAAGCCGCGAAGCGGGCCAGCTGGTCGGTGGCGTCCGACATCGAGACCTTGCCGTCGATGGAAATCCCGTTGTCGTCCCACAGCACGATCAGCCGGCCGAGCTGCTGGCGCCCCGCGAGGCCGATGGCCTCCTGGGAGATGCCCTCCATCAGGCAGCCGTCGCCGGCGATCACCCAGGTGCGGTGGTCGACGATCTTGCGCCCGAAGCGGGCGGCCATCGATTCTTCGGCCATCGCCATGCCCACGGCGGTGGCCAGGCCCTGGCCCAGCGGGCCGGTGGTGGTCTCGATGCCGGGCGCGTGGCCGAATTCGGGGTGGCCGGCGGTTCTGGCGCCCAGCTGGCGGAAATTCTTCAGCTGCGCGATGTCCATGCCCGGCGTGCCGGTCAGGTGCAGCAGCGAATACAGCAGCATCGAGCCGTGGCCCGCCGACAGCACGAAGCGGTCGCGGTCGGCCCACTCGGGGTGGGCGGCGTCGAACTTCAGGTGGCTCTCGAACAGGACCGTCGCCACGTCGGCCATGCCCATCGGCATGCCGGGGTGGCCGGAATTCGCCGCCTGGACGGCGTCCATGGCCAGCACGCGGATCGCGGCGGCCTTCATCCAGTGCTCGGGGTGCGAGGCGCGGAGGGTAGCGATGTCCACTGGCGTCGCCTTTCGTCGCTGGGTGCGGAGGGGAACGGGCGCGCGCGTCATGCAACGCGCGCGCAGGGGGGTCAAGGCGGCGCGGGGGCTTTTGGCGCCTGCGAACGGGCGCCGGCGCCGCGTCGCGCCCGCTTGACGGGGCCGCGCGGCGGTGGTCGGATCGGCGCCAAGCTTCTGGAACGGGGCAGGATCGAGGAGCACGGGCGAGTGCAGGCGCGCAGCACGGAAATCGCGACGGCCAGACGGGCCTTGTCGGCCGCCATGAGCGAGCTGGAGGCCGCGGTGGCCGCGGCGCGGGCCTTTCCCGCGACCGCGGACGGCGACCCCTTGCTGGAGGAGGCGCAGGCGACCGCGCGGGCCGCGCTCTCGCGCGTGGCGGAGATGGAGTCGCGCCTGGCCGAATCCGAGGCCGCCCATGACGCGGCGGCCGCCGAGCGGCAGGCCGCCGCCGCCGCCCGCGACGCGGCCCTGGCCGAGCGCGCCGCCGCCGCCCGCGAGATCGAGGCCCTCAAGGCCGAGGTCGAGGCGCTGAAGGCCGCTCGCGCCGAGGATGCCGCGATGATCGAGGAGGCGCTGTCGGAGCTGCGCGACGTGGTCTGAGACCGCCCCCCGCCGCCGCTTTCCCCACAGCCGCCCCGGGCGAGGAGACCCGCTGAATGGCCGACCTGGACATCGCCATCGCCGGACGCAGCTATCGCGTCGCCTGCGCCGACGGCGAGGAGGAGAACCTGACCGAGGCCGCCCGCCTGGTCGCCGCCGAGGCCGAGAGCCTGCGCGAGCAGTTCGGCACGCGCTTCGCCGCGCTGCCCGAGACGCGGATGCTGCTGATGGCCTCGCTGATGCTGGGCGACCGCTTCCGCGCGCATCTGGCCGAGGAGGCCTCCGCCCTCTCCGGACTGTCCGAGGCGCCGGCCGCGCAGGCCGAGCCCGCGCCCCAGGCCGGATTCTTCGACGATCCCGTGCAGAGCTCGCGCATCTCGGAGCTCGAGGCCGCGCTCGCCGAAGCGCGGGAGGGGGAGCTGGCCGCGCTCGCCGCCCTCGAGGAGGCCGCGGGCCGGATCCGGGCGCTTGCCGGCGAGATCGCCGAGGACGGGCTGGCCGAAGAGGACGAGGACGACGAGGCGCTCGACGACTTGGAGGACGAGGCGAGCCTCGAGGCGAGCCTCGAGTCGCCGGCGGATGTCGCCCCCGAGGCCGACCTCCCCGAGGCTGACCTTCCAGACGCGGCGCCGGACGCCGAGGACCTGCCCGAAGAGGACGTCCCTGAAGACGATCTCGAGGGCGACCCCGAAGACGACCCCGAGGAAGATCGGCCCGACGCGCAGGACCCGCTGGCCCCGCGCAGCTGATTTCGCCCGCCGACGGTCACGGCGTCAGGCGCGCGCGCCTGAGCTCCCGCCCGTGGTTCCGATCGCTGCGCCGCCCCTCGTCGCTGCTGACGACACGGTCGCGGCGGCCGGCTGACGCGCCTGCTCGCAAACGGCAAAGAGCGCCCGCGGGCCGGCACGCCCGCGAGCGCTTCCCGATCCGGCCGCGGATCGGGGGTGGAGCCGGGAAACTCGGCGCGCCCCCACGCGCGCCAGCGCGGCCCATGCCCTCCCGCGCCATTCTGGCGCCTCGCCGACGAACCGCGTCCCACGGGCGGTTCAACGCGCCGGGAGCGACCCGGCGTCGGCGATCGGGGAGGGCGGGCGGCGGCCAGGTTCCCCGGCCCCGCTCCGCCCCGTCAGTCCTTGACGATGCGGAGATTCGGTCGACGGCTCGCACCCCGGGGGCCGGAGGCGGCGCCATCGCCCTCGATCGCGGTCAGACGGGGCCGCGCATCCTGCGCGCCCACGCCCCGCGAGAACGCCGACGTCGGCGCGGCAAAGCCGGTCGCGTCGGTGAAATCGGCGACGCCCAGCGGATCGGCGAAGCGACGCTCCGGATCCTCGCGGCGCAGCTCGGGGTCGGTCTCGATCGGAGTCAGCCGCGCGCCGAGGCAGCGCAGGCGCAGCGGCGGCGCCACCCGGCGGCGCGGGCCCTCGGCCTCGAGGTTCACGCAGCCGATCACCCGCGCGAGGTCCCCGATCTCGGAGCGCAGCGGCAGCAGCAGCGCCTCGCCCGGCCAGTCGGTTCCCGCGCCGTCCAGGGCCCGCAGCCTCATCACCCCGATCCCCGGCGTGCGCAGAACCCGGCGGGCGAGGTCGGGCATCTCGACCTCGTGACCCGGCGCCATCACCGTCTCGGCGACGCAGCCGCGGGCCTCCATGCCCAGCCACTCGCACAGCCGCGTGCCGGCGAGCCGGAAGCGCATCTGGCCGTTGTCGAGGGCTTCGAGGATGAACATCGTTTCGAGCGAACCGGAAATCCGGCGCGGGTCGACCTCCGACCGGCACGGCGCGTCGCGGCCGGCCCTCAGGTCGTTCCAGTAGCGGTACAGGGCCTGGGTGTTCGGATGGTCCATGACGCTTTCGATTTTGCGGTAATTTCTTATCATTTCCACCCGTCCCGATCCAGTCCTCATGGAATTCACGGACCCCACCGCGAAATTCGCCTGCTCCAAGGCCCGGGGCGCGTCGACCTGCGTCGTCACCCCGTCCTCTCTGTCTCTAATTTGCAGCGAATCTTCGCCGGACGGGAGCGACGAGAAGGTTAACGATTTGCTAATCGTCCTTAACGGGGACCGGAGCGCGCGAAGACGGTGTTTTCGTCGGGCCGGAACGCGCGGCGGCGCGCGGGTCGGTTGCCCGGCCCGCGGCCCGCGGCTATGGTCCGCCCGCCCGCAAATGCCGGGCGCGCGATTTTCCAGAGGGTCGCCGATGCAGAGCATGACCGGCTTCGCCGCCGCCGAAGGGGGCGAAGCCCAGCTGACCTGGCGGTGGGAGCTGCGCTCGGTGAACGGGCGCGGGCTCGATCTGCGCTGGCACGGGCCCGAGGGCCGCGACGCGATCGAGCGCGCCTTCCGCGAGGCGGTGAAGGCGCGGCTGGCGCGGGGCTCGGTCTCGGCGAGCCTGCGGCTGTCGCGTCGCCCGGGGGCGGTCACGGCCCAGATCAACGAGGCGGCGCTGGCCACGGCGCTCGCGACCGCCGCCCGGGTCTCGGCCGCCGCGCGGGAGGCGGGCTTCGCCGTCGCGCCGCTGTCGGTGGAGGCGCTGATGGCCCGCCCCGGCGTGCTGGAGGCCGCCGAGATCGAGGAGGACGATCCCGCCCGCCGCGTGGCGCAGGAGGCCGCGATGCTCGCCGACGGGGAGCTGGCGCTCGAGTCGCTGGCCGCAGCGCGGGCCGAGGAGGGGGCGCGACTGCGCGAGATACTCGCGACCCAGGTCGACCGGGTCGCTTCCCTGACCGACGAGGCCGAAGCCGCCGCCGCCGCGCGCGCGACGCAGGCCGGCCCGGCCCTGACCCGCAAGGTCGAGGCGCTGGTCGCCGCCGGCGCGCCCGCCGAGGTCGGCGCGGAACGTCTGGCTCAGGAGCTGGCGCTGCTGGCGGTGAAGGGCGACGTGCGCGAGGAGCTCGACCGCCTGCGCGCCCACGTCGCCGCCGCGCGCGACCTGCTGGCCGCGCAGGGTCCGGTGGGCCGGCGCCTCGAGTTCCTGGTGCAGGAGTTCAACCGCGAGGCCAACACCCTGTGCTCGAAGGCCGATTTCACGGCGCTGACCGCGGCGGGGCTGGAGCTGAAGACGGTGATCGACCAGATGCGCGAGCAGGCGCAGAACGTCGAATGACGACGCGGGCGGCGGCTGCGCCGCGCGCGACCCCCCGGGGGCGGGGATGCGGGGACAGTCACGGGAGGCCGCGGGACGCGACGATGACCGGCACGGCGGACATGACCAAGACCCAGACGGGATCGCAGAGCGCTGCGCGCGCGCCCGAGAGCCCGGTGGCCCAGGCCCGCCGCGCGGCGGACGCGCGGCGGGGGCTGCTGTTCATTCTCTCCTCGCCCTCGGGGGCGGGGAAATCCACGCTCTCGCGGCGGATCCTGGCCAACGACGGGGGGTTCGAGTTCTCGGTCTCGGCCACCACCCGCCCGCCGCGGCCGGGGGAGGAGGACGGGCGGGAGTATCACTTCCTCGACCGCGATCGCTTCGAGGCGATGATCGGGGCGGGCGAGTTCCTGGAGCACGCCGAGGTGTTCGGCAATTTCTACGGCACGCCGCGTGCGCCGGTCGAGGCGGCGCTGGCCTCGGGGCGCGACGTGATTTTCGACGTGGACTGGCAGGGCGGGCAGCAGCTGCGCAACTCGGTCCTGAAGGACGCGGTTGTGTCGGTGTTCATCCTGCCGCCCTCGATCGCGGAGCTGGAGCGGCGGCTGCGGGCGCGGGGCCAGGATTCGGCCGAGGTGATCGGCGCGCGCATGGCCCGCGCGATGGACGAGATCAGCCACTGGGACGCCTACGACTATGTGTTGATCAACGACGACCTGGATCGATGCGAATCCGAGATCCGCGGGATTCTGGCGGCCGAGCGGCTGGCCCGCGCGCGCCGTCCGGGGCTGGTGGGCTTCGTGCAGGCGCTGAACCGGGAATTTCAGGAGAGGATGCGATGACCGTCTATGCCCTTGGCGACCGAGTGCCCGAACTGCCCGAGGACGGCGACGTCTGGGTTGCGCCCGGCGCCCATGTGATGGGCAGCGTGCGGCTGGGCCGGGGCGTCTCGATCTGGTTCGGCGCGGTGCTGCGCGGGGACAAGGAGTGGTTGAGCGTCGGCGCAGGCTCGAACATCCAGGACGGCACGATCTGCCATGCGGATCCGGGCGTGCCGCTGAGCGTGGGCGAGAACGTGACGGTGGGGCACAACGCGATCATCCACGGCTGCACGATCGGCGACGGTTCGTTGATCGGGATGGGGGCGACGGTGCTGAACGGGGCGAAGATCGGCAAGGGCTGCCTGATCGGCGCCAACGCCCTGGTGACCGAGGGCAAGGAGATCCCCGACGGCTGGATGGCCGTCGGCGCGCCGGCCAAGCCGGTGCGCGAGCTGACCGAGGCCGAGAAGGCGGGGCTGCTCGATTCGGCGCGCCGCTACCAGGAGAACAGCCGGCAGTTCCGCGACAGCCTGACGCCGCTCTGACGGCGCGGGCGGCCCTCGCGTCGCCTGCGGCTCCGCATCGCCCCGCCCGGCCGTCCCCCTCGGGGGGCTCCGGGGCGGGCCGGCGCGCTTCGGGGTCGGAGGGCCGCGGCAGGGCTGCGGCGTCAGGGACGGGGCCTCGGGGAGGGGGTTTCAGGGAGGGGGCGTCGAAGCGGCGGGGCCGCGGGCGGATTCCTGCGCGGGGGCGCCTGGCGCGGGAGCAAGCAAGCCCCGGGCCTCCGGGTGCGGGCGGCGAGCGCGAGGCTTCTTGCGCGCGGGGCGCGATCACATTCCGGGCGGCAGCAGCGCGGTCAGCGTCAGCGAGCCTTCGGCGGCGGCGAACCCCAGCCGCGCCTCGCTGGCGCGGGCGTGGGCGGCGGCGGCGACATAGTGAACCTCCCGCGGGGCGGGGGGCGCCTCGGCCGGGCGGCCGGCCAGCCAGTCGGCGGCCCCTGGCGCGGGCGTGGCCGTGGGCCCCTCCGCCGTCAGGGTGATCGCAAGGCCCGCGTCGCCCGGCGTCGTCTCGACCCGCACCAGCCCGCCGCGGGGCAGGGAGGAGACGGCGATCTGCATGAAGTTGAACATCAGCCGGGCGGCGGCGCGGGTGATCTCGGTTCCCTGCACGGCCCAGTCGAGGTCGGGACGCTGGAACTCGAACCAGGCGCGCGCGGTGCGCTGGGCGGCCGGGACGCCCAGCAGGTCGCCCGGGGGCGCCGCGCCAAAGGCGATGCGCAGGAACTGCAGGTAGGCGCTGGCCATGTCGGCGCTGCGCGAGATCAGCTGCAGCTCGGTCCCCTCGGCGCCACGGTCGATCTCGCGCAGCAGTTCGACTCCGTTGCCGATGGCTCCGACCGGCGATATCAGGTCATGGCAGATGCGCGAGCACAGCAGCGCCGCGAAATCCTCGGGCGCAAGGCCGGCCATCGCACCCTCGCCGGGAAGCGCGGCCTCGGGCGGGGCAGGCGCGGCCCGACGCTCGCCCGAGGCGGCCGGCGCTGCGGGCGCCGAGCGCGCGAAGGGGTCCGTCGACCAGGGGTCCGTCATGACGCGCCTTTCCTCAGGATACGGGACCCCGACGCTGATGGGACAGGGTTAAGAATGAATGAACACCTCGAACCCGGCGACCGCGTGAAGCTGCCCGGCGCCCCGGACTGGGGGGTTGGGCAGGTGCAGTCGGTGATCGGCGCCCGCATCACGGTCAACTTCGAGAACGCCGGCAAGCAGGTCATCGACGGCTCCCGCGTGGACCTTGAGGTCGTCTACGACTGACGCAGCGTCCGTCGCGGGATCGCCCCTGTCAACCGGCGCCCCGCCTGCACCCGCCTGCGACGGTTCGATGACAGCGCGTCGGCCCCGACCCGTTGCGCCGCACCGGCGCAATGCATATGGTCCGCCGCGCGCGCCGAGACGGGCGCGGCGGCTGGAGCTTCGGAATGGAGATCGACGCGGGTCGGTTCACGGTCCGCCTGGCGCGGGACGAGCAGGATATCGCTGCCGCCCAGCGTTTGCGCTACCGAGTGTTCGTGGAAGAGCTGGGCGCCTCCGCCAGCGACGAGGAGCGCGCCCTGCGGCGGGAGATCGACGAGTACGATCCCCACTTCGAGCACCTGATCCTGATCGACAAGGAAACCCGCTCCGACGACCCGCTTGACCGGGTCGCGGGCGCCTATCGTCTCATGACCACCACGCGGGCGAAGGCGGGGATCGGGTTCTACGGCCAGACCGAATACGACCTGAGCCTGCTGGAGACCTGCGGGCGCGACGCGGTCGAGCTCGGCCGCTCCTGCGTCGGGGCCGAGGTGCGGGGCGGGGCGGCGATGCATCTGCTCTGGACCGGGCTGGGCGAGTTCGTGACGGCCCGCAAGATCGAGATCATGTTCGGCGTCGCCTCGTTCCACGGGGCCGACCCCGAGCCGCTGGCCCATGCGCTGAGCTTCCTGCATCACAATCACCTGGCCCCCGAGGACCTGCGCGTGCGGGCGCGGCCCGAGAACTACGCCGCCATGGATCTGCTGCCCGCAGACGAGGTCGACCGCAAGCAGGCCGCGCGCCAGATCCCGGCGCTGATCAAGGCCTACCTGCGGCTGGGCGGCTTCGTGGGCGAGGGCGCCTGGGTGGATCACGACTTCAACACGGTCGACGTCTGCCTGCTGATGGACACCGCCCGGATGGTCGCCCGCTATCGCGACTTCTACGGCAAGGAGGCCAAGCCCGCCGCAGGCCGCGGAGGGGCGATGGCGATCCCGGGCGCCGGGTCCGGAGACAAGGCCGGGGGAGAGGGCGCGGGCGCGTGAGCGATCCGGTCTCGGACTTCTCCTGGGCCGGCCCGCCGCCGCCGCCGCTGCCCCGACCGACCGCGTGGGGGGTGATCGCCGCCTATGCGCGACTGGTGCTGGCGGTGCTGGTCACCGGGGTGCTGCTGTCGATCTATCTGATCTTCAAGGGGATCGAACGTCTGGTCCCCGCGTTGCGCGCGCGCGATCGGGTGCAGCGGGCGTGGGCGCGCGCCATGGCGGGCCTCGTCGGTCTGAGCGTCCGCGTGACCGGAGAGCCGATGGCCCACGGCGGCGCGCTGGTGGCCAACCACAGCTCGTGGTCGGACATCTTCGTGCTGGTGGGCGCGGCGCGGATGACCTTCGTCTCCAAGGCCGAGGTGCGTGACTGGCCGGGGGTGGGCTGGATCGCGGCGGTCTGCGGCACGGTGTTCGTCGAACGCAAGCGCTCGGCCGCCAAGGCCCAGGAGGCGGAGCTGCGCGCGCGGATGCTGGGGGGCGAGCGGCTGCTGTTCTTCCCCGAGGGGACCTCGACCGACAACCGCCGGGTGCTGCCGTTCCGCTCGACCCTGTTTGCGGCGCTGACGGCCGAGGAGCTGCGCGACGTCGCCTGGGTGCAGCCGGTCTCGGTGGTGTATCGGACCAATCCGGCGACGACGCTGCCCGACACTTTCTACGGCTGGTGGTCGGACATGGAGTTCGGCCCCCACGTCTGGTCGCTGCTGACGCTGAGCTTCGGGGGCGAGGCGGAGGTGGTGTTCCACCCGCCGATCGAGGTGGCCGGGATGCCCGACCGCAAGAAGCTGGCCCAGGCCAGCTGGCAGGCGGTGAACGAGGGGCTGCTCTCGCGTCTGCCCTGAACGTGCGCGGGCGCACGACCGTCTGCGGCGGCCGCGGGATCCGGGAAATCCGTCCGCCTCCGCGCACGGCCGGGACCCGAGCGCGCCCTGGGCTTGACCCGGGGCCTCCTGCGATCCGACCGCGCCGGGGGCCCGGCGGGATCAGCCGCGCAGGGCGGCGTCGATGTCCTTGAGATTGGCGACGAGGTCGCCCTCCCAGACCGAAGCCGCAGGCGCCGCGAAATCGGCGAAGGGGGCGAGGATCGCGGCCTGTGCGGCGTCGATCCCGCCCTCGGCCACCACCGGCACCTCGATCATCTGGGCCCACCACTCGAACAGCTCCAGCGGCGCGGGCTCGACGGGGCCGGCGGCGGGTTCGGGCACCACGGGGCCGAAGAGGACGTAGTCGGCGCCGGCCTCGCCCGCGATCATGCCGTCGTGGCGCGAGGCGCCGCAGTCCACGCCCAGGATGGCGTCGGGGCCGATGGCGGCGCGCACCTTCTTCAGGCTGGCGCCGGGCAGGCTCACCTGCACGCCGTCGAGGCCGAGCGGGCCGACCAGCCCGACATGGTCGCGGATCACCAGGGCGACGTCGGCGGCGTGGCAGATCTCGCGAAGGCGGTCGGCGGCGCGGCGCAGCTCGGGGTCCGAGGCGCCGGGCATGTCGAGGCGGACGGTGGCCACGAGTCCCGTGGCCAGCGCCGCGGGCAGGGCGGCGGCGATGGCGTCGAGCTCCCCGCGCGGCGGGGTGGCCAGGACGAGTCGGGCGGCGTCTTCGGCGTCGGTCATGGGGCGTCTCTAGTGCGGAACGGCGCGGAAGGGAATATGCGGCCGGGCGGCCCTCGCGTCCGCTGCGCGTCCGCAACGCCCCGCCCTGCCGTCCCCCTCGCAGGCCCGGCGCGGGCGGGGCGCCGCCAGAGGCCGGGGCGCCGGGCGCCGCGCTTGCAACGCCGCGCGCGACGCGGCCGGGAGCGTGACGTCGCCGCCGGCCCGCGCAGGCGCGGCGAGGGTTGGGAGCGAGCCGCGGAGTGTCCGTGTCGGCGCGGGCGGAAGCGGACCCGCGCGGGGGCGGCGAGGGATGGGATGACGGCCGCGGGACCGGACGAGGGCGCCTCAGCCCACCACCGGATCCTCGGCGCGGTGGCGGCAGTCCACGCGCGCGCAGACGCGGCAGTTGGGGCCCACGGGCTCGGCGGGCTCGCGCGGGCGGGGGGCGTAGACGGTGGCGGCCGAGGTCTCGCCCGGCAGCACCAGCACCGAGGCGAGGTGCACCGAGGGCCGGCCCCAGGCCGGCGGGTCGGCGGGCTCGGCGCGGGCCACGAACACCGCCCGCTCGCCGGCGGGGAACTCGGCGAGCTGGCGCAGGGTGCGGCCGGGCGAGGACAGCGCCCCGTAGAGCGCCCACAGCGGGCAGGCCGCGCCGTGGCGGGGCAGGGTGATCTCGGCCGCCAGGCGCCGCTGCAGGGTGACGCCGGCGGCGTTGATCCGCGCGTAGGCCGCGCGCGGCGCCGGCCCGCCGGGGCGGGCGAGGGTGGTCAGGCGGCGGGCGGCGGCGTCGAAGTCGACTCCGAAGCTGGCGGCCAGCGCATCGAGGTCCCAGCCGAGCGCCGCGCCCGTCGCCTCGAAGGGCGCGCGGGGCATCATCAGGGCGTCGGCTGCGTACTGCTCGAAGGCGGCCTCGGCGCGGCGGCGGGCGGCGCCCTCGCCCAGGCGGGGGCGGGCCTCGATCTCGTCTTCGATCTCCTGCGCGAAGCGCCGGCGCGCCACCGCGGTCGACAGCGCCCGGCGGCGGACCACCGGCGGCGCCTCGGGCGGGGCGACCGAGGCGCCGCCGCCGGGCAGGGCGGCGCGCAGGGCCCCGTAGATCGCCTCGGGGTGCATGTCGGCGGGGATCTCCTCGGCCGAGGGCTCCAGCGTCTCGAAGCGATTGCCGGCCTCCAGGAAGGCGTCCTCGACATCCTCGACGGGGGTCGAGGGGGCTTCGGAATGGGCCTCGTCGAAGAATCGGGCGAGTCCCTCGGCCACTTCCGAGGCGCGGGTGGATTCGCTCAGCAGGATCTCGTGGAAGCGTCGGCGCTGGGGGGCGTCGATGTCCTCGACGTCCTCCAGGATCTCGGAGGTGGAGCGCAGGGCCGCGACATGGGTCAGCATCCGGTGCAGGTGGTCCGAGAGCACCGGGTCGTGGGTCAGCCGGTCCGAGAGCGCCTCGACCAGGCGGGCGGCCTCGCGCCGCGCGGCCCAGGCGCGGGTCAGGGCGCGGCCCCAGTCGGGATGCCGGCCCAGCAGGTCGCGGGCGTCGTCGGGATCGAGGGCGAGGTCGGCGAACTCCGGCTCGGCCGCGATCTCGGAGAGGCGGTCGGCGAGTCGACGCTCGAGCGCGCCGTCGAGCTCGGCGGCGGGCACGCCCAGCGCGCTGGCGGCGCGCGAGACCAGGTCGGGGCTGGCGCGGCGCTTCTCGCGCTCGATCAGGTTGAGGTAGCTCGCCGAGATTCCCATCGTGCGGGCGAGCTCGGCCTGGCGCATGCCGGCCGCGCGGCGCCGCTCGCGGATGCGGAGACCGATCATCGTGGAAGGCAACCTGCATCCTCCATGCTGCACCTGCGCGCAACCCCGCCATGCGTCCCGTGCAAGGGTCTGGGATCATGGCGCTTTTGCGGCTCCCTGTAGACTATTTACAATCTCGCACATGCACAACGTCAAAAATTTACAAAAATATCCAGAGATAACAATGACTTGTTGACTTCTTGACGAAGCTGACCCAGAGTTCATCCAGGGCCAATGAGCCCAGACCGGTCGACGTCGCGCGCCAGGGAGGCCCTCGGGAGGGCGAGCGTCGTCGACCGGCGCAATCAATGCTTCGGGAGGTATTCATGGCGAACTTCACCATCAGCCGCCGCGGGCTGCTGAAGACCTCGGCGGTCGCGGGCGCCGGTCTTGCGGCCCCCATGGTCTGGCGGCGTCCGGCCTACGCCTACACCAACGAGCCGACCGGCTCCTCGGTGACGCTGGGCTTCAACGTGCCCCAGACCGGCGCCTACGCCGACGAGGGCGCCGACGAGCTGCGCGCCTATGAGCTGGCGGTCGAGCATCTCAACGGCGAGGGCGACGGCGGCATGCTGGCGACCTTCTCCTCGAAGGCGCTCGGCGGGGACGGGGTCAACGGCAAGAAGGTCGAGTTCGTCACCGGCGACACCCAGACCAAGTCCGACGCGGCCCGCGCCAGCGCCAAGCGCATGATCGAGCGTGACAGCGCGGTGATGATCACCGGCGGCTCGTCCTCGGGCGTGGCGATCGCGGTGCAGGGCCTGTGCCAGGAGATGGGCGTCATCTTCATGGCGGGTCTGACCCACTCCAACGACACCACGGGCAAGGACAAGAAGGCCAACGGCTTCCGGCACTTCTTCAACGCCTACATGTCGGGCGCGGCGCTGGCGCCGGTGCTGAAGTCCAACTACGGCGCCGACCGCAAGGCCTATCACCTGACCGCCGACTACACCTGGGGCTGGACCCAGGAGGAGTCGATCGCGGCGGCCACCGAGGCGCTCGGCTGGACCACGGTCGAGAAGGTGCGCACGCCGCTGGGCGCGGGCGACTTCTCGCAGTATCTCACGCCGGTCCTGAACTCGGGCGCCGACGTGCTGATCCTCAACCACTACGGCCGCGACATGGTCAACTCGCTGACCCAGGCGGTGCAGTTCGGGCTGAAGGGCAAGGAAGTCGGCGGCAAGAACTTCGAGATCGTGGTGCCGCTCTACTCCCGCCTGATGGCGCAGGGCGCGGGCGAGGCGGTGAAGGGCATCTACGGCTCGACCAACTGGCACTGGTCGCTTCAGGACGAGGGCTCGAAGGCCTTCGTGAAGTCCTTCGGCCAGAAGTACGGCTTCCCGCCGTCCCAGGCCGCGCACACCTGCTATGTGCAGACGCTGCTCTATGCCGACGCCGCGCAGCGGGCGGGCTCGTTCAACCCCTGCGACATCGCCGCCGCGCTCGAGGGCTACGAGTTCGACGGGATGGGCAACGGCAAGACCCTCTACCGGGCCGAGGATCACCAGTGCTTCAAGGACGTGCTGGTGGTGCGGGGCAAGGAGAACCCGACCTCGCAGTTCGACCTTCTCGAGGTGGTGGACGTCACCCCGGCCGAGCAGGTCACCTACGCCCCCGATCACCCGATGTTCGCGGGCGGCGAACTGGGCGAGTGCAACCCGGGCGCGTGATCCGCGCCTGAGCGAACCGGGCCTGCGCGCGTTCGCGCGCGGCCTGACGGGCGCGCCCCAGGGGTCGGGGCGCGCCCGACGAAACGTCGCCGGAAGCCCGCTTTCCGGCGGCGGCATCGGGGGCCGTCCCGCCTGGAGTCTCCTCCCCGGGCGTGACGGTCCCCACCCTTGCACACAATCGAAGGCCTGCCCCCGGGCCGCCTGCATTGGGAGCCGGCGCGATGGACGCGATCCTCCTCCAGATTCTGAACGGTCTCGACAAGGGCTCGGCCTACGCGATGATCGCTCTGGGTCTGACCCTCATCTTCGGCACGCTGGGCGTGGTGAACTTCGCCCATGGCGCGCTGTTCATGCTGGGCGCTTTCTGCTCCGTGTCGATCAACAAGCTGTTCTCGATGGAGATGATCGCCCTCTCCGACACCGAGACCACCGCCTGGGGCACGCCCCTCGAGATCCGCACCCCCTATGTCGAGGCCTGGTTCGGCGATTTCGGCCACTGGCTGAACGACTGGTCGGTGCCGGTGTCGATCATCCTCGCGATCCCCTTCATGCTGCTGGTCGGCCTGGTGATGGAGCGCGGGCTGATCCGCCACTTCTACAAGCGCCCCCACGCCGACCAGATCCTGGTGACCTTCGGTCTGGCGATCGTGCTGCAGGAGATCATCAAGGCCCTGTTCGGCGCCAACCCGATCCCCCAGCCCGCCCCCGACGCGCTCTCGGGCATGGCCGATTTCGGCGCGGCGGTGGGGATGGCGCCGGGCGCCATCGTCTATCCGATGTGGCGGCTGATCTACTTCCTGTTCGCCGCCGGCGTGATCGGCGCGGTGTTCTGCTTCCTGCGCTTCACCACCTTCGGCATGGTGGTCCGCGCCGGCATGGCCGACCGCGAGACCGTGGGCCTGCTGGGCATCAACATCGACCGGCGCTTCACCATGATGTTCGGCCTCGCCGCCTGCGTCGCGGGGCTCGCGGGCGTCATGTACACGCCCATTCTTTCGCCCGACTACCACCTGGGAATGGATTTCCTGGTGCTCAGCTTCGTCGTGGTCGTGGTCGGCGGCATGGGCTCGCTGCCCGGCGCCGTCGCGGCCGGCTTCCTGCTGGGCATCCTGCAGAGCTTCGCCTCGATGAACGAGGTCAAGCAGATCCTCCCGGGCATCGACCAGATCATCATCTACCTGGTCGCCGTCGTCATCCTGCTCACCCGTCCGCGGGGCCTTCTGGGCCGCAAGGGCGTGATGGAGGCCTGATCCATGACCAGCTCCAAGTCCGCCGACTTTCTCCTGCTGGCCGTCTTCACCGTCCTGGTCCTGGCGGGGCCGATCATCCTCGCGCCGTTCGGGGCGGGGTATCCCGACCTGCTGCAGAAGTTCGCGATCTACGGAATCTTCGCGATCGGCTTCAACATCCTGTTCGGGCTGACGGGCTATCTCTCCTTCGGCCACGCGGCCTTCCTGGGCGTGGGCTCCTACGCGGCCGTGTGGATGTTCAAGCTGCTGAGCATGAACATCGTCCCGGCCATCGTCTTCGCGGTGATCGTGGGGGGGCTGTTCAGCCTGCTGATCGGCTTCATCTCGCTGCGCCGCTCGGGCATCTACTTCTCGATCCTGACGCTCGCGTTTGCGCAGATGAGCTACAACCTCGCCTATTCGGTGCTGACGCCGATCACCAACGGCGAGACAGGGCTGCAGATCACGCTCGACGATCCCCGCGTGCTGGACGGGGGCGGGGCGGGGCAGCCGTTCTCGAACCTCTTCGGGCTGAACATGATCGACACGGTCCAGACCAGCGTGCTGGGCATGAACGTGCAGTTCAACGTGGGCTTCTACGTCTGCGCGGCGATCCTGATCGGGTGCTTCTACATCTCGATGCGCCTGTTCCGCTCGCCCTTCGGAATGATGCTCAAGGCGGTGAAGTCCAACCAGAACCGGATGAGCTACACCGGCCTGAACACCCGGCCGTACACGCTGGCGGCCTTCGTGATCTCGGGCATGTTCGCGGGGCTCGCGGGCGGGCTGCTGGCGGCGATGGATCCGCTGGCCGGCGCCGAGCGCATGCAGTGGACCGCGTCCGGCGAGGTCGTGCTGATGACCATCCTCGGCGGCGCGGGCACCCTGCTGGGCCCGGTGCTGGGCGCGGGTCTGATCAAGTATTTCGAGAACATCTTCTCGGCGATCAACGAGGGCGTGCTGATGGACTTCTGGTCCTTCCTGCCCGAGACGCTGCAGCATCTGGTGGTCTCGGTCTCGTCGCTGTTTGTGGGCGAGGGCTGGCACCTGACGCTGGGCCTGATCTTCATGGTCATCGTGACCTTCCTGCCCGGCGGCCTGATGGAGGGCGCGGCGCGCCTGGGCCGCCTCGTCACCAACCGCGGCAAGGGCGACAAGGCGGCCGCCCGCGCCGCCGCCGCCCCGGCCGAGTGAGGGAGGGAGCCATGGGAAACCCCATTCTCCAGGTCCAGAACGTCAACAAGCGCTTCGGCGGTCTCAAGGCGCTCGACGACGTCAATCTGACGGTGATGGAGGGCGGCATCCACGCCATCATCGGCCCCAACGGCGCGGGCAAGTCGACGCTGCTCAACACCTTCGTCGGCCGCCTGATCCCCGACACCGGGACGGTGACCTTCGACGGCCACAGCCTGATCGGGCGCAAGCCGCACGAGATCAATCAGCTCGGCGTCTCCCGCGTGTTCCAGACCCCCGAGATCTTCGAGGATCTGACGGTGGCCGAGAACGTGATGATCCCCGCCTTCGCCAGCCGCGACGGCGCCTTCCGCCTGCATGGCTGGGAGAGCATGTCGCGCGAGGCCGAGATCCGCGAGCGGGCGATCGCCTGCCTCGAGGACGTGACCATGGCCGACCGCCGCGAGATGCTGGCCAAGAACCTCTCGCGCGGGGACAAGCGGCGCCTCGAGATGGCGATGTGCCTGGTGCAGGAGCCCAAGCTTCTGCTGCTCGACGAGCCGACCGCGGGCATGGCGCGCGCCGACACCAACGCCACCATCGACCTGCTCAAGCGGATCGGCGAGGAGAAATCCATCACCATGGCGGTGATCGAGCACGACATGCACGTGGTGTTCAGCCTGGCCGACCGGATCTCGGTCCTCGCCCAGGGCCACGTCATCGTCGAGGACGAGCCCCGCAACATCAAAGGCAATCCCAAGGTGCAGGAAGCCTATCTCGGAGGAGCCCACCTGTGAGCCTGATCGAAGACGACCCCTACGCGAAGGTCCACAAGACCCCGAACCCGCGCAACGCCGGCACCCCGCCGGCCTATTTCTCCGCCTGGGACCTGCACGCCTATTATGGCGAGAGCTACATCGTCCAGGGCGTCAACTTCAACATCCACGAGGGCGAGATCGTCGCCCTGCTGGGCCGCAACGGCGCGGGCAAGACCTCGACCCTGCGCACCATCGCGCGGGCCGGGAACCCCGAGCTCAAGCACGGCGAGATCTGGCTGGACCACAAGCCGGTCCACGAGATGAAGGCCCACGAGGCCGCCCAGCACGGCATCCAGCTGGTCCCCGAGGACCGGCGCATCATCGCCGGCCTGACGGTCGAGGAGAACCTGCAGCTCGCCCAGATCGAGCCGCCCCTCGGCTGGTCGATCCAGCGCATCTACGAACTGTTCCCCCGCCTTGGCGAACGCCGCAAGCAGGAGGGGGTCACCCTCTCGGGCGGCGAGCAGCAGATGCTGGCCATCGGCCGGGCGCTGGCGCGCGACATCAAGCTGCTGCTGCTCGACGAGCCCTATGAGGGCCTTGCCCCGGTGATCGTGCAGGAGATCGAGAAGACGCTGGCCGAGATCAAGAAACTGGGCATCACCACGGTGATCGTCGAGCAGAACGCCATCGCCGCCTTGCAGCTTGCCGACCGGGCGATCATCTTGGACATGGGCCAGGTGGTCTTCGACGGGACCGCGGAGGAGGTCCTGAACGACGCCGCCATGCGGCAGGAGTACCTGGCGATCTGAGACTTCCGGAGGGGGCGACCTGCGCGCGCCCCGTCCTCATCATCGCGGGCGCGCCGCCCCGGGACGGACCGGCGGTCGAAGCGCGCCCCGGACAGCCCAGGAGGAGGACGCCCATGTCCGAGACCGTCGTTCCCGTGCCCGAGGAGGCCGCCAAGGGCGCCTCGATCACGGCCGAGCAGTACGAGACCATGTACAAGGCCTCGATCGAGGACCCGGAGGCGTTCTGGGACGATCACGGCCGCCGGCTGGACTGGATCCGGCCCTACACCACCGTGAAGAACGTCTCGTTCTCCTATCCCGACGTGCAGATCGAATGGTTCGGCGACGGCACGATGAACGTGGCGGCCAACTGCATCGACCGTCACCTCAAGGACCGCGCCGACCAGACCGCGATCATCTTCGAGCCTGACAGCCCCGAGGAGGAGGCGCAGCACATCAGCTACGCCCAGCTCCACGAGGAGGTCTCGAAGTTCGCCAACGTCCTCAAGACTCTGGGCGTGCGCAAGGGCGACCGGGTGGTGATCTACCTGCCGATGATCCCCGCCGCCGCCTACGCGATGCTGGCCTGCGCGCGGATCGGCGCGGTGCATTCGGTGGTGTTCGCGGGGTTCTCGCCCGACGCGCTCGCCGATCGGGTGAACGACAGCGGCGCCAAGCTGGTGATCACCGCCGACCATGCGCCGCGCGGGGGCCGCTCGACCGCGCTGAAATCCAACGCCGACCGGGCGCTGCGCCGCTGCGGCGACGACGTGAAGCTGCTGGTGGTCCGCCGCACCGGCGAGCAGACCACCTGGGTCGAGGGCCGCGACTTCCACTACGAGACGCTCGCCGCCATCGTCGATCCCGACTGCCCGCCCGAGGAGATGAGCGCCGAGGATCCGCTGTTCATCCTCTACACCTCCGGCTCGACGGGGAAGCCCAAGGGGGTGGTGCACACCTCCGCCGGTTATCTCGTCTACGCCTCGATGACCCATGAGCACGTCTTCGACTACCGCGACGGCGAGGTCTACTGGTGCACCGCCGACGTGGGCTGGGTGACGGGGCACAGCTACATCGTCTACGGGCCGCTGGCGAACGGGGCGACCACGCTGATGTTCGAGGGCGTGCCGACCTGGCCCGACGCCTCGCGCTTCTGGCAGGTGGTCGACAAGCACGAGGTTTCGATCTTCTACACCGCCCCCACCGCGCTGCGCGCGCTGATGGGCAAGGGCGACGAGTGGATCACCAAGTGCGATCTGTCGTCCCTGCGCATCCTCGGCACCGTCGGCGAGCCGATCAACCCCGAGGCCTGGAACTGGTATCACCGCGTCGTCGGCAAGGGGAAATGCCCCATCGTCGACACCTGGTGGCAGACCGAGACCGGGGGCATCCTGATCAGCCCGCTGCCCGGCGCGACGCCCCTCAAGCCCGGCTCCGCCACGCGGCCCTTCTTCGGGGTGCATCCGGTGGTGCTCGACGACCAGGGCAACGAGCTTGAGGGCGAGACCACCGGCGTGCTGGCGATCAAGGACAGCTGGCCCGGCCAGATGCGCACCGTCTGGGGCGATCACGATCGGTTCGTGTCGACCTATTTCGAGATGTTCAAGGGCTACTACTTCTCGGGCGACGGCTGCCGACGGGACGCGGACGGCTACTACTGGATCACCGGACGGGTCGACGACGTGATCAACGTCTCCGGCCACCGCATGGGCACGGCCGAGGTCGAAAGCGCGCTGGTCGCCCACCAGAAGGTCGCCGAGGCTGCGGTCGTGGGCTATCCCCACGACATCAAGGGCCAGGGCATCTACTGCTACGTGACCCTGATGGAGGGCGTCGAGGCGACCGAGGCCCTGCGCAAGGAGCTCTCGGACTGGGTGCGCACCGAGATCGGCCCGATCGCCAAGCCCGACGTGATCCAGTGGGCCCCGGGCCTGCCCAAGACCCGCTCGGGCAAGATCATGCGCCGCATCCTGCGCAAGATCGCCGAGAACGACACCGACGCGCTGGGCGACACCTCGACGCTGGCCGATCCGGGGGTGGTCGACGACCTGGTCGCCAACTCGGCCCACAAGCAGTCCGAGAGCGCCTGACGGGCGCCGCGCCTCGCGAAAGAACCCGAAAGGGGGCCCTCGGGCCCCCTTTTGCGTTTCCGATTACCTCTCGCGTCGTCGACACTGCGCCTCGCATCCGGCGATCATGACCGGACGAACGGGAGGAGACCCTGGATGACCCAAGACCTGGCGACCGAGAGCCTGGCCGAGCGCATGCCCTTCTCGAAACTGATGGGGGTGAAGGTGGTCGAGGCCGGCCCCGACAAGGTGGTGGCGACGCTCGAGGTCCGCGCGGACCTGTGCACCGCCGGCCATATCCTGCACGGCGGCGCGGTGATGGCCTTCGCCGACGCGCTGGGGGCGCTGGGCACGGTGCTGTCGATGCCGAAGGAGGCCAAGGGCACAACCACGATCGAGAGCAAGACCAACTTCCTCGGCGCCGCGAAGGAGGGGACCACGGTCACCGGGACCGCCACCCCGATTCACCTCGGCGGGCGCACCAGCGTCTGGCAGACCCGCATCACCCGTGAGGACGGCAAGAACGTGGCCCTGGTCACCCAGACCCAACTGATCCTCTGAACGGCGCGCGCCGCCAGGCTTCCGGAGACATCGATCCCTGGCGCGCCCGACGCCGCTGGGCCTGCGGTCCGGACCCGGGGCGGCAGCTCCGGTCGGCCTGCCCTCAGACCTCGCCTTCGGGCCTCTCGTCGAGCGGCGTCCGGTAGCGGATCACCTTCGCCGGCGCGCCGGCCATGATCGCGCGCGGCGGCACGTCCGTCAGCACCACCGCGTTCGCGCCGATCATCGCATGATCGCCGACGCTGATCGCCCCCAGCACCACCGAGCCCGGACCGACGTCGACATGGCCGCCCAGGCGCGGCGCGCCGTGCCGGCCGTAGTTCGTGCCCAGCGTGACGTTCTGCATGATCAGGCAGTTCGGCCCCACGACCGCGCCGGGATGCACCACGATGCCCGTGGGATGAGGCATGATCAGCCCGCCCGCGATCTGCGTGTTCAGCGGCAGCTCGATCGAGGTCACCGCCGACCAGAACCGATGCGACAGCGCCCAGCGCTTGCGCCCCAGCCGGCCGAGCGGCCCGGACCCGCAGGCCTGGTAGCGCCGGACGCTGCGCAGCAGGCGACGCGCCGGGTCCCAGAAGCGCCGCGGCCGTTCCCGCGACCAGTCCGGCACGTCCGCAGAGATCTCCTTGGCGCTCATCCGGGGGCTCCTGCGGCGAGGGGGGCGGCGGGGCCGCGCGTTCCTCTTCGCCGTGCGGAACGGTCGAGGTCAAGCATGCTCGGGTCGCCACAGCGTCAGCGCGTCGGGGCCGAGGCGCCGCGTCGCGATGCAGCGGAAGCGCGGCGCGTCGGCCAGAAGGTCCAGGCCCAGCGGCCCCAGCGAGGGCAGCCCCTCGGCTCCGATCGCCGCGCCGCCCGAGAACAGGGCCAGTTCATCCACCAGCCCCGCGGCGAGCAGCGCGCCGGCGAGGCGCCCGCCCCCCTCGCAGAACGCGCGGGTGACGCCTGCGGCCGCCAGCGCCTCGAGCGCGGCGGTGGGGTCCAGCAGGGCCGGCGCGCCGCCGGGGGCCGCGGGGATCGCCTGCAGGGTCAGGCCGCGGCCGCGCAGCTCGACCTCGCGGTCGGGATCGGGGCCGTCGGGGGCGCCTGCGGGCAGATGCAGGATCAGCGCCGGCCGCGCGCCCGCGCCCAGCCGCGCGCCGGAGGACAGGCTCAGGCGCGGGTCGAAGATCACGGGCAGGGGACTGCGATCCTCCAACCCCGGCAGCCGCACGTCCAGCGAGGGGTCGTCGGCGCGCACGGTGCCCGCGCCGACCAGGATCGCGTCATGCTCGGCCCGCATCAGGTGCACCCGCGCGCGGGCCTGCGCCCCGGTGATCCACTTCGAGTCGCCCGAGCCGGTCGCGATCCGCCCGTCGAGCGAGGTCGCCAGCTTCAGCGTCAGCCACGGCCGCCCGCGACGATGGCGCGAGAGGAACCCCGCGTTCATCGCCTCGGCCTCGGCGGCGAGCACGCCGGTCTCGACCGCGACGCCGGCCGCGCGCAGGCGCGCAAAGCCGCGGCCGTCGACGCGGGGGTCGGGGTCGCCGGCGGCCGCCACCACCCGCGCGACGCCCGCGGCCACCAGCGCGTCGGCGCAGGGCGGCGTGCGGCCGTGGTGGGCGCAGGGCTCGAGCGTGACATAGGCCGTGGCGCCGCGCGCGGCGTCGGGGCCGAACAGCGCCGCCGCCTGGGCGAGCGCCACGGTCTCGGCATGGGGCCTGCCCGAGGGCTGCGTGAATCCGCGCCCCAGCAGCACCCCGTCCCGGACGAGGACGCAGCCCACCGCGGGGTTGGGCGCGGTGCGCCCGACCGCCCGGCGCGCCATGGTCAGGGCGGCGCGCATCCAGCGCAGGTCCTGGTCGTCGGCCATGGGTGTTTCCGCTCGCGAACGCCGCTCTGGCGTCAGGGCTCCTCGCCCTTGGCGATGGGGCGCAGTTCGGCGACGAACTCCTCGAAGTCGTCGGCCTCCTGGAAGTTCTTGTAGACCGAGGCGAAGCGGACATAGGCGACGGTGTCGATCCGCGCCAGCGCCTCCATCACGATCTGGCCGACCTCGTCGGAGGCGACGTCGGTGTCGCCCTTGCTCTCGAGCCGCCGGACGATGCCCGAGATCATCTGCTCGATGCGCTCGATCTCGATCGGGCGTTTCTGCAGGGCGATGCGGATCGAGCGGGCAAGCTTGTCGCGGTCGAAATCCTCGCGCCGGCCGTTCTTCTTGACCACCACGAGGTCGCGCAGCTGCACGCGCTCGTACGTGGTGAAGCGGCCGCCGCAGGCGGGGCAGAAGCGGCGGCGGCGGATTGCGACGTGATCCTCCGCCGGACGGCTGTCCTTCACCTGGGTTTCGGTGTTTCCGCAGAACGGGCAGCGCATATCGGTCCCTCTCGCGCATCGGACGCCGCCATTATAGGGGGGCCCCAAGCGGTTGGGTAGGGGCTGCGTCCCGGCGCGAGATATGCGCGCGTTCGATCCGCGGCGCCGCCCCTCTCGCGCTAAGGGCGAATCATGTGCGCGCAGGCAGATGTACCCTAAGGCGATTTGAACGCGCACAAACAAAACTCAACCTGAGAATGAATGTGCAGAGTTTTTGGTTTGCCGACAGTCATGTCGATGAGCCGAATTTGATTTCGTTGTTCAGCAAAATGTCCTTTGGGTTGAGCGATTGCCGCAATTTCGTCATATTGCGGCGGGCACGCTGGCTCCTGGGTGCAAGGTTATGTGTAAGGGGAGACCACTATGAGTTGCATTTCTCGGGTCGCTGTCCGGTCCGTGTGGGGCGCCGCGGCGCTGGCATTCGGAGCCGGGCTTGCGGGAACCTCGGCCTCGGCGTCTTCGATCGATCTCGCCAGCCTGCCGTTTGCTCAGATCGACACCAACCTCAACCCTCTCGACGGACTGTTTGGATCGGGGGGGACGGCGACGACGAGCTTCACGATCGGTGGCGGCCCTGGCGTGGACGTCACGATGTCGACAAGCGGAACGCGAGAGGTGCTTGACCTCGGGCTTGTCTCGATCGGCACGGTCCAGAGCAGGTTGAAGGGGGGCTCGAACGGCGGCGGTCTGATCCAGACGATCACCGGAGCGGACGGCGTCTGCGCAGGCGGAAGGGGCGCCGTGTTGACCGAACTGGACTGCGGTGCGCCGGTCACCTTTGACTTCAGCGCCAACCCCATCAGTTCGTTCGAAATCGCCTTTGACCAGAACCTCGACATCCTCAGCGGCATGAACATCGAGGTGGTCCACGGCGGCGGCACGGCTTCGGGCAGCGTCTTCACGCTGGCCGAGGTGGGACTGCTCGACGTGGTCGGCCTGAGCCTGTTCGACCTCAGCGGCTTCTATCTGGCCTACACGGGGATCACGAAGGTCACATACACGCCTTCGCCGCTCCTGGGCCTGGTGGACGCCGGCGGGCCGGTGGCGCGCTACCTCACGGTCAACGAGTCCCAGGCGGTGGCGCCTGTGCCGCTGCCGCCTGCGGGGTTCGCCCTGCTGGCTGCGCTGGGCGGACTGGGCTTCCTGCGGCGGCGGGCGACGGCCGACTGACAACGCGCAAGCTCCGGCGTCGCGCCTTCAGGGCGCGGCGTCGGCCGAGGTCCTTGACCTCGACTCCGCGTCGCGTGTTGTTCGCGGACGGGAGCTGCGCCTGTCCGAGCGTCCGTCGCGTCCGTGACGAACACCCAGCAGCGCCGGAGCGGGTCGCGTTCTCCGGCAGGGCGCCGCGTGCAGGATGCGCCCGGCATGTTCCCCGGGCCATGGCCATTCCCCAGGGGCCATGGCCCTCCGCGTGTGCGGGGCCCAATCGCCGGGCGGCGACGGCGCCCGGAAATCACACGGCCACCACCCCATTTCGGTCACAATATATGCGTCAATATGACCCATACCGCCGGTCGGGATCGCGTTGCGTCGCCCGGCCGAGACCGAGTTTGCGTCGACGTCTCGAACGGGTGGGACGGGCCATGGTCGACCCCCAGCGACCATGGCCCGCATTCGCTGGGGGCTGGCGAGGGGCCCGAAGCTGCAAGGGCGGCGCGGGAGGGTTCCCGCGCCGCCCTTGCAGCTTCAGGCCGGTCGCGCGCGGCGCCGCCCAGGCGTCGCGCGCCCCCGATCAGAGGGTCGGATAGATCGGGAAGCGACGGCAGAGGGCGATCGCCTCGTCGCGCACCGCGGCCTCGATCTCGGCGTCGCCGCCCTCGCCGGCCGAGGCCAGCCCGTCGACAACCTTCACGATCATCCGCGCGACCTGGCGGAATTCTTCCTCGCCAAAGCCGCGGGTGGTGCCGGCGGGGGCGCCGAGCCGGATGCCCGAGGTGACCATCGGCTTCTCGGGATCGAAGGGCACGCCGTTCTTGTTGCAGGTGACATGGGCGCGGCCGAGCGCGATCTCGGCGGCCTTGCCGGTCACCTTCTTGGGCCGCAGGTCGGCCAGCATCAGGTGGTTGTCGGTGCCGCCCGAGACGATGTCGATCCCGCCCTTCATCAGCTCGTCGGCCATCGCCTGGGCGTTGGCCACGACCTGATGGGCGTAGGCG
This sequence comes from uncultured Albimonas sp., assembly GCF_963977235.1. Classification (NCBI taxonomy): domain Bacteria; kingdom Pseudomonadati; phylum Pseudomonadota; class Alphaproteobacteria; order Rhodobacterales; family Paracoccaceae; genus Albimonas; species uncultured Albimonas sp. The sequence goes on from NZ_CAXBOD010000012.1 coordinate 46,884, forward strand.
CGGAACTCGGGGCGCTGGGCCTCGGCGAAGGCCACCGCCTTGGCCGCGATCACGTGCATCAGCGGGCCGCCCTGCAGGCCGGGGAACACCGCCGAGTTGATCTTCTTGGCGATCGCCTCGTCGTTGGTAAGGATCAGGCCGCCGCGCGGACCGCGGAGCGACTTGTGGGTGGTGGTGGTCACCACGTCGGCGTGCGGCACCGGGCTGGGATGCGCGCCGCCCGCGACCAGGCCCGCGATATGGGCCATATCGACCATCAGGTGCGCCCCGACCTCGTCGGCGATCTTGCGGAACTCGGCCCAGTCCCAGACGCGGGAATAGGCGGTGCCGCCGGCCACGATCAGCTTGGGCTTGTGCTCATGGGCCTTGGCGCGGATGTCGTCCATGTCCAGCAGGTGATCCTGGGCGCGCACGCCGTAGGAGATCACGTTGAACCACTTGCCCGACATGTTGACCGGCGAGCCGTGGGTCAGGTGGCCGCCCGAATTCAGGTCCAGCCCCATGAACGTGTCGCCGGGCTTGAGCAGCGCCAGGAACACCGCCTGGTTCATCTGGCTGCCGGAGTTGGGCTGCACGTTGGCGAACTTCGCGCCGAACAGCGCCTTGGCCCGCTCGATCGCCAGTTCCTCGGCGATGTCCACGAACTGGCAGCCGCCGTAGTAGCGCTTGCCCGGATAGCCCTCGGCATACTTGTTGGTCAGGACCGAGCCCTGCGCCTGGAGCACCGCGTGGGACACGATGTTCTCGGAGGCGATCAGCTCGATCTCCTCGCGCTGGCGGCCGAGCTCGAGGCCGATGGCCTTGAAGATTTCGGGGTCGCGCTCGGCGAGCGCCTCGGTGAAGAAGCCGGAATCGCGCGTGCTGGCGTCCATGTCGCGTCTCCTGTCTCGGGGCCCCTCTGCGGGGGCGCCTGCGGGCGGGGAAAAGGTTCCCGGCGTCCATACACCCATGCGCGGGGTTTGTCCCGTCCCGGAGGCGACGCTTCGCGCGCCCGCGGCGTCGCGGGGGCCGGGTTCGCCGCGGGCCCGGCCGCCGCCCCTGCCGCGCGGCCGCTGCGCCGCAGGCGGCGCCCGGCCGCGGCGCTTGCGCGAGGGGGCGCGGAGGGTCATGGTCGGCCTCCCCCGGCCCGGGGGCCCGTCCCGCCCCCCTCCCTTTCAGGTCACGTCCGAGCCCCCCGCCCATGGACCCCATGCTGCTGCAGCCCCGCGTCCACTTCGTGCGCTCCGACGCGCCGCAGGCGGTCGCGGCGTTCGAGGGGCTGGTCGCCCGCTACGGCCAGACCGCCCTGCATGACGCCGACGTGATCGTGGCGCTGGGCGGCGACGGGCTGATGCTCGAGGTGCTGCAGACCTCGCGGCGCGACCCGCGGCCGGTCTACGGGATGCACCGGGGCACGGTCGGCTTCCTGATGAACGACTACCTCGAGGACGGCCTGATGGAGCGGCTGATGTCGGCCGAGGCCGCCGTGATCAACCCGCTGAAGATGACGGTCGAGTGCGACGACGGAGAGATCCGCCAGGCCCACGCGATCAACGAGGTCAGCCTGCTGCGCGAGCGTCACCAGGCCGCCAAGATCCGGATCCTGATCGACGGCAAGGAGCGGATGTCCGAGCTGGTCTGCGACGGGGTGATGGTGGCGACGCCCGCGGGCTCCACCGCCTACAACTATTCCGCCCACGGCCCGATCCTGCCCATCGGGGCCGAGATCCTGGCCCTGACCCCGATCTCGGCCTTCCGCCCCCGGCGCTGGCGCGGCGCGCTGCTGCCCCGCCACGCCCGCGTCACGCTGGAGTGTCTGGACCCCGAGCGTCGCTCGGTCTCGGCCACCGCCGACAATGTCGAGGTGCGCGGGGCCGCGAAAGTGCATGTCGAGCTCGATCCCTCGATCTCCCACACGCTGCTGTTCGATCCCGGCCACGGGCTGGAGGAACGGCTGATTCGCGAGCAGTTCGCGTGACGCCCGCCGGCCTCGATCCCGGCCTGCTCGCCGGGTTCGTGGCCGTCGCGGCGCTGTCCATCGCCGTGCCCGGGCCCAACGTGGCGCTGATCCTGGCGGTGTCGGCCCGCGAGGGGCTGCGCGCGGGGCTCGCGGCGGCGCTGGGGACCACGCTCGCGCATGCCGGGCAGATCGCGCTGGTGGTCTTCGGGCTCGCCTGGATCGCGCAGGCCTGGGGCGCGGCCTTCGAGGTTCTGCGCTGGATCGGCGTGGCCTGGCTGCTGTGGCTGGGCGCGGGCCTGTGGCGCGAGGCGCGACGGCCCCCCGTCCGCGATCCCCGCCAGACGGCGCGCAGGGCGGCGCGGCGCGGGCTGCTGGTGGGCCTGGCCAATCCCAAGAGCCTGGCGTTCCACGCGGCCTTCCTGCCGCAGTTCGTGGAGGCCTCGGCCCCCGCCGGCCCGCAGTTGGCGGCGCTGGGGGCGATCTATCTGTGCGTGGCGCTGGCGCTCGATTCCGGCTGGGCCTGCCTCGGGTCGGCCGGCGGGCGCGGCGCGGGACCCGCGGCGCGCGCGTGGATGGCGCGCGGGGGCGCCGCGGCGCTGATCGGAGGGGCGGCCTGGCTCGCCTTCGGCCGGCGCGCATGATCGCGCCCTCCTGACGGCGCCCGCCTGGCCCCGCGCGCCGGAACGCGCCCCCCGATCACGTCACGCCGGGGTTGCAAGCGCGGGCGCAAGGCCGCAAACCCAATGCGCGTCGCGGGCAGGGAGAACGGCATGGCGTTGAGCCAGGGCGAACAGGTCAGATGGTGGCTGGTGGGGCTCGCCGTCCTGCTGCTCTTCATGTGGGCCATGGCCGGGGTGATGCTGCCGTTCCTCGCCGGCGCCGCGCTCGCCTATTTCCTCGATCCGCTGGCCGACCGGCTGGAGGCGCGCGGCTTCTCGCGCACGCTCGCGACCGCCACCATCACCGTGCTGATGGCGACCGTGTTCATCGTCGCCATGCTGGTGCTGATCCCCGCCTTCGTCGAGCAGGCCCGCGAGTTCATCGAGCAGGCTCCCGTCTACGCCGACGCCATCCGCGGCTTTGTCGAGCGGCGCTTCCCCGAGGTGCTCGACAAGGGCGGCGCGGTGGAGCAGGCGCTCGAGACCTTCAAGGGCCGGGCCGAGGAATGGTCGGTCGCCGCCCTCAAGTCCGCCTGGACCGGCGGCCTTGCGGTCATCGACTTCGTGACCCTGCTGGTGATCACGCCGGTGGTGGCCTTCTACCTTCTGATGGACTGGGACCGGCTGACCGCCAAGATCGACAGCTGGGCACCGCGGGACCATGTCGACACGGTCCGCGAGCTCGCCTCGCGCATCGACGGGGTGCTGGCGGGCTTCGTGCGCGGACAGCTGACGGTCTGCGTGATCCTGGGCGCCTTCTACGCCACCGCGCTGATGCTGGTGGGGCTGCAGTTCGGCCTGGTGATCGGGCTGTTCGCGGGGCTGATCTCGTTCATTCCCTTCATTGGCTCGATCCTGGGGGGGGCGCTGTCGATCGGGGTGGCGCTGTTCCAGTACTGGGACGACCCGATCATGATCCTGGCCGTCGCGGGCATCTTCCTGATCGGGCAGACGGTGGAGGGCAACTTCCTGACGCCCAAGCTCGTCGGCGGCTCGGTCGGGCTGCACCCGGTGGCGCTGATGTTCGCGCTCTCGGCCTTCGGCTCGCTGCTGGGCTTCACCGGCCTGCTGATCGCGGTGCCGCTCGCCGCCGCCATCGGCGTCATCGGCCGATTCGCCATCGAGGAATACATGCAGGGCCGCCTCTACCGCGGCCACACCGTCTATGAGCGCCCGCCCGAGGCGCCCCGGGACGGACCCGCCCCCGCCGTCGCCGACGCCCCCTCCGCCGAGCCGGACGACCGGGGCCCCGATGAGCGGAGGTTCGGCCCGTGACGACGCGCGCCCGCCAGCTGCCGCTCGACCTGCCGATCCGCGCCGCGCGCGACCGCGAGAGCTTCTTTGTCTCGGACTCCAACGCCCTGGCGCTGGCCGCGCTGGATCGCTGGCGGGAGTGGCCCGAGGGTCGGCTCGCCCTCGTCGGCCCCGAGGGCGCGGGCAAGACCCACCTCGCCGCGGTCTGGTCGCAGGAGACCGGCGCCCCCCGCATCGCCGCGCCCGAGCTGCCGGGCGCCGACCTGCGCGCGCTGCTGGGGCAGGGCGCGCTGGCGGTCGAGGACGCCGACCGCCTCGCCGGCGCGCAGGAGGCCGAGCGGGCGCTGTTCCACCTCGTCAATCTCGCCGCGGCGCAGGGAGCGGCGCTGCTGCTGACCGGGCGCGCGCCGCCCGCGCGCTGGCCGGTGGCGCTGCCCGACCTCGCCTCGCGCCTCGCGGCGCTGCCGATCGCGCGGATCGACGCGCCCGACGACCGGCTGCTCGAGGGGCTGGCGATGAAACTGCTGGCCGATCGCCAGCTGCTGGCCTCGGCCGACGCCTCGCTGCCGCACTATCTCGCCACCCGCGGCCCGCGCTCCCACCGCGGGCTCGCCGAGACGGTTGCCGCCATCGACCGCGCCGCGCTGGCCGGCCGCGCGCGCCCCAGCGTGCGCCTCGCCGCGAAGGTCCTGCGCGAGGCCGAGACCCGGGACCCGGCGGCATGAAATCGTCATCGAAGTCCGCTAGGCTGCGTCCCATGCGAGCCGATTTCCTCAACGCGCCCTGCGCGCCCGCCGAAGCCCACCGCAACGAGTTCGACCCCGACGGGCCGGAGCGGTTCATCAACCGCGAGCTCAGCTGGCTGGGCTTCAACTGGCGCGTGCTCCAGGAGGCCGAGAACCCCCACCACCCGGTGCTGGAGCGTCTGCGCTTCCTGTCGATTTCGGGCGGCAACCTCGACGAGTTCTACACCGTGCGCGTCGCCGGCCTGCGCGGCCTGGTGCGCGGGGGCCTCGACACCCAGTCGGCCGACGGTCTGACCGCCGCCCAGCAGCTCGACAAGATCGACGACGACGCCCGCGCCCTGATGGCCCGCCAGCAGGTGGTCTGGGGGGAGCTGGTCAAGGCGCTGAAGGCCGAGGGGATCCTGGTGCTCGACCGCCGGGCGCTGACCCGGGCCGACGTGGCGCTGGTCGAGAAGCACTTCCTCGAGCAGGTGTTCCCCGTGGTCACGCCGCTGGCCATCGACCCGGCCCACCCGTTCCCCTTCATCCCCAACGAGGGCTTCGCGCTCGCCCTGCAGCTGCGCCGCCTGTCGGACGACGAGCCGCTGGACGCGCTGCTGCCCGTCCCCCAGCAGGTGCGCCGCTTCATCCGGCTGGAGGATGGCCGCAAGGGCGAGACCCGCTACCTGCCGCTCGAAGAACTCCTCAAGCTGTTCATCGACCGCCTGTTCCCCGGCTACCGGCTTGCGGGGCACGCGCTGTTCAAGGTGCTGCGCGACAGCGACCTCGAGCTTGAGGAAGAGGCCGAGGATCTGGTGCGGGAGTTCGAGACCGCCCTCAAGCGCCGCCGCCGGGGCGAGGTGATCCGCCTCAAGATCGCGGCCGGCGCGCCCGCCGACCTCAAGGCGATGATCGCCGACGAACTGGGCGTCGCCCGCCACGAGGTCGTCGACGTCGAGGGCGTGATCGGGATCAAGGACCTCTCGGAGCTGGTCACCAGGGACCGGCCGGAACTGCTGTTCCACCCCTACACCCAGCGGATGCCCGAGCGGGTGAAGGACTTCCAGGGCGACATCTTCGCTGCGATCCGCCAGAAGGACATGCTGCTCCACCACCCTTACGAGTCCTTCGACATCGTGGTGCGCTTCCTGCAGCAGGCCGCCCGCGATCCCGACGTGGTGGCGATCAAGCAGACGCTCTACCGGACCTCCAAGGACAGCCCCATCGTGGCCGCCCTGTGCGAGGCCGCCGAGGACGGCAAGTCGGTCACCGCGCTGGTGGAGCTCAAGGCCCGCTTCGACGAGGCCGCCAACATCCGCCAGTCCCGCCAGCTGGAGCGCGCGGGCGCCCAGGTGGTCTACGGCTTCATCGACTGGAAGACCCACGCCAAGGTCTCGATGGTGGTGCGCCGCGAGGGCGACCAGCTGGTCACCTACACTCACTTCGGAACCGGCAACTACCACCCGATCACCGCCAACATCTACACCGACCTTTCGCTGTTCACCTGCGAGCCGACGCTGGGCCGCGACGCCGCGCGGGTGTTCAACTTCGTCACCGGCTACGCCGAGCCCGAGGGGCTGGAGGCGCTCAAGCTCTCCCCCCGCACCCTCAAGCAGCACATCCTGGCGGGGCTCGAGCGCGAGATCGCGCACGCCAGGGCCGGCCGCCCGGCCGAGGTCTGGGCCAAGATGAACTCGGTCATCGACCCCGAGGTGATCGACGCGCTCTATGCCGCCGCCCGGGCGGGGGTGAAGATCGACATGGTGGTGCGCGGCATCTGCGGCCTGCGCCCCGGCGTCCCGGGCCTGTCGGAGAACATCCGGGTCAAGTCCATCGTCGGGCGGTTCCTCGAGCATTCGCGGATCGTGTGCTTCGGCGCGGGGCATGGTCTGCCCTCGAGGGAGGCGGAGGTCTGGATCTCCTCGGCCGACTGGATGGGGCGCAACCTCAACCGCCGGGTCGAGACGCTGGTGCCGATCCTCAACCCCACGGTCCACGCCCAGATTCTCGAGCAGGTGATGGCCGCCAACCTGCGCGACGAGGCGCAGAGCTGGGTGCTGCAGCCCGACGGCCACTGGCTGCGCGCGGTGGCGCCCGAAGGCGACGAGCCGTTCTCGGCCCATGAGTTCTTCATGACCCACCCCTCCCTCTCCGGTCGCGGACGCGCGGGGGCCGAGGACGCCCCCCGCCTGCTGCCCGAAACGGTCGAGACGGCGCTGGGCGAGGACCCGGATCTGGCGGCGGAGTGACCCTGCGCCGTCGCCCCGGCCGGCGTCCCGCGAGGACCGCGCCCCCAGCCCCCCCGTGCGGCGAGGGGGCCGGGGGCGCCTCGCCGGGCCTCCCCGGCCTCGGCGGGAAGCGCGGCGTTGTCCGCCAAGATCCTGATTCGATAAAATAAATTGGGAATTGGATCCGCCCTCTCCCGATACGGCGTCGCGGCGCAGCCGGGCCCGTTCGCCCTTGACCCCATGCCCGAGCCGTGCGAGCGACGGAACGCGACGGCGGCGGAGGAGCGCGCATGAGCGAGCCTAGGCGACAGTCCCGATCGAGCGTCCGTTCGGGCGTCCCAAGCGTCGGCGGCGCCAAACGCGGACACGCGCGGGTGGGCGTGGTCGACGTCGGCTCCAACTCCGTCAGGCTGGTGGTGTACGAGGCGCTGTCGCGCTCTCCGGCCTATTTCTTCAATGAGAAGGTGCTGTGCGGCCTGGGCGCCGACCTCGCGTCCACGGGTCGGCTCTCGGTCGAGGGACGGGCGCGCGCGCTGCTGGCGCTGCGCCGCTTCGCGGCGCTCGCGCGCAGCATGGACATCGACGTGCTCGACGGCGTGGCCACCGCCGCGGTGCGCGAGGCCTCCGACGGGCAGGAGTTCGTCGAGGAGGTCGAGCGCGAGACCGGCCTGCGCCTGCGGGTCGCCACCGGCGAGGACGAGGCCCGCCTCGCCTCGCAGGGGGTGCTGATGGGCTGGCCGGACGCGGACGGGCTGGTCGCGGACCTCGGGGGCGCCTCGCTGGAACTCTCGCGCGTCGGGCTGGGGCAGGTGGGGCGCGGGGTGACGCTGCCGCTGGGCCCGCTGCGGCTGATGGGGCTCGAGGGCGGGGCGAGCGCGCAGGATGCGCTGATCGACGCCTCGCTCGCCTCGGTCCGCGGCATGCTGGGCGCGCCGGGGGGCCGGATCTACCTGGTCGGCGGCTCCTGGCGGGCGCTGGCCAAGCTGCACATGACCCGCATCGGCTATCCCATTCAGGTGCTGCACGAGTTCGAGCTGCCCGCCGAGGAGATGCTGGCGCTGGCCGAGGAAGTCGCCGCCATGACCCCCGAGGCGCTGCTCAAGGAGATGACGAGCTCGCGCGACCGCATCGCCGTCACGCCGATGGGCGCCCGCGTGCTGGCCGGCCTGATCCGCGCGGCGCAGCCCGCCCGCGTCGCCGTCTCGGCCTTCGGGCTGCGCGAGGGCGTGCTCTACGAACATCTCCCCGAGGCGCTGCGCCAGCAGGATCCGCTGCTCTCGGCCGCCCGCCACATGGAGCGACGGCTGTCGCGGTTCCCCGGCTTCGGGGCGGAGCTCGCGGCCTTCGTGTGGCCGCTGTTCCCCAACGCCTCGCTGGCCCGCCGGCGGCTGATCGAGGCGGCCTGCGTGCTCAACGACGTGGCCTGGAACGCGCATCCCGACTATCGCGACCAGGCGGTGTTCGAGAGCGTTTACCGCGCCAACCTCTCGGGCATCGGCCATGCCGAGCGCGCCTGGATCGGGGCGGCGCTGCGCTATCGCTACAAGTCGGGCGGGGGGGGCCGTCCCGCGGCGCCCGCGCTGGCGCTGCTGTCGGAGTCCGAGCAGGCCGAGGCGCGGCTTCTGGGCCGCACCATCCGGCTGGGGGCGATGCTGTCGGGCTCGGCCCCCGGGGTGCTGCCGCAATGCTCGCTGTCGGTGGACGCCGATGCGCTGACCCTGCGCTTGCGGGGCGGGGCGGCGGCGCTGGCGGGCGAGATGGTGCAGAAGCGCCTGACCTCGGTCGCCGACACCGTCGGCCGTCCGCCGCGCCTGGTGATCGAGGACGCGGCCGCAGAGGCGATCGGCTGAAGAGCCACGCGCAGAATGCTTCGGGGATCGTAGCTTAACCGCGCCTTAATCGGGTGAGCGGATGGGGCGACCGCCTTTTGGCGGCCGTTGACGTCAGGCGCCGATTTTGACTGTCGAACCAAAAGCAAAGGCCCGCGAATCGCGGGCCTTTGTTCTCCTCCCCAGACTTGCGCCGGTGTCGTTCTGCTCGCGATTTTAGCAGCGAGAACGCTTCACGCAAGAAAATTGCGATTCTGGCCGCCGGTAGAAAGAATGTTCCGCATGTGTCCGCTGCAACCGCGAAGCGAATGGGCGCTTTCGCGACGTCGGCTTCGCGCTTGCAGCAAGGCGCGGGCGCGATCCGGCCGCCGGTTCTGCGAGTCGGGATCGCGAACCGCACAGCCGGCGCGACCGATTCGCTCGGGTCCCTGTCTGGCGACGTCGCGCGCGGCGCTTTCCGCGGCGCGGCATTGCGCGGATCGCGCGCATCCCCTAGTCATCCGCCCTGCGCGCCTGCGCGCGCAAACTCGCCCCCGCGCGCCCGCGATGCGCGCGCCGCCGCCGCCGAAGGGACCCCGATGCGCCTGAGCCGCTACTTCCTGCCCGTTCTCAAGGAAACGCCTGCCGACGCGCAGATCGCCTCGCACCGGCTGATGCTGCGCGCGGGCATGATCCGCCAGCAGGCGGCCGGCATCTACTCGTGGCTGCCGATGGGCTTCAAGGTGCTGCGCCGCCTCGAGCAGATCGTGCATGAGGAGCAGAGCCGCGCCGGGCACATCCCGATGCTGATGCCGACCCTGCAGCCCGCCGACCTGTGGCGCGAGTCCGGCCGCTATGACGCCTACGGCCCCGAGATGCTGCGCATCCGCGACCGCCACGACCGCGACATGCTCTACGGACCCACCAACGAGGAGATGATCACCGACATCTTCCGCGGCTCGGTCGGGTCCTACAAGCAGCTGCCGATGACGCTCTACCACATCCAGTGGAAGTTCCGCGACGAGGTGCGCCCCCGCTTCGGCGTGATGCGCGGGCGCGAGTTCCTGATGAAGGACGGCTACACCTTCGATCTCACCCATGAGGACGCCATGCATGCCTACAACCGGCATCTGGTCTCCTACCTGCGCACCTACGAGCGCATGGGGCTGAAGGCGATCCCGATGCGCGCCGACAGCGGCCCGATCGGCGGCGACGACACCCACGAGTTCCTGGTGCTGGCCGAAACGGGCGAGTCCGAGGTCTTCTACGACCGCGCCGTCACCGAGCTGACGCTGGGCGACCGCGAGATCGACTGGCAGGACCGCGCCCAGCTCGAGGCCATCAAGGCCGAGTGGACCACGCCCTACGCCCGCACCGACGAGACCCACGACGAGGCGCTCTACGCCCAGATCCCCGAGGATCGCCGGGTGAAGGGCCGGGGCATCGAGGTCGGCCAGATCTTCTACTTCGGCGCCAAATACTCCGAGCCGATGGGCGCCATGGTCACCGACGAGACCGGCGCCCGCGTGCCCGTGCACATGGGCTCCCACGGGATCGGGGTCAGCCGGCTGGTGGGCGCGCTGATCGAGGCGAACCACGACGACAAGGGCATCATCTGGCCCGAGGGCGTCGCCCCGTTCGGCGCGGGCATCGTCAACATGAAGCCCGGCGACGCGGCCGTGGACGCGGCCTGCGGCGAGCTCTACGCGGCCCTGACCGCGGCCGGCGTCGACCCGCTGCTCGACGACCGGGACGAGCGGGCGGGGGCCAAGTTCGCCACCATGGAGCTGATCGGCCTGCCCTGGCGGATCACGGTCGGGCCGCGGGGGCTGGCTGAGGGCAAGGTCGAGTTGACCTGCCGCCGCACCGGCGAGACCGAGGCGCTTTCGCCGCAGGCGGCCGCCTCGAAACTGGCGGAAATCTGGCGCGGTCTCTGACCCGCCCGCCCGCACCCGGGCGGCCGGCCGAGAGGGGGGAACCCCCCTCGGCCGGGCCGGGCCTTCGCCCGGCGGCGCCCCGAGACGCAGACCGGAGATCCCGATGAGCGACGCCGCATCCGCCGACCGCGGCCGGCCGAGGGGCGCGCCCCCGTTCGCCGCCCACGAATGGATGATCGCCTGGCGCTACATGCGCGCCCGCCGCCGCGAGGGCGGCATTTCGGTCATCGTCTGGTATGCGCTGGTCGGCGTGGCGCTGGCCGTGGGCACGCTGATCGTGGTGATGGCGGTGATGGTCGGCTTCCGGGCCGAGTTCACCGACCGCATCCTGGGCGCCGAGGGCCACGTGAAGTTCTACGCCGTCGCGGTGCGCGACGAGCGGGGCGCCATGGTCCGCAGCATCGCCGACTACGACGCCATGACCGAGCGGGTCGCCGGCGTCCCCGGCGTGATCCGCGCGGCCCCCATGGTCGAGGCGCAGGCGCTGGTCTCGAAGGGTTCGGCCAACGCCGGCGCGCTGGTGCGGGGCGAGCGGCTCGAGGATCTGCGCGACTTGCCCTATGTCGCCAACCCCGAGGAGGCGCGCGGCTCGCTCGACGATCTGCCCAGAGGCCTCGCCATCGGCTGGGGCGTGGCCCAGGAGCTGGGCGTGGACGTGGGCGACCGCATCTCGATGATCCTGCCGGGCGGCCAGACCACACCCTTTGGCACCGCGCCTAAGGTGAAGGGGTTCGAGGTCGTCTACATCTTCCGCATCGGGCGGGCCGACGTGGACAAGACCCGCGTCTACATGACCTTCGAGGCGGCGCAGGAGTTCTTCAATCGCGGCGACACGGCCGACCAGGTCGAGGCGATCGTCGAGGATCCCCAGGCGCTGGGCTCTCGCGCCTCGCGCACCGAGTTCGATCAGCAACTGGCCGCCGCCGCCGGCCCGCGGTCCGTCGTGTGGACCTGGAAGGACGCCAACGGCGCTTTCCTCTCGGCGCTGGATACCGAGCGGGCGGTGATGTTCATGATCCTCAGCCTGGTGGTGCTGATCGCGGCGCTGAACATCATCTCTGGCCTGGTGATGCTGGTGAAGAACAAGGGCCGCGACATCGGCATCCTGCGCACCGTGGGGCTGACGCAGGGCGCCATCCTGCGGGTGTTCTTCCTGTGCGGGGCGGGCATCGGCACGCTGGGCACGCTGATCGGCGTCGGCCTCGGCATCCTGTTCGTGATCTACATCGACCCGATCTTCGACGTGGTGAACTTCTTCGCCGGCGGCGGCATCTGGGACCCCGAGATCCGCATGCTGACCAAGTTCCCCGCCGTGCTGCGGTGGGAGGACGTGGCCTCGGCCGCCGGCCTTGCGCTCGCGCTGAGCTGGTTCATCACCTTCTTCCCCGCGCGCAAGGCTGCGCGTCTGCACCCGGTGGAGGCCCTGCGCTATGAGTGAGGCCGCCCTCGAACTCGACGCTGTCGAGCGGGTGTATTCCCAGGGCCTCGCCGAGGAGGTCCGCGTGCTGTCGGGCGCCTCGCTGCGGGTGGCCGCGGGCGAGGTGGTGGCGCTGGTCGCGCCCTCGGGCTCGGGCAAGTCGACGCTTTTGCACATCGCGGGGCTGCTGGACCGGGCCGACGCGGGCGCGGTGCGCATCGCAGGCGTCGAGACGGGCGGCCTTTCGGACGGGCGGCGCACGGCGATCCGGCGGCGAGACGTGGGGTTCGTCTACCAGTTCCACCACCTGCTGCGCGAGTTCTCGGCCGAGGAGAACGTGGCCCTGCCGCTGCGCGCGGCCGGCGTCTCGCGCTCCAGGGCCTCGGCGCGGGCGGCCGAGCTGCTGGCCTCGGTCGGCCTCAGCCCCCGCGCCACCCACCGCCCGGCCGAGCTGTCGGGCGGCGAGCAGCAGCGCGTGGCGATCTGCCGGGCGCTGGTCAACCGCCCCCGCCTGCTGCTGGCCGACGAGCCGACGGGCAACCTCGATCCGGGAACCTCGGAAATGGTGTTCGAGCTGCTCGCCGGTCTTGCCCGGACCGAGGGGCTGGGCGCGCTGGTCGCGACCCACAACCTGCAGCTTGCCGCCCGCATGGACCGGGTGCTGCGGCTCGACGGCGGCCGGGTGGTGGAGGGCTAGGGCTCGGGCAGGGCGCGCCGGGCGGGACTCGCCCGCCGGCGCGGCCCGCGCGTCCTGATCAAGCGGCCCGTCCCCGGTCCCGCGTGGCGCGGCCTCAGCTGTCCTCGTCGCGCTCCATCCGCTCGCGCAGGGCGGCGAGGGCCGAGAACGGGCGGCGGGTTGCGCCGGCCTCCTCTTCCTCATCCGGCTCGGGCCTCGCCTCGCCCACGCCCTGGAAGCTGGCGCCGGGCGCGCGCGGGTAGGGGTCGATGGCCAGCGCCACCACCTCCGAGGCCATCTCGGCCGGATCAAGGCGCGTGCCCAGCGGCTCGGGCGGGTCCTCGGCCTCGTCGGGGGCGATGTCGCCGATGCCCGCAGGCTCGACGCCGGGCAGGAAGGTGCGGGCGAACGGCTCCTCGATCTCCTGGGCGATCTCTTCGAGCGTCACCACGCAGGGCTGCGTCACCCGCGCGCGCGCGAGGCCCGTGACCCGCCAGCCGTCGCCCGAGGGCCGGATCTGCGCCTCATAGGACATGCGCCCGACGGCGGCGACGCCAAAGCGGCGGGCCAGCGCCGCGCGCTCGGTCGAGTCGGCTTTCTGGGACACGGTCGTCCCCTCGCCGCCGAGGTCGGTGATCCGCACGGGACGGGAGAACTCGGGCGCCGGGCCGGCGCCGGCAGCGGTCTGGGAGACGGGCGGAGAGGCGGGGGGTCGCATGGTCGGAAGTGATCCTTCGCACTCGCACATCGGGGCGCGCCGGGCCCGTGGGCGGCAGGGTCCTGCGGCGGTCTCCGGCAGGCGGCCCGATCAAACGGAGCCGGTCGGAGCGGAGCCTTCGCAGGGCCTGGCGCGCGGCCGGACAGGGCGCGTCGCGGCGGGGCCGCTTGAACTGCAAACATGCGCGCGCTAGGCAGTGGCTGCAAGCGGCGAGCGCGCCGATTTCCCGGGCCCGTCCGCCGGCCGGTTCCGGGGGGCGGGGCGTCGGCCCACGCCGCGGCGGCCGTGCGCGGCCGGGGCGGGCGCCGCCTTGCGAAGTCTGGCCCCTCGCCGGGTCGTCGAGAGAGCTGTCGAGCATGCGCCGCGCAAGTCTGAACCGCCTTGAAGCCGACGACCTGGGCGCGACGCCCGCCGCCCGCCGGGGGCCTGCGTCCGTGAACGCGCAGGCGACCGGGCCCACGGCGACCCCGGGATCGAGACCCGCCGCGATCCGTCGCGCCCGCGCCGTTCTGGCCGGCGCCGCGCTGCTGAGCGCGCTCGCCGCCTGCGAGCCGATCGTGCGGGTTCACGGCTACGCCCCGCAGGACGCCCAGCTCGACCAGTTGCAGGTCGGCGTCGACGGACCGGGGACGGTGGCCCAGAAGATCGGCCGCCCCTCGACCGGCGGCGTGGTGCGCGACAACACCTGGTACTACGTTTCCTCGCGCACCGAGTCTCTGGCCTACCAGGCCCCCGAGATCGTCGAGCGGCGCGTCGTCGCGGTTCACTACAACGACGACGCCCTGGTCTCGGGCGTGGATGTCTACGGGCTCGAGGATGGGCGGATCATCAACCTCGCCACCCGCACCACCCCCACCTTCGGGCGCGAGCTGACGGTGCTTCAGCAGCTGTTCGGCAACATCTCGAACGTGGGCGCGAGCCTGGCCGAGGGCTTCAACGAGTAGTCCCGCGCGCCCGAAAGGGCGCAGGGCGGCGCCGACAGGGCGCGCCTCCCGCCGGGAGGCGCGCCCTTCGTGTCTCCGGATGGGCGTCTCTTGGGGAGGAAGGGCGCTCAGTCCGCCTCGGGCCGGCGCAGGGCGAACCAGATCAGCGCGCCGCCGGCCAGCGTCAGGAACGGGATCATCGCCATGTTCACCGCCGCCCAGCCGGTCTGGGGATCGCCGCCCAGGCAGTTCATCAGCCCGCCCGAGCTGAGCGAGGCCAGCGTCACCAGGCCGAACACGCAGAAGTCGTTCATGCCCTGCACGCGCGCCCGCTCCTCGATCGTGTGGGCGCCGGCCAGCATCGCGGTCGCGCCGATGTAGCCGAAGTTCCAGCCGATCCCCAGCAGGAACAGGGCGACATAGAAGTTCGAGAGCTGCACCCCCGCCAGCCCCGCCAGGCCCGCGGCGGCCAGGATCACGAGGCCCGCGGCGATCACCTTCTCGACCCCGAAGCGGTTGATGATGTGACCGGTGAAGAAGCTGGGCAGGAACATCGCCAGCACGTGCACCATCACCACGTCGGCCGCGTCGCCCTGGCCAAAGCCGCAGCCCACGACCGCCAGCGGGGTCGAGGTCATCACCAGGTTCATCAGCGCATAGCTGACCATGCCGCAGATCATCGCCACCAGGATCCGGGGCGTCGCCAGCAGCTGGCCCACCGTCCGCCCGCGCGGCGCGTCCGCGGCCCGCGGCGCCGGACGGCCCGCGTCGAGCGCGAGAAACAGCAGCGAGCCCACGACGTTCAGCGCGATCACGCACACATAGGCGCCCGCGAAGGGCACCGGCGCCAGCATGTCCGCGGTCGCCTTGACCAGCTGCGGCCCGATCACCGCCGCCAGCAGCCCCCCCGCCATCACCCACGAGATCGCCTTGGGCCGGAAGCTGTCCGAGGCCTGGTCGGCCGCCGCAAACCGGTAGAACCCCTGCGCCGACATGTAGACGCCGGTGCACAGCGCGCCGACGAGGAACAGCGCGAAACTGTCGAGGAACAGCGCCGCCACGCACAGGGTCGAGCCCAGCGCCCCCCCCGCCGCGCCGACGAAGAACCCCGCCCGCCGACCATACCGCCCCATCAGGTTCGAGACGTTGGGCGCCGAGATCATCGAGCCGAGCACGATCAGCGAGATCGGCAGCGTCGCAAGGCAGGGGATCGGCGTCAGCATCTGCCCGGCGAGCCCGCCGAGCACGAAGTTCACCGGCATCTGCGCCCCCAGCACCGCCTGGGCGAGGAACAGCACCGCCACGTTGCGCTTGGCGCGGGCGTCGTCGGGCACGGGTTGGGGAGAAGCTGAGGCGACCATGGTCGAAGGTCTTAGAGCGCGCCGCGCCGCGAGGCAAAGCGCCAGCGCGCCGCGGCCGGCCTCACTCGACAGGCGTCCAGACCTGGCTGCGGCAGAAGACCAGCACGCAACCCTCGACCTTCAGGCCCTCGGCGACCAGCTCCATCGACGAATCGTAGGTCTTGTCGTCGTCGGGGGCCCAGATCTCGCCGTCGTCCCAGGCCTGCGCGCCGTCGGGGGCCATGTCGCGGATGATCAGCCGGCCGATGTGGGGATACTCGGGCGCCTCGCCTTCGGGCGTCATCGCGCGCCGGATCACGCCGCAGGTCCGCGCGGCGTCGGCCTCGCAGGGGCCGACCTCGACCTCGAGATAGGCGCCCTCGCCGTTGGCCTCGGTCTTCCAGGTCCCGTCGGCGGCCCCGGCGAGCGCGGCAGGCGCGGCCAGCAGCGTCAGCGCGGTCGCGATGGATCGAATGCGCATGGGGGTCCTCCCGTTAGGCGCCATGGCCGCGCAGGCTCGGCCGGGCGGCGGCGCAGGTCAACCGTCTCTCGCCCGCGCGTCAGTCGCGCGTCAGCCGCGCGGGCGAGGGGCTCGCGGGATCGTCGAGGCGTCGAGCGCGGCGTCGCTTGCGCGGGGCAGGGCCTCCGAGCCGGTCTCGTCGCCGGGAGTCGCGGGGGCGTCGGCGGCGCGTGGCGGCGTCGGGCGCCGCGGGGCGGGATCTTCGTCCGTGCGGGCCTCGCGGGCGGGGTCGGGGGCGTCCGGCGTCGGCGGGGCCGAGGGCGCGCGCGGGGGCGGCGAGGGCAGCGGCCCCTGCGAGGGCGGCCCGCCGCTCGCGGTCTCGACCCGCGTCAGCATCTGGGGGACCAGCGACTCCGAGAAGCCGGCCAGGAAGCTCCAGATCATCAGCAGCGACACGTCCTTGTTGGGCACGTAGATGCCGAACTTCTGCGCGGGGTCCGGCGCGGGGCCCGCGTCCACACCCAGGCTCACCTTGGCGAAGGCCAGCGTGTCGAGGTTGGGGATCGCGACGCCGGTGATCAGCCCGGTCTCGAAGAAGAAGTACAGGATCGAGGCCCCGCCGCCCCCCACCAGCAGCCGCATCAGGATCTGCACCTTCGAGGAGATCGCCTGCATCTCCTCGATGCTGCGCGCCGCGATGGTCTTGGAGAACACCAGCGTCGAGAAGCTGCCCCCCATCAGCCCCGCCAGGATCGCCGTAAGCAGTCCCGAGTAGCCGCCCCCCGAATCCCGGGTCACCGCCAGCAGGTCCAGGCCGACCTGGTCGGCGACCGAGTCCGGGCGGATGAACAGCACCGAGAGGAACAGGAACAGCGTCAGCAGGAACGCCTGGTTCAGCCGCAGGCGATAGCGCCCGGCGAGCCGGTCGATCTCGACCCGCACCGAGCGGCGCCACTGGTCGGCCACCACCGCCTGGCGCAGCAGCGCCCGCGCCCGCCCCAGGTCGGGCGCGGGCGGATCGAGCGCCTCTCGGCATTGCAGACACAGCGCCATCCCGGCCGCGTCCGCCTGGACCCGGCGATCCTCGAGCCGCTCGGCGACCTCGGCGCGGATCTCCTCGTCGCGCATCAGCGCGGTCATCAGCGTCTCGGCGATATAGGCCGCGCGCCAGGAGAATTCGGCGGCCTCGGCCCGGGGATCGTCGATCGGGGCGAGGATGTCGGCGATCCGCCGCTCGGCCTCCGCCGCCGAGCCCGCGTCGTGGCGCCCGCTCATCAGCTGGAAGCGGGCCGAGAGCGAGCTGTAGAACTGCAGCAGCATGGCGAGGTTCGCGCCCTCGGCCTGGCGGGCGGCGAAGACCGGGGCGCCGCGGGACGCGGAGGGCGCCCGGAGACGGTCGAAGAAGTCGCTCAGCGCGGCCATCGGGGTCCTCCGCAAACAATTGCGCCGGGGGACGGAACCGTCCTCCGGCGCAACCGATGCTAGAGCAGACGCGGCGTCGCGATCAATCGCGGATCGCCCTCCCGGCCCGGGAGCCGGGGAGGGCCGGTCAGGCGCGGCGGCGGCGACGCCCTTCGCGGCCGCCGCGGGCGCCGGCGGGGGCCTCGCCCTCGGGGGTGGGCGCGCGGTTGGCCATGATCCAGGCGGCGCCGTGGGGATCGTGGTTCATCAGCAGGTTGGCGGCGCGGATCGCCTCCATCTCCTGCGGGCGGACGGGGTTCATGATCGCCGAGGTCATGCCCGCCCCGATCGCCATCGGCAGGAAGGCCGCGTTGATCCCGTGGCGGTTGGGCAGGCCGAAGGAGACGTTGGAGGCGCCGCAGGTGGTGTTCACCCCCAGCTCGTCGCGCAGGCGGCGCACGAGGGCGAAGACCTGCTGCCCGGCCGAGGCCATGGCCCCGATCGGCATCACCAGCGGATCCACCACGATGTCATGGGCGGGAATGCCGAAATCCGCCGCCCGCTCGACGATCTTCTTGGCCACCGCGAAGCGCACCTCGGGGTCCTCGGAGATGCCGGTGTCGTCGTTGGAGATCGCCACCACCGGCACGTTGTATTTCTTGACCAGCGGCAGCACGAGCTCGAGCCGCTCCTCCTCGCCGGTGACCGAGTTCAGGAGCGGGCGGCCGTTCGCGGCCTCGAGCCCGTTCTCCAGCGCGCCGGGGACCGAGCTGTCGATGCACAGCGGCACGTCGACGACGGCCTGCACCTTCTCGATCAGCGCCTTCATCAGCATCGGCTCGACGAAGTTGTTGTCGGCGTAGCGGGGGTCGGCCTCCATCTTGTTGGAGAACACCGCGCCCGAGTTGATGTCGAGCACCATCGCCCCGCAGGCCACCTGCTCGAGCGCGTCCTTCTCGACGGTGGTGAAGTCGTCCATCTCCAGCTCGGCCGCCAGCTTCTTGCGGCCCGTCGGGTTGATCCGCTCGCCGATCACGCAGAAGGGCTCGTCAAAGCCGATCACGACGGTCTTCGACTTGGACTCGACGACGGTGCGGGTCATGGAGGGTCCTCGGACAGGCCCGGGTCGGGCGCGTTGCGTCTGGGCAGGGGAAAACGTCCCCCCGCGCGGCGGAGGGGGACGGTTAGCACGCGCCGCGGGAAGCGTCAGCCCCCCGCCCCGGTTCGCGCCGCATCAGGCGTAGGCGGCGGCCCGCCCGGTGGCGCCGGCCTCGGCGACGTATTCGGCGGTCTTGCCGATGCCGCCCAGCGGGAAGAAGTGCACCTGTTCGATCTGCAGGGCCGGATCGGCGAGCTTCGCCGCGGCGATGTCGGCCAGCACCCGGTCGGGCGTGAACGGCAGCATCAGCTTGGTCACGTCGGCCGCGCGCTTCTGCAGCACCTGGACCGAGGGGCCCACGCCGCAGGTCAGCGCGTACTTGATCAGGGTCTGCAGCTTGGCCGGACCCGCGACGCCCACGTGGATCGGCAGGTCGACGTCCGCCTCGCGCAGGCGCGCGGCCCAGGCGACGACGGGACCCGGCTCGAACACGAACTGGGTGGCGATGGCCATCTTCGCGTCGGTCCGCTCGGAGAAGGCCTGCTTCCACTTCAGCGCGGCCATCACATTGGCCTCGGACCCGTCGGCGTCGATGTCCTTGTTGCCCTCGGGGTGGCCGGCGACATGCAGGCGGGCGAAGCCGGCCGCGTCGAAGAGGCCGCTCTCCATCAGCTGCATCGAGCAGTGGAACTCGCCCCGCGGCTGGGTCACGCCGCCGCCCAGCAGCAGCGCCGAGCTCACCCCCGCCTCGCCCTGGTAGCGCGCGATCCAGTCGGCCAGCGCCGCCTTCGAGGGGATCGAGCGGGCCGGGAAGTGCGGCATCGCCTCGAAGCCCTCGTCGGTGATGCGGCGCGCGGTCTCGACCATCTCCTCGATCGGGGTGCCGTCGATATGCGCGATATAGATCCGCGAGCCGGCGGGCAGGATCTCGGCGAAGCTGTCGATCTTGGCGGCGGTGCGGGGCATCACCTCGATCGAGAAGCCCTGGATCGTTTCGGCGATCCGGGCGGCGGGAGACAGCGAGGCCGGCGCCGCCTGGCGCGTGCGCCGCGCGAAGAAATCGATCACCTTCGACATGCCCGTCTCCCTTTCCTCGACCTCCCGACGCGCCCTGCGCCGGTTCCGATGATGCCCGCGGGAGGTTTCCCTCCGGTTTCCGCAGCGCCTGCCGCTAGCCCTTCGGCTCCCAGCCGTCGTTGGCGATCAGCGCCTTGATCCGTTCGGCGTCGTATTCGGCGTCGAGGCGCATGGCCTCGGCGTCCGCCGCCGCCGCGTCGGTTTCCGCCTCGACCTCGTAGGGCGCCGCGCGCCGCCACTCGGCCAGGTAGGCGTCGGAGTCCCTGGCCCCGACCTTCATCGCGCAGCGGTCGATCGCCTGCTCGAAGCGCTCGGGCAGGGGGCGCTTGGCCCCGCCGCGCCGGCCCTTGCCCGCGACCACCTGTGCGGGGATGTCCCGCCACCAGACCACTGTCACCTGGGTCAAATCCGTCTCCTTGCGGCGGGGCGTTTCGATCCGGAACCGCCCGCCTTCAGGCCCCGGATACGCCCTCGGCGGGCGCGGGCGCATCTTGGGAGCGACTGGGCGAAGCTGAAACGCGACATCGGTTCGCGTCGCAAACGCGCCGCGCGCTCAACGGCTTGCCGCGACGGCGGGCCGATGTCGCGAACGGCGCGCGGGACGTCGGGAAATCCGGCCGCGCCGCAGGGGCCCCGGAAAGCGCGAGGGCGCATGAGGGCCGGGCGGGGTCAGGGGTGAGGCAGGAGATTCGGGGCGCCGCGGCGGCCTCGCGCTCCCCCGAAGGATCCGTGGAGCGGCGCCGCGGAGTTTGCGGCGGCGCCGCAAACGAACGTTGAAGCGTCGCCTCCCAGACCGTAAGAAGGTCCGATGACCTGCGCCCATCCGGGGCGCGGGGCCCGCGCTTCGCCGCGCCCCTGTCAAAGGAGCTGCATCGTGACGGATACGACCGGCCGACGCCTGTCCATTTCCTTCGAGTTCTTCCCGCCGGCCACGCCGGAAGGGGCGATGCGCCTGTGGCGGTCGGTCGAGCGTCTGGCGCCGCTGGGCCCGGATTACGTCTCGGTGACCTACGGCGCCGGGGGCACCACGCGCGACCGCACCCGCAACGCGATCAAGGCGATCCTGGATCGCGCGCGCCTGCAGGTCGCGGGCCACCTGACCTGCGTGGGCGCCACGCGCGAGGAGACGCTGGCCGAGGCCGACGGCTACCGCAAGCTGGGCGCCCGGCGCATCGTGGCGCTGCGCGGCGACCCGCCCAAGGGCTCCGAGCGGTTCGAGGCCCATCCCGAGGGCTTCCGCAACGCCGCCGAGCTGACCCGCGCCCTGCGCGAGGCCGGGCATGACCGGATCTCGGTCGCGGCCTACCCCGAGTTCCATCCCGAGAGCGGCAGCCCCGACGCCGACCTCGACAACCTCAAGCGCAAGCTGGACGCGGGCGCCGAAAGCGCCATCACCCAGTTCTTCTTCGACAACGCGCATTTCCTGCGCTTCCGCGATCTCGCCGCAAAGGCGGGGATCACCGCGCCGATCCACCCCGGGATCCTGCCGATCGAGAACTTTGCCAAGATGAAGCGGTTTGCGGCCGGCTGCGGCGCCTCGGTCCCCGATTTCCTCGAGACCGCCTACGCCAACGCCGACGAGCAGGGCATGACCGAGACCCTCAGCCGCGCCATCTGCGCCGAGCAGTGCGACGCGCTCCGCTCTGAGGGGGTGGAGCACATCCACTTCTACACGCTCAACAACCCCGATCTGCCCTACGACGTCTGCCGCGCGCTGGGCGTCGAGCCCCAGCCGCTCGGCGCAGCCGCCGGCGGCGCGGCCTGAGGGCAGGCGCCGCGTTGCGCCGGGGGCCTCCCCCGGCGGGACTCGCCTGAGAACCGCCGCCCCGGCGGCGGGATCGTCGCGGACCCTCCCGATCGTGCGCCCCCCCCGGCCCCCCCGGGGCCGCCTCAGCCGTCGAGCTCGCGAGCCGCCGCCTCCGGCCTCAGCACGAAGCGCAGCAGCGCCTCGCCGACCTGGCGCTTCAGGCGGGCCTGGCCGTCGGGGGTGAACAACGCCTCGCCGAAGATCCGCGAGAAGGTCGCCTGGTTGGCGACGTTGAAATACGACAGCGCCGAGATCTGCCAGTGCAGCTCGAGCGGCGTCAGCCCCGGGCGGAAGATCCCCGCCGCGAGGCCGCGGTCGTAGATGTCCCCCAGCAGCCGCAGGATCGAGACGTTCTGACCCGCCATCTCGTCGGCCTGGGGCATGTGCGCGCCCTCGTGCACGTTCTCGATCATCACCAGGCGGATGAAGTCGCGGCGCGCGGCGTGATTCTCGAAGGTGAACTCGGCCAGCCGGCGCAGGGCCTCGGCCGGGGGCAGACCCTGGAGGTCGAGCGCCTCCTCCGCCTCGCGGGTCCGGCGGTAGGCCTCGGCCAGCACCGCGCGCCACAGCCCCTCCTTGTCGCCGAAGTAGTAGTAGATCATCCGCTTCGAGCAGGCGGTGCGGGCGGCGATCTCCTCGATCCGGGCGCCGGAATAGCCCTTCTGCGCGAACAGCGCCCGCGCCGCGCCCAGAATGTCGGCGCGCACCGCCTCGGGATCCTGCTTCCAGCGTCGCCGCGCGCCGTCGCCCTCGGCGGGCTCCGCCTCGAAGCTCTGATCGGGTTCGTCCATGGCGTTTCCTCCCCGAGCCAGTTCAGCGCCCCGCGCGCCCCTTCGCCAGTCCCCGCGTCGTCGCGCCATTTTAACCGATGCGAACATTCTTGACATATTTAACCGCGGCGAACATTGTCGAGCCAGGCCGAAGGGAGATCGGCGCAGGGAGGGACACGGCTTGGCGGACCATTCGGCGCCCGGCATCGATGCGCGCGGCACGGGCGGGAGCCCCGCGCCGCGCGTCGGCGACAGGCCGGTTCTGGTCGGTCTCGTCGGGCAGGGCATCGGCCCCTCCCGCACGCCGCGCATGCACATGGACGAAGGGCGCGCGCAGGGCGTGTCGCTCGACTACCGCCTGATCGACATGGCCGGGCGGGAGGAGCCGCTGGGCGACCTGCTCTCGCGTCTCGAGGGCGAGGGCTTCGACGGGCTCAACGTCACCTATCCCTACAAGCGCGCCGTGGCGGCCCACCTGCACGAGCTGTCGGACAACGCCCGCGCGGTGGGGGCGGTCAACACCGTGGTCTTCGCCGAGGGCCGTCGCCGCGGGCACAACACCGATCACTTCGGCTTTGCGCAGAGCTTCGCGCAGGGCCTGCCCGACGCGCGGCGCGAGGCGGTTCTGCTGCTGGGCGCCGGCGGGGCGGGGGGCGCGGTGGCCCATGCGCTGGCCGACGCGGGGGTGGAGCGGCTGATGATCCTGGACGTGGACGGGGATCTCGCCCGCGATCTCGCCGCGGCCGTCGTCGCGCGCCATGGCGCGGGGCGGGCCGAGGCCGCGTCCGACCCGTCCTGCGCCGCGCAGGCCGACGGCATCGTCAACGCCACCCCGGTGGGCATGGAGAAGCTGCCCGGCCTGCCGATCCCGCCCGAGGCCCTCGCCCCCCGCCACTGGGTCGCCGACGTGGTCTACTTCCCGCTCGAGACCGCGCTGCTGCGCGCGGCCCGCGCAAAGGGCTGCCGGGTGCTGCCCGGCTCGGGCATGGCGATCTTCCAGGCGGTGCGCGCCTTCGGTCTGTTCACCGGCCTGACCGCCGACCCCGCGCGCATGCGCGCCACCTTCGAGGCGTTCGACGCCCCCGCGGAGGGGTCGGCATGACCCGCGCGCCCCTGAAGACCTCGATCGCCACGGTCTGCCTTGCCGGCGACCTGCGCGAGAAGCTCTCGGCGATCTCGGCGGCCGGCTTCGACGGGATCGAGATCTTCGAGCAGGACTTCATCGCCTTCGAACACGGCGCCCGCGAGGTCGCCCGCATGGCCGAGGGCCACGGCCTCGAGATCACCCTTTTCCAGCCCTTCCGCGACTTCGAGGGCCTGCCCGAGCCGCTGCGCGCCCGCGCCTTCGACCGGGCCGAGCGCAAGTTCGACCTGATGGAGCGGATGGGCTGCGATCTCGTGCTGGTGTGCTCCTCGGTCCACCCCGAGGCGCTGGGCGGCATCGACCGCATGGCCGACGATTTCGCCGCGCTCGGCGAGCGGGCGGCCGCCCGCGGCCTGCGGGTGGGGTTCGAGGCGCTGGCCTGGGGCCGTCACGTCAACGACCATCGCGACGCCTGGGAAGTGGTGCGCCGGGCCGACCACCCCTCGGTCGGGCTGATCGTGGACAGCTTCCACACGCTGGGGCGGGGGATCGACCCCGACACGATCCGGCGGATCCCCGGCGACAAGATCTTCTTCGTGCAGCTCGCCGACGCGCCGAAGATCGACATGGATCTGCTCTACTGGTCGCGGCACTTCCGCTGCATGCCCGGCGAGGGCGACCTCGACGTCACCGGCTTCATGCGCGCGGTGGCGGCCACCGGCTACGCGGGGCCGCTGAGCCTCGAGGTGTTCAACGACCAGTTCCGGGGCGGCAGCCCGCGGACCATCGCGGTGGACGGGCGACGCTCGCTCCTGCACCTGATGGACCAGGTGGCGCGGCTGGAGCCCGAGATCGCGATCTCCGCGCCCCCGATGCCGCCCCGCATCCACGCCCGCGGCGTCAGCTTCGTCGAGTTCGCCGCCGACGAGGGCGAGGCCGAGAACCTGGGCGCCCTGCTGCGCGCCATGGGCTTCCGGCGCGAGGGGCGCCATGTCTCCAAGGCCGTGGACCTGTGGCGCCAGGGCGAGGCGCGGGTGGCGGTGAACACCGACCGCGACAGTTTCGCGGGCGCCGCGCACATCGCCCACGGGCTCAACGTCTGCGACCTGGGGCTCGCGGTCGACGACGCGCAGGCGACCGTGGCCCGGGCGCGGGCGCTGGGGGCCGCGACCTTCGCCCAGGCGGCGGGGCCGGGGGAGCTCGACATCCCCGCCATCCGCGGCGTCGGCGGAGGGGTGCTGCACTTCATCGACGGCTCGAGCGGCCTCGCCCAGGTCTGGGAGACCGAGTTCAGGCCGGTCGAGGACGACGGCCCCGCGAGGCCCGCGGGCCTGACCGGCGTCGACCACGTCGCGCAGACGATGAACTACGAGGAGATGCTGACCTGGTCGCTGTTCTACCTCTCGCTGTTCGAGGTGGAGAAGCAGCCGATGGTCGACGTCGTGGACCCCGGCGGGCTGGTGCGCAGCCAGGCGATCGAGGCGCCCGACGGCGCGCTCCGCCTGACGCTGAACGGGGCCGACACCCACCGCACCTTCGCCGGCCGCTTCATCGCCGACAGTTTCGGAAGCTCGGTCCAGCATGTGGCCTTTGCCTCCCCGGACCTGCTGGCCACGGCCGAGGCGCTGGCCGAGAACGGCTTCGCGCCCCTGCCGATGCCCGACAACTACTACGAGGACCTCTCCGCCCGCTTCGGGCTGGACGACGCCTATGTGGCGCGTCTGCGGGCGGCGAGCATCCTCTACGACCAGGACGCCGGCGGGCGGTTCCTGCAGCTCTACTCACGGCCCTTCGGGGACGGGATCTTCTTCGAGATCGTGGAGCGGCAGGGCGCCTATGCGGGCTATGGCGGACCCAACGCCCCCTTCCGGGTGGCGGCGCAGGCCCGCCTGATGGGGCCGCCGGGGCTGCCCCGGGACGCACGGTCGTCGATGGACGATCAGACAAGAACCAGAAAGGGAGGAAGACCATGATCAGATTCGCGCGCAGAACCGCGCTGGGGCTGCTGGCGGGGGCGTCGCTGCTCGCCGCCGGGCCCGCGCTCGCCCAGGACAAGCCGACGCTGAAATTCTCGGCCGTGTTCTCCGAGCAGGACATCCGCGCCGAGATGATGAAGCGCCTGAAGGAGGGCGTCTCGGACGTCGCGACGATCGAGCCCTACTACGGCGGGACCCTGTTCAAGCAGGGCACCGAGATCATCGCCATCCAGCGCGGCAACCTCGAAATGGGCAACATCGCCCCCCAGGACATCGCCAACCAGATCCCGGCGTTCTCGATCCTGACCTCGGCCTACCTGTTCCGCGACGCGGAGCACCTGAAGACCTTCTTCGAGAGCGAGGCCGGCGCCGAGATGAAGAAGCTGGCCGAGGACCAGCTGGGCATCCACATCCTCGGGCCCACCTACTTCGGCACCCGCCAGGTGAACCTGCGCACCGACCAGAAGATCGAGACCCCCGCCGACATGGCCGGCGTGAAGCTGCGCATGCCCGGCGGCGAGGCCTGGCAGTTCCTGGGCGAGGCGCTGGGCGCCAACCCCACGCCGATGGCCTACGCCGAGGTCTACACGGGCCTGCAGACCGGCGCCATCGACGGCCAGGACAACCCGCTGCCCAACGTCGAGAACATGAAGTTCTACGAGGTCACCAAGCAGATCGTGCTGACCTCGCACCTGGTGGGCTACGACCTGCTGGTGATCTCCAAGGACGCCTACGAGGGCATGTCCGACGAAGCCCGCGCCGAATTCGACAAGGCCGCCGACGAGGCCATCGCCTGGTCGACCGAGCAGCACCTCGCGCGCGAGGAGGCCCTGGCCGAAAGCTTCAAGGAGAAGGGGCTCGAGATCTACACCCCCGACGTGGACGCGTTCCGCGAGCACGCGCAGAAGATGTATCTTGAGTCCGAGATCTCGGCCTCCTGGCCCGAGGGGATGCTCGACAAGATCAACGCGCTCTGAGCCTGGGGCGGACGCGCGCCGCGCCCGGGCGGGGACCCGGGCGCGGCTGAAAGGACTTCTGTCATGACCGATCGCCTGATCTCGCTGGGCGGCTGGCTGCACCGCCGGGCCGAGAATGTCGCCGTGGCCATGCTGGCGGTGATGTTCGCGGCCTTCATCGTGCAGGTGGTCTGCCGCTATCTGCTGAACCTGCCGGTGGGCTGGGCCTCGGAGCTGACGCTGGTGATGTGGCTGTGGCTGGTGCTGTGGGGCGCGGGCCTGGTGCTGCCCGAGCGCGAGGAGATCCGCTTCGACGTGATCTGGGGCGCGGCGGGGCCGAAGGCGCGGCGCTGGATGCAGGGGATCGCGGCCACGGCGCTGCTGATCCTCTACGGCGCCTCGCTGCCCGCGGCCTGGGACTTCGTGAGCTTCATGAAGATCCAGAAGACCGCCTATCTGCGGATCCGCTACGACCACCTGTTCATGGTCTTCATGATCTTCGCCGTGGCGGTGCTGCTGCGGTATGTCTGGCTGCTGATCCAGGTCCTGCGCGGACGGGTCGAGGCGGGCGGGCGCACCCTCGAGGACCTGCCGTGAGCCTGCCGATCGATCCGTTTGCGGCCTCGGTGATCTCGATCGTGGCGCTGGCCCTGCTGGGGCTGCCGATCGGGCACGCGATGATCGCCTCCTCGATCCTCTACCTGATGATGGAGGGGCTCGACCTGGGGACCGCGGCCGAGCAGATGCTCAACGGCCTGTTCTCGTCGTATATTCTTCTGGCGGTGCCGCTGTTCATCCTGGCGGCCGAGCTGATGAACGCCGGCGCCATGACGATGCGCCTGCTGGCCTTCTGCAACGCCTTCGTGGGGCGGTTCCGCGGCGGTCTGGCGCTGGTCAACGTGGTGCAGTCGGTGATCTTCGCGGGCATGTCGGGCTCGGCCATCGCGGACGCGGCGGGCACCGGCAAGCTGATGCAGAAGATGATGACCGAGGGGGGCAAGTATCCGCCCGCCTTCGCCGCGGCGCTGACCGCATCCTCGGCGGTGATCGGGCCGATCATCCCGCCCTCGATCCCGGTGGTGATCTACGCTTTGGTCTCCGACGCCTCCATCGGCTACCTGTTCCTCGCTGGCGTCGTGCCGGGGCTGGTGATGGGGCTGATGCAGGCGGGGCTGATCGTGGGCGTCTCCCGCCGCCGCCGCTTCCCGGTCGAGCCGCCCGTCCCTGCGCGCGATCTGCCCCGCGCGACGCTGACCGCGCTGCCGGCCCTGCTGATGCCCGCGGTGCTGCTGGGGGGCATCTACGGCGGCGCCACCACGCCGACCGAGGCGGCTGCGGTCGCGGCGCTCTATGCGCTGCTGGTCTCGGCGCTGCTCTATCGCTCGATCACGCCGGCCTCGCTCTACGCCTCGCTGTCGGGGGCGGCGCGGACCACGATCTCGATCGGGATGCTGATCGCGGGGGCCATCGTCTACAACTACGTCGTCACGCTCGAGAACATCCCCACCGCGCTCTCGGCGTGGCTGGCGGCGTTCGATCTCTCGCCGCTGGGCTTCCTGTTGATGGTCAACGTGATCCTGCTGGCGCTGGGCTGCCTGCTCGAGGGGACCACGATCCTGCTGGTGATCGTGCCGGTGTTCATCCCCACCGCCAACGCGCTGGGCATCGACCTGGTGCATTTCGGGATCGTGTGCGTGGTCAACATCATGCTGGGTCTGATCACGCCGCCCTACGGGCTGCTGCTGTTCGTGATGGCCTCGATCTCGGGCCAGAAGCTGAACGCCATCGTGCGCGAGGTGCTGCCGTTCCTGTTTGCGATGCTGGCGGCGCTGGCGCTGATAACCTTCTTCCCGGGGCTGTCGCTGTGGCTGCCCCGTCTCTTCGGCTACCAGGGGTGAGCATGGACGGCGCGATCTGGGTCCTGAACGGACCGAACCTGAACCGGCTGGGCAAGCGAGAGCCGGAGATCTACGGCAGGACCACGCTGGCCGAGGTCGAGGCGATGTGCCGGGCCGAGGCCGGGGACCTGCCGCTGGAGTTCCGCCAGACCAACTCCGAGTCGCAGCTGATCGACTGGATCCACGAGGCCATCGACGCCGGCGCCGCGGGCGTGGCGATCAATCCGGCCGCCTTCACCTTCTACTCGATGGCGGTGATGGACGCGCTGAAGATGCTCCCGTGTCCGCTGATCGAGCTGCACATTTCCAACGTCCACAAGCGCGAGAAGATCTACCACCAGTCGCTGGTCTCGCCGGTCGCGACCGCGGTGATGGCGGGCCTGGGCGCGCGCGGCTACCCGCTGGCGGTGCGCGCGCTGATCGAGATGGCCGGCGACTGAGCGGGGCGGCTCGGGCCGCCCCCCCCCCGCCGCTCAGGCCATCTCGGTCGCCGCGGCGTAGTCGACGGGCGTGGCGCGCCAGCCCTCGGCCCGCTTCTCCCAGAACCGGTCGTGCAGCCGCATCGAGATCGGCCCCGGGCGATCGTTGTTCATCCGCCGCCCGTCGATGCGCGAGGCGGGCATGATCCCGCCCGCGGTGGTGCAGGCGAAGATCTCGTCGGCCGCCTGCAGCTCCGCCACCGGGATCGCGCGCACCTCCAGCGGCAGGCCCAGCTCCTCGCAGAGCTCCATCACCGACTGGCGGGTGATCCCGTCGAGCCCGCCGCGGATCGGCGTCGAGACCACCCCGCCCGTGATCGAGAACACGTTGAACCCCGGCCCCTCGGTGACGTTGCCCTCGCGGTCGGGCAGGATCGCGTAGTCGGCCTCGGCCTCCAGCGCCTCGAACTGGGCGCGGGTCATGTCGCCCCAGTGAAAGTTCTTGGCCCGCGGCTCGACGCTCTCGGGCGGGATGCGCAGGGTCTGAGAGGTCATCAGGTGCATCCCCCGCGCCATCATCTCGGGCGGGGCCAGCCAGATCCAGGGGATGGCGAAGGCCACGACATAGGGGCGCACGAAGGCCGGGTGGCGCGGCTGGCCAGGCGCGGGCGCCCCCCGCACGCATTCCATCGACACGTAGGCCGAGCGCAGCCCCGACAGCGCCACCACCCGGTTGAGGATCGCGCGCAGGTCCGCCTCGCTCTCGTCCGGGGTCATGCGCAGCTTGGCGCGCGAGGCCGCGAAGCGCGTCAGATGGTCGTCGAGGCGGAAGAAGCTCCCCTCCCACACCCCCACCACGTCGTAGGTGACGTCCGAGCGCCGCCAGCCGAAATGGGTGACGGGGATGGCGGCCTCGGCGACGGGCATGTAGCGGCCGTCCACATAGGCCGCGCCGGCGGCATAGGCGTCGAGGGGCATGGGCGGAACCTTCTGGCAGGAGACGAGGCGCCCATTCGCGCCCCGATCCGCTCGCCGGTCAAGTCCGCCGCCGATCCCTCCCGCCGAAGGCGGGCCCCGGCCCGTCACGCCGGAGGCGGGCTTCGGCCCCGTCGCGCCGAAGGCGGGCCCCGGCCCCGTGGCGCCGAAGGCGGGCCCCGGCCCGCCGTCCCGAGGCCCGCGCGGCTGCGCGGGTCGAGACAGGGGAATGCCCGCGAAGCGGGCGCCGCATGGCTACCCGGCCGGGATCTCGCCCAACGCCCGGGCCAGGGCGCAGAACTGCTCCAGCGAGACGTCGTCGGCCCGCAGCGTCTCGGTCACCCCCGCCGCCTCGCACAGGGCCGCGGCGGCGGGCGTCGCGGTCTTCAGCGACTGGCGCAGCATCTTGCGGCGCTGGCCGAAGGCGGCGCCGACCACCCGGTCGAGCAGCCGCGGCTCGGCCGGAAAGCGAGGCTCGGGCAGGGGCGTCAGCACCACCACCGCCGATTCCACCTTCGGCGGCGGGGTGAAGGCCCGCGCCGGCAGATCGAAGGCGATCCGCGCGTCGCAGCGCCACTGCGCCAGCACCGACAGCCGCCCCCAGGTCTTGGAGCCGGGCCCGGCCACGATCCGCTCGGCCACCTCCTTCTGGAACATCAGCGTCAGACTCTGCCACGCCGGAGGCCAGGAGGGCGGGGTCAGCCAGCGCACCAGCAGTTCGGTGCCCACGTAGTAGGGCAGGTTGGCGACCACCCGCCAGGGCGCGGTCATGATCTCGTCGGCCGGGACCTTCAGCGCGTCGCCCTCGATCACCTCCAGACGGCCGTCGTGGGCCGCCGTCACCTCGGCGAGCGCCGGCAGGCAGCGCGAGTCGCGTTCGACGGCGACCACGCGGGCCGCGCCCTCGATCAGCAGGGCGCGGGTCAGGCCGCCGGGACCGGGGCCGACCTCGAACACCTCGACCCCCTCCAGCGGGCCGGCGGCGCGCGCGATGCGGCGGGTCAGGTTCAGGTCCAGCAGGAAGTTCTGCCCCAGCCCCTTCCTCGCCGAAAGCCCGTGGGTCGCGATCACCTCGCGCAGCGGGGGCAGCCCGTCGGGAGAACCGCTCACCCCCTCGCCCTCATCCGCGCCGCGGCCATCGAGGCCGCCAGCCGGATCGCCTCGACCAGCGAGGTCGGGTCGGCCAGCCCCTGTCCGGCGATGTCATAGGCGGTGCCGTGGTCGGGCGAGGTGCGTACGAACGGCAGCCCCAGCGTGACGTTCACCCCGCGGTCGAAGTCCAGCGCCTTGATCGGGATCAGCGCCTGGTCGTGATACATGCATACCGCGGCGTCGTAGCGCGCGCGGGCCCGCTCATGGAACATCGTGTCGGCGGGCAGGGGGCCTGCGAGGTCGAAGCCCTCGGCGCGCAGCCGCTCGAGCGCCGGGGCGATGACCTCGATCTCCTCGCGGCCCATGGCGCCGCCCTCGCCGGCGTGCGGGTTCAGGCCGGTCACCGCGATGCGGGGGCTGGGCAGGGCGAAATCCTCGATCAGGCCCGCGCGGGTGACGCGGATCGTCTCTTCCAGCAGCGCGGGCGTCAGGGCCGCGGGCACGGCGGACAAGGCGATGTGGATGGTCACGGGGACCACCCGAAGCTGCGGCCCGGCGAGCATCATCACCGGGCGCGCGACCCCCGCGAGCGCGGCCAGGAACTCGGTATGGCCCGGGAAGGCGAAGCCGGCGCCGTCATAGAGCGCCTTCTTGTTGATCGGGCAAGTCACCACCCCGCCCGCGCGGCCGGCGCGCGAGAGGGCGACGGCCTCCTCGATCGCGGCGACGACCATGGGCGCGTTCTCCGGCGCGGGGCGGCCCGGCAGGGGCGGCACGGCCAGCGGGCGGTGCAGCACCGGCAGGGCGTGCGCGCAGAGCTCGGCGGTCGCCTCCCCGGGCGCCTCGATGCGGTGGACGGGCCCGTGGGCGGCGGCGTGGTCGGCGTCGCCGATCAGGAACATCGGCGACGCGCCGCGCAGGCGCGACCAGGCGCCAACGGCGATCTCGGCGCAGATCCCGGCGGGGTCGCCGCAGGTCAGCGCCAGCGGCGGCGGCGCGCCGGCGCGCTCAGCGTCGCTCGACATAGGCCCGGGCGCGCAGCTGCTGCAGGCGCCCCTCGGCCTGCCGGGCCAGGCGCTGCTCGAGCATCTGGGCGCGCACCCGCTCGCGATCCTCGGGGGTCATCTCGCGGGGCTCCTCGCGCCGCTCGAAGACCTTCAGGATCACCACCGCGCCCTGGGCGGTCAGCGCGTCGGTGACGCCGCCCGCGGGCAGCTGGCTCAGGATCGCGGACAGCGCGCCGGGCAGCTCCGAGGCCGGCACCCAGCCGATCCGCCCGCCCTGCGCCGCGGAGCGCGAGCGGCTGCGCGCGCGCGCCATCGCCTCGAAGTCGGCGCCCGCGCGCAGCTCCTCGACCCATTGCTGGACCTCGTCGCGCTTGCCCACGGGATCGCCCTGGTCAGGCACCGCGATCTCGCCCATCGAGTAGCTGACCCGCTTGTCGAGACCCATCGCCTCGATCTGGGCGTCGATTTCCTGCTCCGAGACCTGGACGCCGGGCAGGAAGTCGCGGCGCACGAGGGCCGACCAGAGCAGCTCGGTCTCGATGAACTCGCGCGCCACGGGCAGCGAGACGCCGGCCTGGCGCAGGCGGGATTCCAGCGCGGCGGGCCCGCTGACCCCCATCGAGCCGGCGAAGCGGCCCAGCGCGGCCTCGATCTCCTCGGGGGGGACCTGGACGCCGGCGGCGGAGGCCGCGCCGCGCTTGAGCCGGTCGTCGATCACCGACTGCAGCGCGGTCTCGCGGTCGTCGGCGCCGGCGCCGACCAGGCCGATCAGCTTCTGGCGCTGGGCGACGTCGAAATTGGTCACGGCCTTGCCGTTGACGAAGGCCGCCGCCGCGAAGGCGTCAGGGGCCGATTGCGCCTTCGCCGTGGGCGCGCCCGCGACCAGCAGCGCCAGCGCGGCGAGACAGCCGGCCAGCAGCGCGCGTGCGCGCGACCGGACCAGCGGGCCGCGTGCGCGCGACCGGACCAGCGGCGCGCGCGCGCGCGCCAGGGCGCCGGAAGAGATCATCGCGCCGGAATAGATCATCGTCATTCTGGGTTCCTCAGCCATGCGCCACCCATGCCGCAGCGAGGCGCGCCAGTCCAGCCCGGACGGCCCGGCGACCCGGCCCGCGCCTGTTTGCCCCGCACCTGCTCGACGCGCCCCCGTCTGCTCCGCGCCCGTCTGCTCGGCGCCCGTTGAAGCCGAGCCTCCCCGAGCCGAGCCTCCCCGAACCGGCCCCGCTCGACGCCCGCCTAGTCGAACCGCGGCGCGCAGGCGCCCGCGCCCGGACCCGGCGCGCCCGCTCCGCCCAGCGCCCACAGGTTCACCCGGGCGCCGAAGTAGGTCGAGGCCGGCACGTCCACCGTCGAGGTGAAATGCCGCCCCACGTAGAAGGCCACGTCCACGCATTCGTTGGCATAGCCCACCAGCGCCTCGGTCTCGACCCAGCGCTCGCTCTCGAGGTCCCGCTGCAGCTCGCCGCCCACATACCAGTTGCGGGTCAGGGCGTAGCGCGCCTCGGCGGTGACCTCGTGGCGGTCGATGGTGGTGATCTCGTCGCGCGCCAGCCACACGTAGGAGCCCGCGAGCTCCAGCCCCCCGAAGGTCGTGGCCCCGTAGACCTCGTTCCGGTTCAGGTCCAGGTCGTCGCCGACCCGCACCCGGTGAGCGAGCTTCACGAGGTCCGGGATCTCCAGCGACCAGGCCCCGACCCAGTCGGATTCGCGCTTGTTGAGCCCCACGCCCCGGGGGAAGGATCCGACCTCCTTGGGCCGGAACACCCGCCCCGCCGCCGCGGCCAGCCGCGCGCCGTCGTCGGCGATGCGCGCATAGCGCATCCCGAGGTTCAGCCGCGGCCCTTCCTCGAACCCGTCGTAGCCCGCATGCCGGCGCACGTCGAACAGCGAGGTCTCGTCGAACTCGACCACCAGGCTGTCCTCGTTGGGGAACGGCGGCGCGTCGGAGAAATAGGGCGCCGCGACCGCCTGGGCGATCGGCTCGATCAGGTGGGTGACCGCTCCGGCCCCGAGCAGGGGCGAGAGCAGGTCTCCCCCCTCGTCCCGGCGCAGCAGGGGATAGCGCGCGTCGAAGGCCGCGATCGGGGCGACGCGCTGCTCCTCGTCAGGCACGCCCGCGGTCTCGTCGTTCAGCCGCCAGACGTCGCCGCGCACGGCGCCCAGCGCGGTCAGCTGCACCCCGCCCTCGGTCAGCCACTGTTTCTCGACGTCGACCCGGCCGAATCCGTGGACCGTGTCCTGCCCCGCCGTGCGCTTGAGCGCATAGCCCGAGAGGGTGGCCCCGAACTGCGTGCCCATCGGCCCGTCCCAGACCCGCCGCCCCTCGAACACCGGCAGGGCCATGGGGATCTGGCCGAAGGGCTCGTCGTCGCGCAGCGACTGGAAGCGCACGAGGCTGACCTCGCCCCAGCCCTTGGCGTCCGAGCCGCGCAGGAACAGCTCGGATTCCAGCCGGTCGTCGTTGGTGAACTCGTAGCGGCGCAGGTAGCCGTCGTCGGAAGCCTGCTCGAGCGAGAACCCCGCCTCGATCCCCCCGCCCTCGACCTCGGCGAGGCGATACAGCCCCTCGCCGAACAGGTGGCCGCGCACCTCTTCCGAGCCGTCGTAGTCCTGCTGGGTGATCGAGCCCTGCAGCGCCAGCGAGCCGCGGCGGAAGGCGCGGCGGAACTCGCCCTCGACGATCAGTCCGTCGTCGGTGGTGACGTAGGGGGTGAAGGTGGCGTCGGTCTGCTCGTCGATGACCCAGTAGTAGGGGACCTTCAGCGCGTAGCCGAAGTTGGAGTTCTGCAGGTACTCGGGCGGCAGCAGGCCCGAGGCGCGCTCGAGCGTCGGGTCGGGGTGGCGGAAATAGGGGGTCCAGGCCACCGGCACGCCCAGCACGTCGAACGTCGCATCCTCGTAGTGGACGGTGCGGGCCTGCTCGTCGTGGACGATGCGGTCGGCCCGGATCCGCCACAGGGGGGTCGGGTCCTCGGGGCACACGAGGCAGGGCGAGAACACCGCCCGGCTCATCACGTTCCAGCGCCCGTCGATGCGCCGGCCCTCGGTGGCGGCGAACTTGAGGTTCTGCTCCATCACCGCCTGGGCGCCCTGGATGATGCCGTTGCGCAGCTGGGTGTCGAGCTCGGCGGCCGAGGCCAGCACGGTGGCCCCTTCCGGGCCGCGCAGCACGATCGGGCCCTCGGCGGTCAGGCGGTCGAACTCGCGCATGTAGACGATGCGCGAGGCGGTCAGCGTGCGCTCGCCGTAATAGACCTCGACATTGCCCTCGGCGGTCAGGGTGCTGTTGGCGTTGTCGTATTCGACCCGGTCGGCGACCAGCGAAACAGGGCCCTGGTCGGGCTGGGCCGCGACCATGTCCGAGAGCGAGTTCTGCGCCCACGCCGCGGGGGGCGGCGCCAGCGCCAGGACTGCGGGCCCCAGCAGCGCGGCGGCGGCACGGCGGCGCAAGGCGCGCAGGACGGGACGGACGGCGGAGGGGGCGCGGGACTGCACGGGGTCGGGAGCTCCGGATCGGTCGCCGGGTTTCGCCGGCCGCCCCCTCCTTTAGCCGTCCTCAAGATGCAGGAGCAAGCCGAGGGCGAGCAGCGTCATCGCCACGGGGGGAATCCAGGCCGCCAGCGGGGCCGCGATGGCCCCCGATCCGCCAAAGGCCTGGGTGACGTTGGCGAGGAAGAAATACGCCAGCCCCGTCCCGATCGCCCCCAGCGCCATCAGCCCCAGCCCGCCGAATCGCACGTGGCGCATCGAGAAGGCCGCCCCGATCAGCACCATCGCGGGCAGCAGCAGCGGCAGGGCCAGCTGCGCCTGCCAGTGCATCCGGTGGCGCGCGGCCGAGATGCCCGCCGCCTCGAGCCCGTCGATGAAGCCCGGCAGCGCCCAGAACGAGATCGTGCCGGGGGAGGCGAAGCTCTCGAGGATCTGGGCGCGGGTCAGCTCGGTGGGCAGGGTCAGCTGCTCGAGGTCGGTCCACTGCATCGCCGGCGCCACGCCGAGCGCAGCCTCGGCCTGGGCGCCCGTCGCCTCGCCGCCCGCCCCGCCGCCGGCGCCGCCCCCCTCTGGCGAAGCGCGCGAGGTCGGTTGCGCGAGATCCCACTCGCGCACGTCGTAGAGGACCCAGCGCCCGGGCTCGAGCACGGCGCGCGCCGCCTCGACCCGCGCGGTCAGCCGGTCGCCCTGGGCGAAGCGGAACAGGGTCACGCGCCACAGCTGGGTGCCGTCGCCGTTGGCGCGCTGGGCGTGGACCACGGTCTGGCCCTCGCCGCCCGCCTGGCGCAGCCACAGGCCGTTGCCGGATACCGAGAGCAGGCTGGCGCGATCCTTGATCCAGCGGGCCTCCTGCCGCTCGAACCGTTGCAGCAGGCCGGCCGAGAGCGGATCGAGCACCGCGAAGGCCAGCACCCCGCCCAGCGCCGCCGCCGCCACCGCCGGCGCGATCAGCCGCCAGACCGAGACGCCGGCGGCGCGCGTGACCACCAGCTCGGAGGAGCGCGCGAGGCGCGCAAAGCAGGTCAGCGCGGCGATCAGGGTCAGGAAGGGCAGGATCTCCATCATCAGCGAGGGCGCGTGGAGGAGCGCCAGTTCCAGGACCTGATCGAAGCTGGTGGGCGTGCCGGCAGAGCGGCGCATCTGCTCGACCAGGTCGACCAGCACCACCAGCAGCAGCACCGCGGCGAAGGCGGCCGTGAACGCCCCCACGAAGCGGCGCATGACATAGAGCGAGAGCGTGCCGATCATGTGGCCTCCGCGGGCGGGTCCGTGTCGGACGCCCGAGCCTCGATCGGGGCCGGCGCGGGGTGGCGGCGCTGGGGCATGCCGCGCCACAGCACCGCCAGCGCCAGCGCGGCGCCCAGGATCGGAACCAAGTACATCACCGGCCAGGCCAGCGCGAAGGAGGCGGTCGTGGACTTCGCCGCCACCCCCAGCAGCCGGCACAGGGCCGCCAGCGCCACCGCCGCGGCCAGCCGCTTGCCGTAGCCGCGCCGCCGGAAGCCCGGACCCAGCAGGGCCGCCATGGCGATCAGCGGCAGGGCGAGGGCGTAGAGCGGGGCCGAGATCTGCTCATGCCCCTCGGCCACGAACTCGTCGGGCTCGCGGCCGTCGAGCACCGCTTCGCTGGGGGCCACGAGATCCCAGAAATAGTATTCCGAGGGACGCAGCCGCCGCTCGTCCCCGGTGCGCATCAGCGGCGCGAGATCGTAGACGAGCTTGTCGAAGGCCAGCACCGAGAGCGTGCGCTCGGCCCGGTCGAAGCGCTGGGCGGCGCCTTCGAACATCACCAGGCGCGGGCCGGCCTCGGTGCGCACCAGGGCGGCGCGCTGGGCGGTGTAGGTGACGCGGGCGTCATCGTCGCGGTCGTCCTGCACGAACAGGCCCGCCATCTGCCCGTCGCGGCCGGCGCGGCGGACATAGACGGTGACGTCGTCGGCGGGGTTGAGGAACTCGCCCTCGCGCAGCAGGGCGCCGGCGACATCGGCGCCGGCCTCGGCCATGCGGTCGCGCAGCTCGCGGCTGGCGGTGGGCATCAGGTAGAGGGTGACCACGGCCATCGCCAGCATCACCCCAAAGCCGAAGATCAGGACCGGGCGGGCGAGGCGCAGGCGCGACATGCCCGCGGCCATCAGCACCACGACCTCCGAATCCATGAACATCCGGTTCAGGGAGTAGAGGGCCGCGGCGAAGGCCGCGACCGGCAGGATCATCGAGATCACCACCGGCAGAAGCAGCGCCGCGAACTGCAGGAACACGGTCGCCGACTGGCCCGAGGCGACGACCGTCTCGATCACCCGCAGCGATTGGGTCAGCCACACCAGCCCCAGCAGGACCAGCGAGAACAGCCCGAACGGGCCGAGGATCTGGGAGATCACGTATCGGGAGGCGACGCCGCGCATGGGGCGGAAGATGCGCCGCCCGGGGGGCGGAGGCAAGCCGGGCGCGATCACGCCGCGGAGCGCGGCGTCGCCGGCCGCGAAGGCGCCGCGACGACGCGCCCGCGCCTGGCCGACCCTCCGCCCGCGGCGCGTCCCGGCGGCGGCGCTGGTTGCGGACCGCTCCCCGCCGGCGACGTGGGCCACAGGCGGCCCGGGTCCCGTGCGCCGCGGGCCGAGGACCGGCAACCGGCGCGCGCGGGGTCGCGGCGCCTCCTCGCGCCCTGCGCCGATGTCGGACTCCGGGGGCGGGCGCGCCGGGCGCTCTTTCCCCCAGCCTCCGGCAGCGACTCCGCGCCGCGACCCCGCGGCGCTGGCAAGGCGCCCGTTGCGCCGCTAGGTCTTGGGGCGACGTCATCGCAAGAAGCGCCGGGGAGGGCCGTAGATGAGCGCGCCGATCGAGATCGAGTTCGAGACCGAGGAAGAGGGCGCGCTGGCCGCGGCCGCGGGAACCGTCGTGGTGCTCGCTCTGGGCCCCGAGGGGCTGACCCCAGCCGCGCTCGCCGCCGACGCCGCCATGGGCGGCGGCCTGACCCGCGCCATCGCCGCGGCCGAGTGGAAGGGCAAGCCCGGCGACCTGATCCGCTTCCCCGCGCCCGCGGGCCTGAGCGCCGACGCGCTGCTGCTGGTCTCTCTGGGGGCCGAGCCCGGCGTCGAGGACGCGCGCAAGGCCGGCGGCGCGGTGAGCGCCGCGGTGACCGGAAAGGCCGCCAAGAAGGGCGTCAGCGTCTTCGCCGGCGGGACCGGCGCGCCCGAGACCGCCGCCGCGCTCGCCTTCGGCATGGCGCTGCGCGCCTATGGCTTCGACGTCTACAAGACCGGCGAGGACGACCGGGTCGAGCGTGGCGAGGTCCGCCTCTATGCCGACGCGCCCGAGAAGGTCTCTCGCGCCGCGCGCGACGACATGGCGGTGGCCGAGGGCGTGTTCTTCGCCCGCGATCTGGTCAACGAGCCCGCCAACGTGCTGGGCACCGAGGAATTCGCCGCCCGCCTCGCGGCCATGGGCGAACTGGGGCTCGAGATCGAGATCCTGGAGGAGGCCGACCTCAGGAGCCTCGGGATGCGGGCCCTGCTGGGCGTGGGCGAGGGCTCGGTCCAGCCCACCAAGGTGGTGGTCATGCACTGGCGGGGCGGCGGCGACGAGGCGCCGGTGGCGCTCGTGGGCAAGGGCGTGGTCTTCGACACCGGCGGCATCTCGCTCAAACCCGCGGGCGGCATGGAAGAGATGACCATGGACATGGGCGGCGCGGGCCTCGTGGCCGGCGTGATGCGCGCGCTGGCCCTGCGCGGCGCCAAGGCCAACGTGGTGGGGCTGGTCGGACTCGTCGAGAACATGCCCGACGGCAAGGCCCAGCGTCCCGGCGACATCGTGAAGTCGATGAAGGGCGACACGATCGAGGTGATCAACACCGACGCCGAGGGCCGGCTGCTGCTGGCCGACGTGCTGTGGTACGCGCAGGAGCGGTTCAAGCCCGCCGCGATGATGAACTTCGCCACCCTGACGGGCGCGATGATCATCGCGCTGGGCCACCAGTACGCGGGCTATTTCGCCAACGACGACGCCTTCGCCGACGAGTTCGGCGCGGCGGCGAAGGCGGCGGGCGAGAAGGCCTGGCGCCTGCCGATGGACCCGGCCTTCGACAAGCAGATCAAGTCGCGCCTGGCCGACATCAAGAACACCGGCGGGCGGCCTGCGGGCTCGATCACCGCGGCGCAGTTCCTCAAGCGCTTCGTCAAGGACGAGGTGCCCTGGATCCACGTCGACATCGCCGGCGTGGCGCTGGTCTCGGAGGCGACCGACCTCGCCCCCCGCGGCGCCACCGGCTGGGGCGTGCGGGCGGTGGACGCCCTGGTGAAGGGGCGCGAGACGCGCTGAGCGAGACCCGGAAGCGCCGCCCGGGGCCGGGTGGCGGTCTCGGGGGGCATCGAGCCCCCCTCGACCGCGCCGGGCCGCGGGCCCGGCCGGCGCCTCGCCGGCGAGCGGCGGCGCGGAGGCGGCGAAGGGCGCAAACGCGAGGCGCCGCCGCGAGTCGCGGACGGCGCGGCGCCCCGCGCGGCGCGACAGCGAACCCGAGCCGGAGCGATCGGCGCCGGGCCGACAGGGCGGAGAAGGCGCGAACGGGATGGCCGAGGCCTGGTTCTACCACCTGACCGACACGGCGCTGGAGGCGGCGGCGCCGGAGATCCTCGAGAAATGCCTCGCCCGCGGCTGGCGGGTCTGCCTGCGGGCGGGCTCGACGGCGCGGGTCTCGGCGCTCAACCTCCACCTGTGGACCTACCGCGAGGAGGGCTTCCTCCCCCACGGCGCGCCCGAGGACGGTTTTGCCCAGGCGCAGCCGATCTACCTCACCGCGGGGCGCGAGACCCCCAACGCCCCCCACGTTCTGATGCTGGTCGACGGCGCCGCGCCCGACGTGCCCGAGTTCGGGAGCTTCGAGCGCGTGGTGCTGATGTTCGACGACGCCGACGCGCCCGCCAAGGAGCGCGCCCGCGCCGCCTGGCGCGAGGTGGCCTCGGGCGGCATGAAGGCCGTCTACTGGGCCCAGGACGGCGGCCGCTGGGTGAAACGGGCCGAGAGCGGCGGCGGCTGAGCGAGGCGCGCAGGACCCCGAGGCCCCGCCGCCGCGCGCCGGCCGGGGATCCCAGCGGCGGGCCGGACGGCGAGACAGGGCGTCGTCGCGAAATCAGCCCGCAAAGCGGCGCCCTCACGCCGCGCGCCATCAGCAGGGCGCGCGACCGCCCCGGCGCCGGCCTCCGCCCCCCCCCGGCACCGGCGCAACGCCTGCGCCTGGCGACCGCTTGGGCAAGGCGAGGGTCCGTGCCCCGCGGCCAGGCGCGCGACACGCAACGTTCGCCGTCCCGTCATGCCCTCGTCGCCCTCGAGGGGTGCAAGGGGCGCCACGCCTGACAGGAGCCTGCCATGACCCTCGTCCTCGGGGCCGCAATGATGACGGCCGAGATCCCCGACCACATCGACTGGCTGCGCGAACGCGACCGGGACCTGGAGATCCAGGACTGGTTCCTCCCCGCCGCGTTGGACGATCCCGCGCCGCGGGTCGAGGCCGCGCGGCGGGCGCTCGGCGGTTGGACGGGCAGGCTGGGCATCCACGGGCCGTTCCTGGACCTGAACCTCGCCGCCTTCGACCCGCAGGCGCAGGCTTTCGTGCGCGCGCGCCTGTTGCAGGGGCTGGAGGCGGCGGGCCGGCTGGGAGCGAGCCAGATGGTCGCCCATTCGCCCTTCTCGACCTGGAGCCACGACAATCTCGCCCTGATGCCGGGCGGGCGCGAGGGCCTGATCGCGCGCTGCGCCGAGGTGCTGGCGCCGGTGCTGGCGCGGGCGAGGGAGCTGGGCGTGGAGCTCGTGATCGAGAACGTCGAGGACAAGGATCCCGCCGACCGCGTGGCGCTGGTCGACGCGCTGGCGCCGGCGCCGGTCTTCGTGTCGCTCGACACCGGGCACGCGGAATACGCCCATGTGGCGCGCGGCGGCCGGCCGACGGATTTCCACGTGCGCGCCGCGGGGGCGAGGCTGCGCCACGTTCACCTGCAGGACGTGGACGGGATCGCCGATCGCCACTGGGCGCCGGGGCAGGGCCGCATCGCCTGGAAACCGCTGTTCGACGCGATCGCCGAGCATGCCCCCGAGGCGCGCCTGATCCTCGAGCTGAAGGACCGCGCCGACCTGCCCGAGGGCGCGCGGCATCTCACGGCGCTTGGCGTCGCGGTCTGAACGGCGACCAAGAGCGCCGCCGGCTCGGACGCGGCGCCTGCAATCGGGCGCCGCATGTGCGCCCGGCGTCGCAGGCGCCGCGTCGGCTGTTCCGCGACTTTCGGCGCTCCGCCCGCGGCGCGTTGGCCGGCGCCGCGCCCGGGCGCGCCGTTTCCCACCCGCGGCCGGGGGGGCCAGGCGGCCCCGCCCGCCATGCGCCGCGAGCGCGAGCGGCGGCCCGGGCGCCCGGCCCGACGCGGCGCCTCCTCCCCCCGCTCCCCGCGCCTCCTCCGGGGTGTCGCATTCCAACCGGCGCCCGCTTTGGCCTAGCCTGTCCCCCGACCGCACCCCCCGATCCAGCCGCCGGAGCCGCGCCCCGTGACCGACCTGATCTTCGAGAACGCCCTGCTCCCCGAGGGGACCCGCGCCGCCATCGCCGTCACGGCCGGCCGCATCGAGGCGATCCTGCCCCCAGACGCCCCGCGCCCCGCGGCCGGCGGCACGGTGGACTTCGCCGGCCGCCTCGTCGCGCCGGGCTTCGTGGAGGGGCACATCCACCTCGACACCTCGTTCTGGGGCGACGCCTGGTTCCCCTACAAGCCCTGCACCGACGGCTTCGACGTGCATGAACGGGTGGCCTTCCAGCACGAGAACCTCGCGCAGGCCGCCCCGCTCGCGGTGCGGGCGCGCAACCAGCTCGAGCTCTGCCTCGCCCAGGGCTCCACCCGCATGCGCAGCCACGTGATGATCGACCTGAAGGTCGGCCTCTCCCATGTCGAGACGTTGCTGGAGGTGCGCGAGGAGTACGCGGGCCTGATCGACCTGCAGCTCTGCGCCTTCCCCCAGAACGGGATCCTGCACTCGCCCGGCGTGGCCGGGATGATGGACGCGGCGATGGGTCTGGGCTGCGAGGTTGTCGGCGGTCTCGACCCCGCCACCTTCGACCGCGACGTCGAGGGTCACCTGAATGCCGTCTTCGACATCGCCGAGCGCCGCGGCGCTCCGGTCGACATCCACCTGCACGACCACGGCACGCTGGGCGTCTTCGAGATCGAGCGGATCTGCGAGCGGACCGTGGCGCTGGGCATGCAGGGCAAGGTCGGCGTCTCGCACGCCTACGGGCTGGGCGACGTGGACGAGGGCGCGCAGCGCAAGGCGGCGGCGCGGCTCGCCGAGGCCGGCGTGGCGATCATGACGACCGCGCCCGGCGCGCACGCCTTCCCGCCGGTCGCGATCCTTCGCGAGGCGGGCGCGGCCGTCTGGTCGGGCTGCGACAACATCCGCGATTCCTGGTCGCCGTTCGGCGACGGCGACATGCTGGGGCGGGCGCGGATGATCGGCTATCGCTCGGGCTTCAACACCGACGCGCAGCTCGCCATGGCCTTCGACATCGTCACGCAGGCGGGCGCCACGGTCCTGGGCCTGACCGACTACGGCTTCGTCCCCGGCGCGGCGGCCGATTTCGTGACGATCCCCGCCGCCCACGTCCCCCAGGCCGTCGCCGGCGCGCCGGGCGGGCGCGAGGTGTGGAAGAACGGCCGCCTGATCGCCACGGACGGCCGGCTGTTGGCGGAGTTCACGCGGATCGGCTGAGGGGCCTCAGGGCTCGAGGACCATCCGGTCGCCCTCGACCGTGACGCGGGAGAAGCGCTGCAGGAAGTCCATGCCGAGCAGG
The DNA here is from genome assembly GCF_963977235.1 of uncultured Albimonas sp. NCBI lineage: Bacteria > Pseudomonadati > Pseudomonadota > Alphaproteobacteria > Rhodobacterales > Paracoccaceae > Albimonas > uncultured Albimonas sp. Next base: position 89,840 of record NZ_CAXBOD010000012.1, read on the forward strand.
GAGGAGAACAGCTCCCCCTCCGAGACCGAGGCGCGGAAGCGCTCGGCCTCGACCTCGCCCAGCTTCAGGCGCGCGAGGCGGATCGGCGCGAGGCGCACCTCGCCGTTGGCGGTGCGCGCGCGGCCGGTGTAGGCGAGATCCTCGGGCTCGAACCCCGCGCGCCGGGCGTCCTCGGCGGTCAGCACCACGCCCGAGGCGCCGGTGTCGACCAGGAAGATCACCTCGGTCTGGTCGACCTGCGCGCTGACCCGGAAATGGCCGTCGGGGCTGCGCGGGATCAGCACCTCGCCCGCCGAGGTGACGCGGTCCTGGGTGGGGGAGAAGGAGGCGGCCAGGTCCTCGCGCATGCCGTAGACGGCGACGAAGCCGATGAAGATCAGGCCCCAGAGCAGCGCGTCGCGCAGCCCCGTGCCCAGCCGGCCCCGGTAGACCGTGACCACGCCCGAGAGCACCACGCCCAGCAGCAGGACCAGGTAGACCAGGCGCTCCAGCGCGATGCCGTCGAGTGCGTCCATGCCGGTCAACATCGGGTGCGCCGGCCCGGAAGGCAAGCGCCCAGGCCGCGCCGCGGGCGCGCGGGGCTTGACCCGCCGCGGGCCCTGTGGCCGCTGCGGCGCTTCGCGACCGCGTCGTCTCTCGCGCAGCCGAGCCTCAGGCGCGGGCGGAGCGGACAGGCGCCGCGCCGCGGGCGAGGCTTTCGCGCGGGAGCGGCGCGGCCTAGGCTCTCCCCCGGCGCCGGGAGGGCGCGTCAGGGAGGCCGGACAGATGCAGGGTTTGAAAACCGTGTTTGCGGAGATGCCGGGGCAGGCGCCCGTGCCCGGCGCGATCCTGCGGCGGGTGACGGGCGAGCAGGCGATGATCCAGCACGCGATCGTGGCCAAGGGCCTGTCGCTGCCGCCCCACAGCCACCCCAACGAGCAGTTCACCCTCGTGATCCTCGGCCGCCTGCGCCTGAGCGTGGGCGAGCCGGGCGAGACGACGGTCTACGAGGTGGGCCCCGGCGACCTGCTGCGCCTGCCGGGCGGCGTGCCCCACGCCATCGAGGCGCTGGAGGACTCGGTCGCGGTCGACGTGTTCGCGCCGCCCTCGCAGACCACCGGCCTCGACGCGCCCGGCGGCTGAGCAGGGCGCCGCGTCGACCGCGCGCCCGGCCTGACCGGTCCGCCCGCGGCGCGCGGCGAGCGGGGCGCCTGGCGCAGACGTCTCCGGGGCGGAGCGCGGCGCGGGCCGGTGGGGGAGCGCCCGGGATGAGCGGCGTCGGGCGCCAGGCGGCTCGCGGCGGGCGACGCGGCCCTGACGCGCCCCGGTTGCGGGCGGGGGCGCGTCGAGGCCGAGGGGCGCCGCCCAGGGGCGCGTCCGGCAGGCGCCCCGGTCGACCTGGATCGCAGGCGACGCCCGGCGGACCCTCGGCGCTCAGCGGTCGCGCAGGGCCTCGATCAACTCGGCCTTGCGCATCGAGGCGCAGCCCGAGACGTCGAGCTCGCGCGCCCGGTCCCGCAGCTCGGCCACCGTCCATTCCTCGTAGGGGGGCGCCTTGCCGCCCTTGCGGGAGGGATGGTCGCCGGCGGCCTTGGCGTTGGCGATGCGGGCCGCCTTCTCCTTGCTCGCGCCCTGCTCGCGCAGGGCCTGGTAGGTGTCTTCGTCCTTGATGCTCGGGTTCGGCATCGGGGCCTCCATCTCCAGCCCCCCCGCCGCAAGAGCTAGGCCGCCTTCTCCTCGGCGTCGAGCCGCTCCTGCGCCCGCGTCCACAGGTCCTCGGCCTTGAGCACGGCGGCCTCGATCTCGGCGCGCTTGCGCTGCAGGGCCTGGGCCTCGTCGGCGGGGGCGTTCATGTAGAAGTCGGGCGCCATCAGCCGGGCGTCGATCTTGCGGCGCATCGCCTCGAGCTTGGCGATGCGCTCCTCGCACTTCACCACCTCGGCCTTCAGCGGGGCCAGCGCCCGGCGCAGCTCGGCGGCGGTGCGGCGGGGCCTGGCGGCCTCCTTCGCGCTTTCCTTGGCGGCGGCCTTCGCCTCGCGGGCCTCGCGCTTCTCTGCCTGGGAGGCGAGACGGCCGCCGCCGCCGCGCTCGGACAGCAGCAGGCGGCGGTAATCCTCCATGTCGCCGTCGTAGGCGCGCACGCGGCCGTCCTTGACCAGCCACAGCCGGTCGGCCACCGCCTCCACCAGATGCGGGTCATGCGAGATCAGGATCACCGCGCCCTCGTATTCGGCCAGCGCCTGGGCCAGCGCCTCGCGGCTTTCGATGTCGAGGTGGTTGGTCGGCTCGTCGAGCACCAGCACATGGGGCGCGTCCCAGGCGGCGAGCAGCATCAGCAGCCGCGCCTTCTGCCCGCCCGAGAGCTTGTCGACCGGGTTCGCGGCGATGTCCGCGCCGATGCCGCCCTTGGCCAGGACCGCGCGCAGCTTGCCCTGCGGCGCGTCGGGCATCAGGCGGTGGACGTGCTGGATCGGGGTCTCGCCGGGGACCAGCTCGTCGAGCTGGTGCTGGGCGAAGAAGCCGACCTTCATCCCGCGCGAGGTGCGCCAGCTTCCCGCCATCGGCGGCAGCCGGCCCGAGACCAGTTTGGCGAGCGTCGACTTGCCCTGGCCGTTGGCGCCCAGCAGGGCGATGCGGTCGTCCTGGTCGATGCGGAAACTGAGGTCGCGCAGCACCGCGCGCCCGTCGTAGCCCAGCGCCGCGCCCTCGGCCTGCATCAGCGGAGGCGCGAGCTCGGCCGGCGAGGGAAAGTCGAAGGGCTTCACGTCCGAGTCGGCCTGGAACTCGATCGGCTGCATCTTCTCGAGCATCTTGATCCGGCTCTGCGCCTGCTTGGCCTTCGAGGCCTTGGCGCGGAAGCGGTCCACGAAGCTCTGCATATGCGCGCGCGCCTTGTCGCGCTTTTCGGCGGCGGCCTGTGTCTGCTCCATCTTCAGGCGGCGCACTTCCTCGAACTGGTCGTAGCCGCCGCCGTAGAGGGTCAGCTTCTTCCGGTCGAGATGCAGGATGTGGTTCACCGCACGGTTCAGCAGCCCGCGGTCGTGCGAGATCACCAGCACCGTCGCGGGGCAGGTGGCCAGGAAGTTCTCCAGCCAGATCGATCCCTCGAGGTCGAGGTAGTTGGTCGGCTCGTCGAGCAGCAGCACATCGGGGCGCGAGAACAGCACCGCCGCCAGCGCCACCCGCATCCGCCAGCCGCCCGAGAACTCCGAACAGGGGCGCGCCTGCGCCTCGGAATCGAAGCCCAGGCCCCGCAGGATCGCCGAGGCGCGGGCCTCGGCGGTGTGGCTGTCGATCACCACCAGCCGCTCCTGCGCCTCGGCGATGCGCATCGGGTCGGTCGAGGTCTCGGACTCGGCCAGCAGGGCGGCGCGCTCCTCGTCGGCGTCGAGCACGGTCTGGAGCAGCGACAGCTCGCTGGCCGGGGCCTCCTGCGCGACGCCGCCCAGGCGCAGGCCGCGGCCGACCTCGGTCTCGCCGCCATCGGGAGAGAGCTCTCCGCGGATCAGGCGGAACAGCGTGGTCTTGCCCGTGCCGTTGCGGCCCACCACGCCCACCTTGTGGCCGAGCGGAATGGTGGCCGAGGCCCCTTCGAACAGGGGACGGCCGGCGATGGAGAAGTCGATGTTGCGGATCGCGATCATGGGCCCGCCGATAGCGCAGGCGGGGCCCCGGGGGAAGGCCCCTCGCCGCGCGGGGGCCCGCCTGCGCGCAAAGGCGGCGGCAGGCGCCTCGGGCCCGGCGGCGGCCGGCCGTGGCCGGCGCTCCGGCGACCGGGGGCCGCTTCTTCGAAACGAAGAAATAATTCGAACGTATGCCCTCGAGTTTGGCTGGCCGCGAGCGGCCCCGTCGGCCGATTTATAGCGCTGGTTGCAAGGTCAAACTAAAAAATTATATTGCAGCAAACGAATTTGACTTGTCGAATAGGATAGCGCCGCTACACTTCGCCGCAGACGCTGTCGCAAGCCAAGGGGGCCAGGGCCATGCGTGTCGAAGACGATCTGGATCAGGACGGCCGAAGAACGGAGCTGGAAGACGCGGTTTTCGTTGCTTTGGGGGAGGTCTATGACCTCCCGCCCGAGCAGGCCGTCGAGGCCGCGGGTTTCGTTGCGGGCCAGATCGCCGCCTTCCTTGCAGACGTCGCCTGGCTGAACGAGGACAGCGAGCAGGCGAGACAGGCGCGCGCCGCGCTCGCCGACCTGTCCCACACCTGCCGGGAGCTTCTCGCCGAGACCGACGAGGCCTCCCAGACCGCGGCCCGCGCGCTGCTGCGGATCGAGGCGATCGGCGCGGCGACCGCCCGGCGTCCGCGGATTTCCCCCCTTGCCCTGAGCGTCCGGCCGGACCTGCCCGAGGCCCCGGCTGGCGCGGGCGTCGCGCCAGCCGGGGCGTTCGGCGCACAGACGTCCCGGCGCAGTCAGGCCTCCGCCGGCGGCCGGTTCTCGGGCCGGCGCAGGTAGAAGGCGGAGGCCTTCCAGTCCATCACCAGCACGTCGCGCTGGTTGAAGACATGATAGTGGAAGCCGCACACCCCCATGTGCGGCTTCGACGTCAGCACCCGCGCGTCGGTGACCTCGCACTCCATGCGGATGGTGTCGCCGGGACGGACCGGAACCAGCCAGCGCAGGCTCTCCATCCCGCCCGAGCCCTGGCCGGCGGGATACATGAAGTTGGTCGCGTGCAGCAGCCGGAACGCGGTCAGCATGGTGTGGAAGCCCGAGGCCGCCAGCCCGCCGAACATGCTGTCCTTCGCCGCCTCGACGTCGATGTGGAAGGGCTGCGGGTCCCAGCGCATCGCGAACTCGATGATCTGGGCCTCGGTCAGGGTGGCGCCGGCGGTCCGGATGACCGTGCCGGGGGTCAGGTCCTCGAACCAGATGGGGGGGCGGATCTCGCTCATGCGCCCGCCCGCGCCTCGCGGTGGAAGAACAGCAGGTCGAGCGCGGGCGCGGCGCCCGTCAGACGGGTCAGGATCATGTGGCATTGCCCCCTGTGGTGGGTCTGGTGGTTGAACAGATGCGCCAGCGCCTCGGCCAGCGGCTGCACGATCGGCTCGGGGCTCGAGACGCGGGTGTAGGCGATCTCGGAGGCGAGGATGTCGGACTCGCGAAGCGCGTCCACCCCCTCCACGATATCCGCGTCCAGCGCCTCGCGCGCCGCGCGCAGGTCGTCGAAGTCGTCGTGGGCGATGTGGTCCAGCCCCCAGGCCGGACCCTTCACCCCCCGGATCCGGGCCATCCAGATCACGTCGGTGACCAGCAGGTGGTTGAGCGTGGCGTGGAGCGAGCCGAACGCCGCCCCCTGGTCCGAGCGCCGCTCGGCGTCCGTCAGGGCCGCCGCGGCCTCGTAGAGGCGACGATTCGCCCATGCGTTATACCGGGCGAAGCCCGCGAAATGCGCTTTCATGGCTGAACCTCCCATGCTACCGAGCGCGCGCCATTCCGGGGCCCGCGCGGGTTGCGCGGCCCTTCCGACACCCCGATATCCTGACGAGAGGACCACCCATGGCCGTCGAGCGCACGCTGTCCATCATCAAGCCGGACGCGACCGCCCGCAACCTCACGGGCGCGATCAACAAGATGTTCGAGGACGCCGGCCTCCGCATCGTCGCCCAGAAGCGGATCCAGCTGACCCCGGCCCAGGCCGGCCAGTTCTACGCCGTGCACGCCGAGCGTCCGTTCTACGGCGAGCTGTGCGACTTCATGGCCTCGGCCCCCGTCGTCGTGCAGGTCCTCGAGGGCGAGAGCGCCGTGTCGCGCAACCGCGAAGTGATGGGCGCCACCAACCCCGCCGAGGCGGCCGAGGGCACCGTGCGCAAGGCGCACGCCCTGTCGATCGGCGAGAACTCGGTCCACGGCTCCGACTCGGCCGAGAACGCGGCCATCGAGATCGCCTTCTTCTTCTCGGGCCTCGAGCTGGTCGGCTGAGACCGGCGCGCCCCCGCGGGGGCGGCCTGAAGGACACAGGACGGCCCGCGCTTCGGCGCGGGCCGTTTTCTTTTCCCAGCCCTGCGTTGACCTTGCGCCGCCCGGCCTGAAAAGTGCGCGCCGCACGCTGTCGGAGGGGGAAAGGCGATGACTCACATGATCTTGACGCGGCGGCGCCGGGGGCTGCGCGTCGCCGCGGCGCTGGCGCTGGCGGCGCTTGCGGCCGGCTGCGCGGACCCCGCGCCCTCGATCCTGGGCCAGGCGTCGCCGCCGATGGGCGCGGCCTCGCTGCCGCCCGCGACCGTCGGGCTGAGCCTGGGGCAGGAGGCGATGCCCGGCGTCTCGGCCCCCGCCACCCAGCGCGGCATGACCGACTATTTCGCCCGCCACATCCCGCAGTGGACCGGCGGCGCGCCCTCGGCCGAGGACGACCTGCGGCTGGTCTGCGACATCGACCAGGAGGGGACGACCAACTGCTCGGACACGCTGGCGAGCTGCGAGCTGATGCACGCGGGCGCCGTTGTGGAAAGCTTCCAGACGCGGCGGGAGTCCGAGACCTGCATGATGGGCGGCGACGGGGACGCCTATCAGGCGCAGGCCTACAACGACGGCGTGGCGCTCGCCGGCGAGATCGCGCGCCGCGTGCGCCAGGATCCCGACCTGCTGGCCGATCTGACCGAGGCCGCCCAGGCCGAGGAGCTCGCCGAGGCCAGCCGGACCGGCGACCGCGACACGCTCGAGCGGATCCGCGACGAGCGCCCCGGAACCCAGGACGCGCTCGTCGCCGAGGCCGCGCTGGCCCGCCTCGACCGCGAGGCGGAGGCCGCCCGCCTCGAGGCCGAGCGCCTGGCCGAGGAACAGGCCCTGGCCGACGCCGCCGAGGCCGAGGCCGCGCAGGAGGCCGCCGCCGCCCAGCCCTCCGCCCAGCCCTCCGCCCAGTCCGCCGCCCCGCAGGCCGCGGCGCAGGCCCCCGCGGCGGCGGTCGAGGAGGCCAATCCCCTCCCGGGCGAGGACTACGACCCCGGCGCGGACCTGCGTCTGTCGTGCTACAGCGCCGCCAACAACATCTGCGGCGACTACGAGTTCCCCAGCAAGGCGGAGCGGGACGACTTCGCCGCGCGCTGCCGCTCGATGGGCAGCCAGGTGCTCGAGGGCGGGCGGATGTGCGACCGCCGCAACGCCGCCTGCCTCCATCGCAACGGCGGGACGACGGTGTTCACCTGGGTCTACGGCCTGCCCGCGTCCCAGGTGAATGCGCAGTGCGCCTCCTCTGGCGGCCGCTCCGTGGCGCCCTGATCCGCCGTCCGGGCCACGCGCCGTGACGATCCCGCCCGCCCCGGCCGACGCGCCGGGGCGGGCGTTTTCGTGGGGAAGGCTGGCGGGGCCTCGGCCCCCCCCCGAACATGAGAAAGGCGCGCCCGGTCGGGCGCGCCTTTCTCATCCCGGGTCTGTGTCGGCTGAGGCGCCGCCTCCCGCCTCAGCCCGCGCGCCGGCGGCGGTTGCCGCGCTTGGGCGAGGCCGCGGGGCCTGCGTCGCTCAGAAGGTCCATGGTCGAGCCGGTGACCGCGCCCAGCTTGGCGATCACGTCCTCGACCGAGGGCCGGGGTCCGGGGGCCACCGTCTCGAGCGCTTCGCGCATCGCCGCGACGTGGCCCGGCTGGGTGCCGCAGCAGCCGCCGATGATCCGCACGCCCAGATCGCGGGCGAGGCAGGCGTAGTCGGCCATCAGCTCCGGCGTGCCCGAATAGCGGATCGCGCCGTCCACATACTCGGGGATGCCGCAGTTGGCCTTGGTGACGATCACGTCGTCCTCGCGGATCTCGTCGGCGGCCGAGATGATCCCGATCAGCAGGTCCGGCGCGCCGGTCCCGCAGTTGCCCCCGAAGGCCCTGGGCGCGTGGTCGTGGTCGCACTCATGGGCCAGGCTCGCCAGCCGCTTGGGGGTGACGCCCATCATCGTGCGCCCGTTGGTGTCGAAGGACATGGTGCCCACGACCGGCATGCCGACGCGGAAGGCGGCCTCGAGCGCGGCCTTGTACTCGTCCTCCGAGGACATCGTCTCGACCCAGAGCACGTCGGCGCCACCGTCCTTGAGCCCCTGCATCTGCGCCTCGAAGGCGGCCACGCCGTCCTCGAAGCTCAGCGGGCCGACGGGCTGGAACAGGTCGCCGGTGGGCCCGACGTCGCCCGCGCAGATCACGTCGCGGCCGGACTCGGCGATCGACTCCCTGAGCAGGCGCGCGGCGGCCGCGTTGATCTCGTGCACCTGGTCCTGCATGTCGTGCAGCTTCAGGCGGTTGGCGGTGCCTCCGAAGGTGTTGGTCAGCACCAGGTCGGAGCCCGCGTCGATGAAGCTGCGGTAGTGGGCCTTGACCTTCGCGGTCTCCTCCAGGTTCCACCGCTCGGGCGCGTCGCCATGCTCGAGCCCCAGCGCGAACAGGTTGGTCCCCGTCGCGCCGTCGGCGAGGATCCAGGGGCGGGTCGCGAGGAACTGGCTGAGCTTGTCGGTCATGGACGGTCCTGCAGCTTGGGTCTCGGGGCGGGCGCGCGACGGGGCGCGACGCGCGGCTGGCGCGCCCCGAAGGACGCGCGCGGCGGTTCCTGTCAGCTATAGCGGCCGGCGGGCGGGCTCACAACCGCGTGCGGCGTCGCGAGGCGCGGGCGCGGGGCCGGGTCGGGAAGCCGCCGCGCGGGGCCGGGCAGGGCGCTGCCGGGGCGCCGCACGGTTTGCATCCCGGCGCGGCTGGGGTAACGCTTCGACCCCGGATCCGCCGCGTGGAGGCCCCCGCCCCCTCCGCGCCGGCGCCGCGCGCGCCCCGCGCGCCGCGCCCCGGAGAGCGAGAGGCGCGGGGGAGGAGAGCGCCATGACCGCGCAGCTGAAGCCCAAGGATCGTCCGTCGCTGGGGTCTTTCGTTT